>ONVI01000054.1 GCA_900321275.1 uncultured Eubacteriales bacterium | reverse complement strand
ACGGTGTCCTTGGAGTTTTCGTCCATGACGATGTACTTGTCCTTGGGGGAGCGGCCGGTGTAAACGCCGGTCATGACGTTGACGGCGCCGAGCTCGGTCAGCACGCCCTTGTCGAAGCCCTCAAGGGAGGGATCCATCTCGTCCTCAAACAGCTGCTCATAGCTGGGATTGTAGATAATCTCGGTTGCGCCGGTAATACCGTATTTGCTCAGATCGATCTTGTTCATAATTGCATCAGACCTCTTTCATTATAATATTGCTGGGGCTGCACGATATGCTAAAAATACCACAATCCGCATTTCACGTCAAGCGGCACAGTACACAAATCACATCAATCTGTGGGGCTTTTCGGGAAGAAGAGTCATATATGTTGCATAATTGAGGACTCCGACAGGGCGTCTGCGCTTCGACAAAACCAAATCCTGTGCGCCGATTCAAGCCGATTCCGCGCTGTGTACCATGCAGCCGCGGCCGCCGTTTTGCTTGACGCGGTACAGAACGGCGTCCGCGTGCCGGAACAGCTCCGACCAGCTTTCGGCTCCCGCCCCGTGGGCAACCCCGACGCTGACGGAGACGGCGGGCAGCTCGTCGTCGATGGAACCGGCAAGCTCACGATTGATGTAGCGGATCTTTTCGGCAATCTTTTCATTCTCAAGCGTCCCGACATTCACCATCAGGATCGCAAACTCATCGCCGCCGATGCGGCATACATAGTCGTTCTGACGGAAGTTCCCCATGAGCGAGCGGGAGATTTTCTGCAAGACCCGGTCGCCCGTCTCGTGGCCGAAGGTGTCGTTGATCCCCTTGAATTTATCGGTATCCACCAGCAGAAGGGTGGTGCTGTTCAGATCAAGCTCCTTCAGGAGGCGGTCGTATCCTGCGCGGTTGAGCAGACCGGTCAGCTCGTCGGTCTCGGCCTTGTTGGCGAGTCTGTGCTCCGAGACGGACGTCAGCTGGACGACCGAGAACATACCCCAGATGAGCAGGCCGAACACAAGCAGGCTCCACAGCATCTCCGCCGTGATGACTGCCGAGCGCTCAAGCCCCAGAAGGCCGGGGCGATGGAAGAAAAACGGGAAAGCGGTCAGATACACGCCGAAGTTTACAAGGGCCAGAGGCAGCGACCGTATATACGGCAGCTTCATGGAGCGCCCCAGGTATTCGCTGAGAAAAACCATGGCCGTCAGCCCGATCAGCGGAACCTGAATCCCCGCGCTCCATCCCACCCAGATTGCCGAGACTGTGAGATGAATCAGCTCAACAAGATAGATCAGCAGCGTATGGGCGAGAATCCGTTCTTTCCGCAGCAGATACAGACCGATCCCGCAGAGCAGCAGACAGGCCAGGTTTACCAGGAGCATCAGCAGCACGGAATAGACGGCATAATAGAGCATCAAAAACAGATGCAGCAGGATCAGCCCATCAGACGTGTAGTCATACAGGCGCTTTGCCCATTTCCGATCAGGCAAACCCATCCCCCCTTCGATTGCTCTGATTTGTTCTTTCTCTATAATATCATGTCCGGCGAGGGGAGGCAACAGAAATATTCGGCTTGTCGCATCGGATTCGTCTTGACGCTGACAAAGCAGTTTTTTTGTTTGACAAACCGCCGCGGCTGTGTTACATTTTCCCTTAGTTGAATCCCACAACGCGACGACGAAGCCAAGTAGGGCGCGGATTGCCTTTTCAGAGAGCTGCCGGACGGTGCAAGGCGGTAAAGGCGCTGGGCCTGAATTCCCTTCCGAGCGGCATGCCGAAACAGCAGTAGGCATTGACGGGCGCGCCCGATACCGCGCACAGGATATGCTTTGTATCCGTTGAGGTCACACGTGTGAGCGCGTGATAAACCGAGGTGGTACCACGAGATTTTCGTCCTCTGTCGTTGCTGACAGAGGATTTTCTTTTGGTGCCCCGGATCACAAGAAAAACAGAGGAGAAGCAACATGGTAATCACGGACTTTCTGGAGAGAAACGCAAGACTGTACGGCGCTGAGATGGCGCTCGTGGAGATCAATCCCTCCGACGAGCGCGACAAGGCCAAAAACTGGCGGGAGACGAGCCTTATTGAGACCAGTACCGACGCCCCCTACCGCCGGGACCTGACCTGGCGGCGCTTCGATAAAAAGGCAAACCGCCTGGCAAACCTCCTGCTCAGCCGCGGCGTCAAGAAGGGGACCAAGGTCGGCATCCTGATGATGAACTGCCTGGAGTGGCTGCCCGTCTATTTCGGAATCCTGAAAGCGGGCTGCGTTGCCGTACCCTTCAACTTCCGTTATTCCGCCGATGAGATCGCCTACTGCCTGGAGCTTGCCGACGTGGAAATCCTGGTGTTCGGCCGCGAATTCATCGACCGCCTCCAGCTAATCCCGGAGGCCATGGACAAGCTCCGCTACCGCTTCTTTGTCGGCAGCGAGGCGGAGCTGCCGGCCAACGCCGAGCATTTTAACCGCCTCGTGAACTACTGCTCCTTTGAAGCGCCTCCGGTCCTGCTGCAGGAGGACGACTGCGCCGCCATCTATTTCTCCTCCGGAACCACGGGCTTTCCCAAGGCCATCCTGCACCGGCACAGCGCGCTGGTGCACTCCTGCCTTGCCGAGCAGAAGCACCATGGCCAGACCCACGACGACGTCTTCCTCTGCATCCCGCCGCTGTATCACACCGGGGCCAAGATGCACTGGTTCGGGAGCCTGGTCTCCGGCAGCAAGGCGGTGCTGCTGCGCGGCGTCAAGCCCGAATGGATCTTCCGTGCCGTCAGCGAGGAAAAGTGCACCATCGTATGGCTGCTGGTCCCCTGGGCGCAGGATATCCTGATCAAGCTGGAGAGCGGTCAGCTCAAAAAAGAGAACTACATGCTTGACCAGTGGCGGCTGATGCACATCGGCGCGCAGCCCGTCCCGGCGAGTCTGATCGCCCGCTGGAAGCAGCATTTCCCGCATCATGAGTATGACACCAACTACGGCCTGAGCGAATCCCTCGGCCCCGGCTGCGTCCATCTCGGCGTGGAAAACATCCGCAAGGTCGGCGCCATCGGCGTGCCGGGCTACGGCTGGGAGACCCGCATCCTCGACGAACACGGCGCCGATGTCACGCCCGGCGAGGTGGGCGAGCTTGCCGTCAAGGGCCCCGGCGTGATGATTTGCTACTATAAGAACCCGGAGGCCACTGCCGAGGTGCTTCACGGCGACTGGCTCTGGACCGGCGATATGGCACGTCAGGATGAGGAGGGCTTCATCTACCTGGTGGACAGGAAAAAGGACGTCATCATTTCCGGCGGCGAGAACCTGTATCCCGTCCAGATCGAGGACTTTATCCGGCAGAACACCAAGGTCAAGGACGTGGCTGTGATCGGGCTTCCCGACGAAAGGCTGGGCGAGATCGCCGCGGCCATCATCGAACTCAAGGACGGCGAGACCTGCACCGAGGAGGAGATCAACCGCTTCTGCATGGATATGCCCCGCTACAAGCGTCCCCGCCGTGTGATCTTTGAGGACGTGCCGCGCAATCCCACGGGTAAGATCGAAAAGAATGTCCTGCGCGAGCGCTATGCCGCCAACCGCCTGGTTGAGCGGGAGTCCATGAAATAATTTCCCGATCCCCGCGGGGGAAGGAATCGCTGCAAAGCAGAAATATTGGAATCCCGGCCCCGCTGCCGGGAAGGAAAGAGGCAACCGATATGAAAACACTGATGTTAGGCAACAAGGCGGCTGCCCGCGGCCTGTACGAGGCCGGGGTCAGCGTCGTATCCAGCTATCCGGGCACCCCCAGCACCGAGATCACGGAGGAATGCGCCAAATATGACGAGATCTGCTGCGAGTGGGCGCCCAACGAAAAGGTCGCCATGGAGGTGGCCTTCGGCGCGTCCCTGGCAGGCAGGCGCAGCTTCTGCGGCATGAAGCATGTGGGCCTGAACGTCGCGGCCGACCCGCTTTTCACCATGTCCTACACCGGCGTCAACGGCGGCATGGTCATCGCCGTGGCAGACGACGCGGGCATGCACTCCAGCCAGAACGAGCAGGACTCCCGCCACTACGCGATGTCCGCAAAGCTCCCCATGCTGGAGCCCTCCGATTCGGCGGAGGCGCGGGAATTTGCCATGCTCGCCTTCGAGCTCAGCGAACGCTTTGACGCCCCGGTGCTGCTCAAAATGTGCACCCGCATCGCCCACGCCCAGAGTCTAGTGGAGACGGGCGAGCGCGTCGTGCCCGAGCCGCGCCCCTACGTGAAGGATCCCGCCAAATATGTCATGACTCCCGCCAATGCCATCCGCCGCCACCCGACCGTGGAGGCGCGCATGCAGGCGCTGGGCGAGTGGGCGGAGACCGCCGCCGTCAACCGCATCGACGCGGGCGAGGATGCCTCCGTCGGCTTTATCACCTCCTCCACCTGCTATCAGTATGTCAAGGAGGTCTGCGGAGACAGGTACCCGGTGTTGAAGCTGGGCATGGTCTGGCCCCTGCCGGAGAAGAAGATCCGCGGCTTTGCCGCCTCTGTCGGCAAGCTCATCGTCGTGGAGGAGCTCGACCCCTTCCTGGAAAACTACTGCCGCACCCTCGGGCTTGCGGTCACGGGCAAGGAGATCTTCCCGATCATGGGCGAGTTTTCCCAGAACCTCGTGGCTGCCTGCCTCGGCGAGACGGCGCCTGCCGGCTGCAAGCTGGATGAGACCGTTCCCGGCCGCCCGCCGGTGATGTGTCCGGGCTGTCCGCACCGCGGGCTCTTCTATACCCTGGCCAACAACAAGTGTACCGTCATGGGCGATATCGGCTGCTACACGCTGGGCGCCGCGCCCCCGCTGAAGGCCATCGACGTGACGCTCTGCATGGGCGCGTCCATCGGCTCCCAGCACGGCTACCGCAAAGCCGGCGGCAGCGGGGAGAAGCTGGTCTCCGTGATCGGAGACTCCACCTTTATGCACTCCGGCATGACGGGGCTTGCCAATGTGGCATACAACCAGTCCGATTCGACGGTCATTATTCTCGACAACTCCATCACCGGCATGACCGGCCATCAGCAGAACCCCACCACCGGCCTGAACATAAAGGGAGAGCCCGCGGGCAAGATCGACCTTGAGGCCCTCTGCCGCTCCATGGGCATCTGCCGCGTGCGGGTGGTCGACCCCTATCGGCTTGACGAGTGCGACGCGGCACTCAAGGAGGAGCTTGCGGCGGAGGAGCCTTCGGTGATTATCAGCCGCCGTCCCTGCGCACTGCTCAAGCACGTCAAGGCAAAGCCGCCGCTGAAGATCGATGCGGAGAAATGCCGCAGCTGCAAGAGCTGCATGCGCATCGGCTGCCCCGCCATCAGCATGAAGGACGGCAGGGCGCGCATTGACAACACGCTCTGCGTGGGCTGCGGCGTATGCGCCCAGCTTTGCAAATTCGGCGCGTTCAGTCTTTAAGGAGGTGCGGACATGACGAAGAATATGATGATTGTGGGCGTCGGCGGACAGGGTTCGCTGCTCGCCAGCAAGCTGCTCGGCCATCTGCTGATGGGGCAGGGCTATGACGTGAAGGTGTCCGAGGTGCACGGCATGAGCCAGCGCGGCGGTAGCGTTGTGACCTATGTGCGCTGGGGCGACAAGGTGTATTCTCCCATCGTGGACAAGGGCGAGGCGGATTTCATCGTTTCCTTTGAGCTGCTGGAAGCCGCGCGCTATCTGGAGTATCTGCGCCCGGACGGGCAGATCGTCACCAGCACCCAGCAGATTGACCCCATGCCCGTCATTACGGGCGCGGCGTCCTATCCCGAGGGGCTGACGGAGAAGATGCAGGCGCTCGGCGTGAAGGTGGACGCCTTCGACGCCCTGAAGCTTGCGGAGGAAGCCGGCAGCGCGAAGGCCGCGAATATTGTGCTGATGGGCCGCCTGTCCCATTACTTCGACTTTGAGGACAGCGTATGGCAGGAGGCCATGGAGGCCTGCATCGCCCCGCGCTTCCTGGATATGAACAGAAAGGCGTTTGCGCTGGGCAGGAATGCGTGAGGAGGTCGAGCCCCATGGAAAAACAAAAATACTATCAGCCGGAGCTGGAGACCATGCCCCGGGAGGAAATGGCCAAACTGCAGAATGAGCGCTTCATGAAGCAGCTTCACCGGGTCTATGAGAAAGTGCCCTACTACCGGGCAAAGATGGCAGAAAAGGGCGTCACGCCGGACGATATCAAAAGCATCGAGGACATCCGCAAGCTGCCCTTCCTGTCCAAGGCGGATCTGCGGGAGGCCTATCCCTGCGGGATGCTGGCCGTCCCGCTGTCCGAGTGCGTGCGCATCCAGTCCACCTCCGGCACCACCGGCAAGCGCGTAGTCGCCTTCTACACCCAGCATGACGTTGACCTGTGGGAGAGCTGCTGCGCCCGCGCGATCACGGCTGCGGGCGGAACGAAGGAGGACGTGCTGCAGGTCTGCTACGGCTACGGCCTCTTTACCGGCGGCATGGGCGTGCACGGCGGCTCCCACAAGGTCGGCTGCCTGACCCTGCCGATGTCCTCGGGCAACACCGAGCGGCAGATCCAGTTCATGATGGATCTCCGGTCCACCATCCTCTGCTGCACGCCGTCCTACGCCGCTTACCTGGGCGAGGCGTTAAAGGAGGCGGGCTACAAGCCGGAGGACAACCATCTCAAGGCCGGCATCTTCGGCGCAGAACCCTGGACGGAGGAGATGCGCCGCGATATCCAGCGCTCCCTCGGCATCAAGGCCTACGACATCTACGGCCTCACGGAAACCAGCGGGCCGGGCGTCGCCTTCGAGTGCTGCGAGCAGCACGGCATGCACATCAACGAGGATCACTTCTATCCCGAAATCATCGATCCCGATACCGGCGAGGTGCTCCCCGAGGGCGAACAGGGCGAGCTGGTGTTCACCGCGCTGGACAAGGAGGCCTTCCCGCTGATCCGCTACCGCACACGCGATATCTGTGTGCTGAGCCGGGATAAATGCTCCTGCGGCAGGACGCTGATCAAAATGTCCAAGCCGCGCGGGCGCACGGACGACATGCTCATCATCCGCGGCGTGAACGTCTTCCCGAGCCAGATCGAGACGGTGCTGATGGAGCAGGGCTATTCCTCCAATTACCTGATCACGATCGACCGCGTCAACAACACCGATACCTTCGACATCGACGTGGAGATGCTGCCCGATCAGTTCTCAGACACGGTTCGCGCCATCACCGCAAAGGAGAAAGCGCTGACCGACGCCCTGCGCACGACGCTCGGCATCACGGCCAAGGTGCACCTTGTGCCGCCGAAAAGCATCCAGCGCAGCGAGGGCAAGGCCAAACGCCTGATCGACAAGCGGAAATTGATATAACAGGAGGTTCACCGTCATGTATATCAGACAGATTTCCATCTTTCTCGCCAACAAGAGCGGCACCCTGGCCGAGGTCACGGATTTCCTCTATCAGCACAATGTGAATCTCCGCTCTCTGTCCATCGCCGACACGGCGGATTTCGGCATCCTGCGCGTCATCGTGGACAGACCCGAGGAGACTCTGGCGCTCTTGAAGGAGGCGCACTATACCTGCACCATTACGGATATGCTGGCCGTCAGGATCGACGACGTACCCGGCTCCATGGCGGGCGTCGTCCGCGTGTTGGCCGACAACGATATTTCCATCGAATACGCCTACGCCTTTACCACCGCCCAGGCGGGCACCGCCATCATTCTGCTGCGCGTGGAGAACAACGCCGCGGCCGAGTGCGTGCTGAAGGATACGCCGTTCAAAACCGTCGGCCCCGAGGTGCTGAACGTCTGAGGCCCGGCCGACATTGCACCCTGTTTGAAGAAGGGGCAGACCGATGCGGCGTTCAGCGCTTCCCAAGGAAACAATGTGATCGGCACAGAATGCAAAAAACCGGAAAAAGCTGCAAAGTTCCATATAGACGGTTTTGAAAAACTGTAGTACAATAAGCCCGCAAAATCTTTTAGGGGGAAATCAAATGACTGTCAAAGAACTCCGCGAAAAATACAAACTTACGCAATCCGCGCTTGCAAAATCCCTTGGCGTCAGCAGCAACGCCATCTCCGCGGTCGAAGCGGGACGCCTGAAGCTCAGCAATAAGCTGACCGCAAAGATCATGGAAGTGTACGGTGAAGACGTTACGGCAGCGCCGGCTGTGAAGGCAGAGATGACTGACAAGCCCGCCGGGCAGAAGGAAGCAAAGAGCGAAAAACCCGCCGCAGAGCCTGCCGCGGAAGCCGCTGCCGTTCCTGCTGCGAAAGCCGTTGAACCTGCGCCTGCCGCCCCTGCACCGGTCGGGAAGAAGGCTGTGAAGCCGGCGAAGAGAGCCGCGGCGAAAAAGAAACCGGCCGAGAAGAAAGAAGCGGCGCCGAAGAAGGCGGCAGCAAAGAAGCCTGTCCCCACCGTTATTCTCCAGTCTCCGTTCGGCGGTGAGATCACGGTGGATGCCGTCAAAACGCTGGTCGGCGATGTGGATAAGGTTTACGTTCGTATCGACCAGAATAAACTCTACTGGGTCAAGGGCAAAGAGACCGGCGACACGGATATCTGGTAAAAAATCAGCGCATTATCGAACTCTGAGAAACGGAGGATCGGTAATGCGCTGGTTTTATACGATTATCCGATAGAACAGTTTGAATCTTTCCATTTGTGCCAGGCTTCGTGATCGGACTTGACCATACACAAAGTATGCTCTGCGTCCGCTGCCTTGCCTGACGCAAATCTGCCTCGGAAATCTTTCAAACTGCCTTATCGGATAACAGTATTGTTTCTGCCCCTCAACAAATGTGAGTTAGATATTGACAATATTAATAATAGGTGTTAAACTGCGAAATATCTAAGCAATATTAGCTATTTTTAATACCCGACTATTAAATATCTCTAATCCAAGTTAGCGCAATGCAGAAAGGAGGGACCCCCATGATGCCTCTGACGTTGACGGACGCGGGTGAGGAAGCTGTGATCAGACGGGTTGGCGGAAATCCCGAGACAAAAAAGCATTTGGAGGATTTGGGCTTTACCGTGGGCAGCAGCGTCATGGTGATGAACACCATCGGCGGCAATCTGATTGTCAGGATCCGGGAATCCCGCGTGGCCATCAGCCGCGAGATGGCCGCAAAGATTTTCGTTTAATCTTCTCACGTGCCATTCTGAGCGCGGGAGATGTATCTTGAGGGATTACCCGTCAAGGCGCTTAAAAATGGCAGAGAGATCAAAATGAGGATAGAAGGAGAGAACTGTATGAAAACACTTAGAGACGCGCAGGTCGGCCAGACGGTAAAGGTTGTCAGGCTCCACGGCGAGGGTGCCGTCAAGCGCCGCATCATGGACATGGGCATTACCCGCGGCGTGGAGGTCACGGTTCGGAAGCTTGCTCCCCTGGGCGATCCCATTGAGGTCACCGTTCGGGATTATGAGCTGAGCATCCGCAAAGCGGATGCGGAAATGATCGAGATCGAGTAAGGAGGCGGGAACATGGATAAGAAGATTCGCATTGCTCTTGCGGGAAACCCGAACAGCGGAAAAACGACCCTGTTCAACAAGCTGACCGGCTCCAACCAGTTCGTCGGCAACTGGCCCGGCGTCACGGTGGAGAAGAAGGAGGGCAGGCTGATCGTCGATAAGGACGTCATCCTGACTGACCTGCCCGGTATCTATTCGCTCTCTCCGTACACGCTGGAGGAGGTCGTCGCCCGGAACTATCTGATCGAAGAAAAGCCTGACGCCATCCTGAACATCGTGGACGCCACAAATCTTGAGCGAAATCTTTACCTGACCACACAGCTCACGGAGCTCGGCATCCCCGTGGTCATCGCTTTGAACATGATGGATCTGGTGCGCAGGGCGGGGGACAGCATCAACGTCAGGGAACTGTCCAAACAGCTCGGCTGCAAAATTGTCGAGATTTCCGCCCTCAAGGGCGACGGGGTGGAGGACGCCGCCAGGACCGCGATCGACGCGGCGAAAAACGGCAAGACCATCCCGCAGCACCGCTTCTCCGGCCCAGTGGAGCATGCCCTGGCCCACATTGAGGAGGTCACGGTGCACGATCTCCCCGAGGAGCGGCAGCGCTGGTACGCCATCAAGCTTTTCGAGCGTGACGAAAAGGTTATGGAGAGCCTGCATCTCAGCGACGAAGTCAAGGCACACATCGAGCGGGACATTCAGGCCGCCGAAAAGGAACTGGACGACGACGCCGAGAGCATCATCACCAACGAGCGCTATGTCTGCATCGGCGAGCTGCTGAAGGGAATCTATAAAAAGAAAGGGAAGGGGCAGCTCTCCGTTTCCGATAAGATCGACCGGATCGTTACCAACCGCGTTCTTGCCCTTCCGATCTTCGTGCTGGTCATGTGGCTGGTCTACGCCTTGTCCATGGGAGCGCCCATCGGCGGCGGCGGCATCTCCATCGGTACCGCCCTGACCGACTGGACCAACGACGTGCTGGGCGGGGCGTGGCTTCAGGAGGGCTCCCGCGCGCTGCTGGAGAGCTGGAACGTCGCCCCCTGGCTGGTCGGCCTCATTTCCGACGGCATTCTCGCAGGCGTCGGCGCGGTGCTCGGCTTCGTGCCGCAGATGCTCGTGCTGTTCCTGCTGCTGTGCATCCTGGAGGACTGCGGCTACATGGCGCGCATTGCCTTCATTATGGACCGCATTTTCCGCAAGTTCGGCCTTTCCGGCAAGAGCTTTATTCCCATGCTGGTCGGCACCGGCTGCGGCGTACCCGGCGTTATGGCGACCCGTACCATCGAGAACGAGCGTGACCGCCGCATGACCATCATGACCACCACCTTCATCCCCTGCGGCGCGAAAATGCCCATCATCGGCCTCATCGCAGGCGCACTCTTCGGGGGCAGCACCTGGGTTGCCACCTCCGCCTACTTCATCGGCATCGCGGCCATCGTGCTCTCCGGCATCATGCTCAAAAAGACGAAGATGTTCGCGGGCGATCCGGCCCCCTTCGTCATGGAGCTGCCGCCTTACCATCTGCCCGCCTGGAGCAACGTCCTTCGCGGCGCGTGGGAGCGCGGCTGGTCCTTCATCAAACGCGCCGGAACGGTCATCGTAGTGTCCTCCATCGTGATCTGGTTCCTCACCGGCTTCGGCTTTGTAAACGGCAAATTCGGCATGGTGAAAGACCTCTACAAGGACGAAAGCCTTGTCAATGATGCATATACCGCGCAGGTAGCCGAGCGCATGGGTATCCCCGAGGATGAGGTCGAGCCCATGGACGACTCCCTCCTGGCCCGTATCGCGCAGCCCGTGTCCATCATCTTCAAACCCCTCGGCTTCGGCGACTGGAAGCCCACCGCCGCCACCGTCACCGGTCTGGTTGCCAAGGAAGAGGTCGTCGCCAACTTCGGCATCATGTACGCCTACGACGATAAGGACGGCGAGGAAGAGCTGGAGGAGAACGGCAATCAGATCTGGGATCGCGTCGCCGAGGACTTTAACGCCTTCTCCGGCGGACACGGCAAACTTGCCGCCTACGCGTTCATGATCTTCAACCTCCTGTGCGCGCCCTGCTTTGCCGCCATCGGCGCCATCAAGCGCGAGATGAACAGCCGCAAATGGACCTGGTTTGCCATCGGCTATCAGTGCTGCTTTGCCTGGGTCATGGCCTTCATCGTCTGGCAGCTCGGACGCACGTTTGCTGGCGGCATGAGCGCCGTCGGCCTGACTCTCGCCCTCGTCATGCTGGCGCTGATCCTCTGGCAGCTCTTCAAACCCTATCAGGAAGCGCAGAAGCTGACCGTGAAGTAGTCAGCGGAAGGATGTGATCCTATGTTTGTATGGCTTTCCGCCAATCTCATCAATATCGCGCTTGTCGCCGTGATTACGCTGATCGTCGGCCTGCTGCTCCGGGGCATGATCCGTGACAAAAAAACGGGCAGATCCTCCTGCGGCGGCAATTGTGCCGGCTGCGCTTCCTGCGTCAGGTGCGAAAGGGAAACGCTGCATAAATCCCCGCGCGCATTCTGATGACGGATTTTCCGCCTGGCTTTGCCTGAAAAGCTCGAAATACACATAGTATTCCGTCGCTTTTCAGGCTTCGTCAGACGAAAAATCCACTCGCCAGTCTGCACACGTCAATTTAATCAGCGCTTCCCAGGCAATCCCGCTGCTGCCCATGCTCGCCGATGAACTTCTCCATCCAGATCATGGAGTACCAGCGGCCGAATTTGTAAGCGCAGCAATGAAATTCCCCGACCCTGGTATAGCCCATGTGCGCGTGAAAATCCGCGCTGTTTGTCGAGAGCGTTTCATCCGGGACGATGGGCCAGGCGATGCAGGCGTATAGATTCAAAATCCCCTGCGCTTTCAGCCGCTGCTCCAGCGCCTCGTACAGCATGCGCCCCATCCCGCGCTTGTGCATGTGAGGGTCGAGATAGATCGTCACCTCGCAGGAGCGGCTGTAGGCCGCGCGGGCCTTGAAGACCCCGGCGTAGGCGTAGCCCGCGATTTGCCCGTCCTCCTCCAGAACAAGATACGGATAGTGCGCCGATATGGTGCGTATGCGGCTTTGAAACTCTTCAAGTCCCGGCGTTTCGTACTCAAACGAGATCGCCGTGTTCTCCACATAGGGGCCGTAGATTTCGAGAAGCCGCGCCGCGTCCTCCGGCTTCGCGTCACGAATCAGAAGCATGACCGTCCCTCCTTTGCCGCCGCCATCATAGCACAGAAGCGCCGGCTGGGGCAAGCCTCTCCCGATATCCTGTGACTTGCCAATATGATCGGATCGTGTTATGATACGGGCACCAATTAAAGGAGATTTTTCCTGTGTGCCCGTCAAGCGCATATTCTGTTTGTTGCCGGAGGACTGTATGATGAAAGAACAAAAGGAAAACACGCTCTCGCTGCTGCTTGCCTTTCTGGCAGGCGTCGTAATCGCCGCAATTGTGGCCTTTGTATGGGTCAGGCAGCAGGGAACCCCCGCAGCCCCTGCCGTGACAGAAGCGCCGCCGCAAGCGGCGCAGGCCGAGGATTCAGAGAAAAAGCCCGTGGATTATGCCGCGGTTTTTCCCTCCTGGAATCCGGACAGCGCATCCCTGCATGAGCTCGTGGATTTCGTGGCTTCCTGCACTGACCCCTCCGGCCCCGACTATCTGGAGCCGGCAGACCGCATCGCCGTCTTTGACATGGACGGGACGATCCTCTGTGAGAAAGCGCCCATCTATATCGACTGGTGCCTGACGATGCACCGCGTCCTGGATGACCCCTCGTTCAGCGCGACCGAAGAGGAGCGGGACGCCATACAGCAGACCCGTGACCACGCGTATTCCAAGGGGGAGACGTTCTATCCCGCGGGCCTCTCGCAGGACCAGCTGATCGCGTCGGCTTTCGTCGGCATGACCCCCGAGGAGTTCCGCGCTTACGTGGTCGATTTTGCCGATCATACCGACGCGGTGGGCTTTGAAGGCATGACATACGGGCAGTCGTTCTACAAGCCCATGCTTGAAGTAATCGATTATCTGCGCGCGAACGACTTTGACGTCTGGATGGTCTCGGCCTGCGAACGCGAGGTTGTCCGTGCGCTGGTGGAGCGTTTCGGCATCCCGTTTGACCATGTGGTCGCGACCGACGTGCCGTATGTTGCCTCCGGAAAGGGCGATGAACCGGCCGACGAATACAACATGGGCAAAGACGAGAAAATCCTGCTCGGCTCGCCGCTCGATCCGGTGGAATGCGGCAAGTCCGGCAAGGCGGCCGCTATTGTGCGGGAGATCGGAAAGCGCCCGGTTCTGGCCTTCGGAAACAGCTCCGGCGATTACTCGATGCTGAACTTTGCCGAGGGCAACCCGAAGCATACCGGCATGGGCTTCTTTGTCGTGTGTGACGACACGGTCCGTGAATACGGCAGTGATGAAAAAGCTGCGGAATATAACAAAATCGTGGAAGAGCAGGGGTGGACAGCCTTCTCCATGGCGAACGACTGGAAAACGATCTATGGCGACGGTGTGAAGAAGACAGGACTGCCCGGCATTGAGGAAGCGCTTCCGAATGCAGCGTAAAGGAAACAGAGACATTTCGAGGCCGCTTTGCCGTTTGGCAGGCGGCCTCTTCTCAATTAATACTGTCTCCTGCTTTATGTCTGTTTCCCACTTGCGCCGAAAACCTGGCGGCGCTATAATGGCGGCATCGGACACGACAGGACAGAGGAGAGAACTATGAAAAAATTTGTGGTTTTCAGCGGCTTTCTCGGCTCGGGAAAGACGACGACCATGATGGCGCTGACACGGTATTATTCCGCGCATTATGGCAGGGCGGCCATGATCTCCAACGATCTCGGCACCGGGGTGACACTGGCCGACCATAAGCTGGCACAGTTGGAAGGATGCAATGCGTCGCAGATCACGGATGCGTGCATCTGCTTCTGCCACGATGTGCTCATGACGCGGCTGAACGGGTATTTCGACGAGGGCTGTGAGCTGATCGTCTCCGATATTCCCGGCTTCGGCGTCGGTGCCCAGGAGCATGTCTATCACGGCCTGACAGAGCATTACCCCGGACAGTTCGCCCTCGGACCGTTCACGGTGCTGATCGAGCCCCGGAATCTCTCGCTGATCAGAAGCGGCGAGGCCGGGGACATGGGCATTATTCTGGATGCGCAGCTCAAAGAGGCGGACCTGATCGTCCTGAACAAATGCGACTTGCCGGAGGCATCGGAGCGGGACGCGGACCTCGCCTGGCTTCAAGAGCGCTATCCCTGGGCAAAGCAGGTTTCCGTCAGCGCGAAGACAGGGGAGGGGCTGGACGCGCTGGCGCTTGCCCTGCGGGACGGGACGGCTTCGCTTCGTCACCCGGAGATCGACTATGAGGCGGACGATCTGCAAAACGCGATGGGCAGCCTGAGCGAATACTATCTGCAATACCGCGCACTGGTCTGCTGCGATGATTTTGACGGAAACGCCTATCTGACGGAGCTCGCGCGGGAGATTCAGCGCACAGCGGGCGCGGCGGGCGGGGAGATCCCGCATCTCAAGCTCCTGGCGTGGGGACCGGAGGGAGACTACGGCAAGGCGGATATCCTCGGCGTGGATCGGCCGGTCGAGCTGTTCCATCGCTTTGAAAATCCCTGCACCGATCTGGCGGTGCTCCTCAACACCAGCGCCGTCTGCCCGGACGAGACACTGGACCGCCTGATCGAAGACGCTGTCAGAGAAGTATCGGCGCGTTATCAGCTGGAGATTACGGTCTTCAAAAAAGACCACTTCGGCCTGGGGGAATAAGATGGGCGCAGTCATTCGTGAGACGCGGTCCGTCTGCCCCGTCTGCCTGCAGAATCTCCCTGCGGCGCTGACAAAGGAGACGGACGGACGTATCCTGCTGGAAAAACGCTGCCCGGAGCACGGGGCTTTTCGTGTGCCCGTGTGGCAGGGTAAAACGGATTGGGAATCCTGGCTTCTGGGGACGCCGCCGCTGCCGGAGGACAAGGGCCTCGGCTGTCCCGAAAACTGCGGGATCTGCGCCGAGCATGAGATCGGCACCTGCTGCTGCCTGCTGGAGGTCACCGAGCGCTGTAATCTGCGCTGCCGCTACTGCTTTGCCTGCGGCGGCGAAGGCGCGCGGGAGCCGGGCCTTGACGAACTCAAGGACGCGGTCCGGGACATTGTGCGTCAGTGCGGAAGCCCGCTTTTGCAGCTATCGGGCGGGGAGCCAACGCTGCGGGACGATCTGCCGGAGCTCACACGCTTTGCCAAAGAAGCGGGATGCAGCTATGTCCAACTCAACACCAACGGCCTGCGTCTTGCGCAGGAGCCGGAATATGCAAAGAGACTGGCAGACGCAGGACTGGACATTGTGCTTTTACAGTTCGACGGTACGCGCGACGATATCTATGAAACGCTGCGGGGCGCGAAGCTGTTGGAGATCAAAAAAGAGGCGATCCGCGTCTGCGGCGAAAGCCGCCTGGGCGTCACGCTGGTGCCGACGGTGGTCAGGGGCGTCAACGACGATAACCTGGGAGAGATCATCGCGCTGGCCTGCGCGTTGTCGCCCGCCGTGCGGGGCGTCCATTTCCAGCCGGTGTCGTATTTCGGGCGCTATCCGAAAACGCCGCAGGAGTCGGAGCGCTATACGCTCGACGCGCTTATGGCGGATATCGCCGAGCAGGCAAACATCCCACTTACAAGCTTTATGCCCTCCCGCTGCGACCATCCGCTCTGCGGTTTTCACGCGAGCTTTCTGATCGACCCTGACACCGGTCTTCGCCCGCTGAGTTCCATCACGCACTCATCCCGCACGCGCGGCTGTGAGCGGGATAACCGCGCGTATGTGGCCCGCCACTGGCGGCGCGCCCCGGAGGAGCCGAAGCCGGAGGGCAATTTTTCGGACGAGATGGACTTTGACACCTTCCTCTACCGCCTGCGGCATGAGAGCCTGACCCTTTCGGCCATGGCCTTTCATGACGCGATGAACCTGAATATTGAGCGCCTCCATTCGTGCTCCCTGCATGTGTACGACAAGGGCAAAATCAAACCCTTCTGCGCGAAATACCTGACACCGATTATTTGGGAAACGCTGAATAAGTCTCCGCGCACATCCTGACGGTGTGGCATTGCCTGAAAAGCTCGAAATACACAAAGTATTCCATCGCTTTTCAGGCTTCGTCAGACAAAAAATCCACTCGCCAGTCTGCACACGTCGATTTAATCGGCGCTTCCTTTGAAAATTTGAAAGAAAAGAGCCGCGGGGGAATTGACTTTCCTACCGCGGTTCTTTATAATGGAAACAAGCGAATTGCTTTTATTTATAATTCGGTAAACGATCTGAACTTGGAAAGGAAGCTGCCGCCATGAAGCTGATGAAAACCGAAGAGGCTGTCGGGCATGTGCTGTGCCATGACATCACCCAGATCATAAAGGACGAGAAGAAGGGGCCTGTCTTCCGAAAGGGCCATGTCATCCGGCCGGAGGATGTGCCGGTGCTGCTTAGCGTCGGCAAGGATCATATTTATATCTGGGAAAACAACGAGAATATGCTCCATGAGGACGAGGCGGCGGAGATCCTGCGCGATCTGTGCATCAATGAGAACATGCACGCTACCGAGCCGAAGGAGGGCAAGATCGAGATCATCGCCGACGAGGACGGGCTGCTGCTCATTGATTTGGAGCGGCTGCGCGCGGTCAACGCCCTGGGCGATATGATGATCGCGACCCGCGCCTCCGGCTTCGTGGTGAAACGGGGCGACAAGCTCTGCGGCACCCGTGTGATCCCGCTCGTCATTGAAAAGGAGCGGATGGAGCGCGCAAAGGCGGCTGTCGGCCCGGAACCCCTGCTGCGCCTGCTGCCGCTGAAAAGCAAAAAGGTCGGTGTCGTCACCACCGGCAACGAGGTCTATTACGGAAGAATTCAGGATACCTTTACCCCCGTCATCGTCGAGAAACTGCATGAATTCGGCGGCTGCGAGATGACAGAGCATGTCGTACTGAACGACGACCATGAGAAGATCACCGCCGCCGTGCTGGATATGCTGACAAAGGGCTGCGACATGGTGCTCTGCTCCGGCGGCATGAGCGTCGATCCCGACGACAAGACACCGCTTGCCATCAAAAACACCGGCGCGAACATCGTCTCCTACGGCTCCCCGGTGCTGCCGGGCGCGATGTTCCTCGTCTCCTACATGCCCGACGGTCGCCCGGTCTGCGGCCTGCCAGGCTGCGTCATGTACGCCAGACGCACGATTTTCGATCTGCTCCTGCCCTGGCTTGTGACGGACACACCCATCACGAAGGAGCATCTGTCGGGCCTCGGCCACGGCGGATTGTGTCTCAACTGCAAGGTCTGCCACTTCCCGAACTGCGGATTTGGGAAGGGCGTATAAGACCCTCTGGCTTCCCCCCTTGAAGGAGTTAAAGCCCGTCCTTTTGCGCGCGCAAAAGACGCAGGATGACTCCTTCCACCGCTTCGCGGTCCCCCTCCCTCAGAGAGGGAGGCGCGAAAGTCTTTCATGGTATAAGCACGTAAAGCCGTGTTTATATAATATTTCCCTGAGATACGGGAAGGAGGAAAAAACATGAAAGCGAGAAAACCCCTGGCGCTGCTGCTGGCGATGATCCTGCTGCTGGCAGCCGCCGCAAGCCCCGCGGCCTTCGCCGACAGCGCGAAGGACAAAACCGAGCTCATCGTCTTTGCCGCCGCCTCCATGACGGAGACGCTGACCGAGCTCAAAGCAAAGTACGAAGAAGCAAACCCCGACGTCACGATCACCTGTAACTTTGACTCCTCCGGCACGCTCAAGACCCAGATTCAGGAGGGCGCGGACTGCGATCTTTTCATCTCCGCCGCGCCAAAGCAGATGAACGCGCTGGACGCGGAGAGCGACAAGGAGAAGAACCCCGACGGCCTGGACTTCGTCCTGCAGGGCAGTCGCGTGAACCTGTTGGAAAACAAGGTCGCCCTGGTGGTCCCCGAGGGAAACCCCAAGGGCGTCAAGTCCTTTGATCAACTGGCTGAATTGCTGAAGGCGGGCGACGTCTTTCTCGCCATGGGCAACAGCGATGTGCCGGTCGGGCAATACACACAGAAGATCCTGGCCTTCTATGAACTGAACGAGGAAGAACTTGCCAGGGCCGGCCTCCTCACCTACGGCAGCAATGTCAAGGAGGTCACCACTCAGGTCAAGGAGGGGAGCGTGGACTGCGGCGTGGTCTACGGTACCGACGCTTTTTCCGCGGGGCTCGAGGTTGTGGACACGGCTTCCAAGGAGATGTGCGGTCAGGTCATCTATCCTGCCGCCGTTCTGAACATCAGCAGGCATCCCGAAGCCGCCCGGGCTTTTCTTGATTACCTCATGGGCGAGGAGGCGGCAGAGGTCTTCCGGGGTGTTGGCTTTACCCCGATAACGAAATAACCGAAACCCGGAGAGGGGAGATACACATGTTCGTATACGCAGACAATGCGGCCACCACCTGTGTCAGCAAAACCGCGCTGGAGGCCATGCTGCCATATCTCACCGATGAGTGGGGAAACCCCTCCACCCTCTACGCCTTCGGACAGCGGGCGGCGGAGAGCCTGGAACAGGCGCGCCGCACGGTGGCGGTGTGCCTGGGCTCTGCAAGTCCGAAGGAGATCTATTTCACCTCCTGCGGCAGCGAGAGCGACAACCAGGCGCTCCGATCCTGCGCCCGCGCCGGAGCGCGCAAGGGGAAAAAGCACCTGATCTCCACCGCCTTTGAGCATCACGCTGTCCTGCATACGCTCAGGCAGCTGGAGAAGGAGGGCTTTGCGGTGACGCTGCTGGACGTGCACGGCGACGGCGTCGTGCGCGTGGAGGATGTTGCCGCCGCCATCCGGGACGATACCTGCTGCGTGTCCGTGATGTTTGCCAACAACGAGGTCGGCACCGTCCAGCCCATTGCCGAAATCGGCGCGCTCTGCCGCGGGAAGGGCGTCATTTTCCATACCGACGCGGTACAGGCGGCGGGGCATCTCCCCATCGACGTGCAGGCCATGAACATCGACATGCTCTCCCTCTCGGGGCATAAATTCCATGCGCCCAAGGGCGCAGGCGCGCTGTACTGCCGCAAAAATATCCCGCTGTATTCCTTTATCGAGGGCGGCGCGCAGGAGAGAGGCAAGCGTGCCGGAACGGAAAACGTGGCGGGCATCATAGCCCTGGCTGCCGCGCTGAAGGAGAGCTGCGACCGTATGCCCCAGGACGCCCCGCGCGTGACCGCCATGCGTGACCGTCTGATCGAAGGTCTCAGCCGCATCCCCCACAGCCGGATCAACGGCAGTCTCGAACACCATGTCCCCGGCACGGTCAATCTGTGCTTTGAGGGCGTGGAAGGGGAGAGCCTGCTGCTGCTTCTGGACCGGGAGGGCATCTGCGCCTCTTCGGGCAGCGCCTGCGCCTCCGGCTCGCTCGATCCCAGTCATGTGCTTTTAAGCCTCGGCGTCCCGCATGAGCTGGCCCACGGTTCCCTGCGCCTGTCCATCGGGGAGTACAACACGGACGCGGACATCGACCATATCCTGAACGTCGTCCCCCACGCGGTGGAGACCCTGCGCGCCCAATCCCCAATCTGGGCGGAGCTGGAGCAGGGGAAAAGAGAACATCTCTGCTGAGGCAGCACCGCATAATTCGGCGAGAGCGAATTTCGAGATAAATCGAGTTCTGATGAAGGCAGTTTTTCGCAGGAATACTTTGTGTATTTCAAGAAAAAATGACAAAACCAGAGCGCAATTTTTCCGGAAAGCGCCGAAGACGGATTATGCGGTGCTGCCCTGAGGAAAAACAAAATGACAATTGACTGGTATCCCCTTTACAACTCTCTGCGCATCTCCGCGATCGCCTGTGTGCTGGTCTTCTTTACGGGCATCTTCTTCGCGTACTACGCGGCAAAGCTGCCCCGCGCCGTCAAGGGTATTCTGGACGTGATTCTGACATTGCCGATGGTACTGCCGCCCACGGTCTGCGGCTATTTCCTGCTGCTGATCTTCGGGGTGAAGCGGCCTGTCGGGGCGTTTTTGTTGCAGCATGGGATCAAGTTCGTCATGACCTGGTACGGCGGCGTTCTGGCAGCCGCGGTGGTGGCCTTCCCGCTGATGTACCGCACGGCCCGCGGCGCGTTTGAGAGCTTTGACCGGAACCTCGCTTACGCGGGGCAGACACTCGGCCTCAGCAATACCTATATCTTCTGGCGCATCCGCATGCCCGCCTGCCGCCAGGGCATTCTCGCGGGGACGGTGCTGGCCTTCGCCCGCGCCCTCGGCGAATACGGCGCGACCAGCATGCTCATCGGCTACACCCCCGGCAGGACCGCCACGATCTCCACCACGGTCTACCAGCTCTGGCGTACCGACGACGAGCGGGGCGCCATGTTCTGGGTGATGGTGAACCTCGCCATCAGCACCGTCGTTCTCCTGACCGTGAACTTGCTGGAGACCCGGCAGAAAAAGGCGGTGAAGGCATGAGTCTCATCGTCAGGATCAAAAAGGACTTCGGCACGTTTCGGCTGGACGTGGATTTCACGGCGGAAAACGGTGTGACGAGTCTGCTGGGTGCCTCCGGCTGCGGCAAGAGCATGACGCTCAAGTGCATCGCTGGCGTAGAGAAGCCGGACGAGGGATATATCGAGCTTGACGGCACGGTGCTGTTCGACTCGAAAGCGCGTATCAAGCTCCCGCCGCAGGAGCGCCAGGTGGGCTATCTCTTTCAGAACTACGCCCTGTTTCCGAACATGAGCGTGCGGCAGAATATCCTCTGCGGCCTTTGCCGGGAAAAGGACAAAAGCGCAAAAGAGAAGCGCCTTGCGGAAATGCTGCGCATGCTGCGCCTGGAGGGACTGGAAAACCACAGGCCTGCCCAGCTCTCCGGGGGACAGCAGCAGCGCGTCGCCCTGGGGCGCATCCTGGTCAGCGATCCGAAGCTCCTGCTCCTGGACGAGCCCTTTTCCGCCCTTGACGGGCATCTGCGCGACTCGCTCAAGATTGAGCTCAGAGATCTGCTCTCCCGTTTCGGGAGAGAGGTTCTGATGGTCACCCACGACCGCGGCGAGGCCTACAATATGAGCGAGCGCATCGCGGTCATGGACGCGGGGCGGCTGCTCTGCGTCAAGCCGACCAAGGCGCTCTTTGCCGATCCCGGCAGCGTACAGGCGGCGATCCTCACCGGCTGCAAGAACATTGCGGCAGCGCGAAAGCTGGACGATTACCGCGCGGAGATCCCGGACTGGGGCGTGACGCTCGAAACAAAACAGAAGATACAAGACGGCCTCTGCGCCGTCGGCATCCGCGCGCACTATTTCAGCCCCGCCGCTCAGCAGAACCGTTTTCCGGTCCGCTACGTCGAAGAGATGGAGGAGCCCTTTGAGCATATCCTCCAGTTTCGCTATGCCGGGCAGAAAGAAGACAGCCCCCCGATCTGGTGGAGGCTGCCGAAGGACAGACGGCCGCAAACTTTTCCCGCGGAGCTGGGCGTCGCGGCGGCGAATGTCCTGCTGTTGTATGAATAACAAAAGGCGTTGTCTCGAAATGCCTGTTGTACCAAAATCGCAGCGGGCCGATCCCCGGATCGACCCGCTGCATTACGCACATTGTCGTAAAACAGCGGGCCGATGAGGGCATCGGCCCCTGCGATTTTAAATGGTTATGCATTTTGTTTTACTCTTCGCACGCGTCCTCGACCAGCACCTTCATCGTGCCGCCGCAGACCATGCCGTCCGACTCGGCCACCTCGCCGGTCAGATCGATGTCGACGAGCTTGTAGCGCCCGGTGCCGATGATGCGCACCGCGTCCTGGATGACCGCCGCTTCGCTGCATCCGCCGCCGATGCTGCCCGTGACC
>ONVI01000053.1 GCA_900321275.1 uncultured Eubacteriales bacterium | reverse complement strand
AGCCCGCGCCGCTTCCGGTAATCCAGCGCCGAGAGGCTGAGCGTGCTGGCATAGACGGTGCGGATGGCGGACTCGAAGGCGTACAGGCGTTCCTGCGCCGAGCCGTGGTTGCTGCAGAAGACGGATTCATATTTTCCGGCAAAGGCGTTGCCGAAGCCGTCCTCGAGGATGGAGCTTGAGCGCACGATAATCGGCTCATTGCCGTAGTACTCCAGAAGCTGGCGGAAATGGGTGCGAAGCGTTGGAGAAAACGCACCGCTGAGCAAGGCTTCCGAGAAAGCCTGGGCTTGAGAAAAATACCCGTCCGCCGTCTTTTGACTGAGCTTGAGATCCCACAGACCATTATCCACAATGAAAGAATAGAACACGTCGGAGCCGATGTAAAAGGAATCGTGCGGCTCGATGCGCTCAAACAGCGCCGCGTCCCGGTTCTGGACGATTTTTCTCGACAGCAGCATCCCACAGGCCTTGCCGCCGATGAGTCCAGTGCCGATCATGCGGTCATGGATTTCAAAATAGTCCTCGGGCTGAAACTGCTCCACGATCATGTCCCGCATCCGTACATCGCGCGTGAGCATGATGTCGCACATGCGGTTACACTCGCCCCGTATATCCAGACCCGCTTCATATTTGACGCGGGCGGCGTGGAAGAAGCGCTCCCAGCTGTCCATGCTCTGGCTGTTTTTGAGCCCCTTTGCGTCGTTCAGGCTGCGGTAAAAGCGGCTGAGCTCCACGCTTTCCGAGACGGGATAAAAGCTGCCGTTCCGAAGATCGCAGCCGTAGGGCTGGGCCAAATGCGCAAGCGGCCGCTCCCAGACCTTTTCTGCCCGGAAAAAGAGCTTGTCCCGTCCTCCGGGGAAAACGTCCAGAAAGAGCTGTGTGGTGTTCGCGATAATGTCGATCGCGTCATAGGAATGTCTGCCGCGCAGCACCGGAAAATACGCGACAGTATCCAGAGAGAACAGGAAGGGACAGGTCAGATGAAAGAAGTTTCCCATCATGAGATCAGTTGCCCATGCCTCCTCCAGCTCGGAGAGACAGTCGAAGACGTAGAAGGCGTCGCGCCCTTCCTGTTCGATCAGATTGTGAATGTCGACGGTGAAGGATTCAAAGAGATGGGAGAGCGGGACATGCACCTGACGCACACCGGGCATGGCGGGCAGGATGGGATCGTGTCCGGCAAAACGGATGTAAAGCATGTTCCGCCCGTCGCGGACGGCCTGTTCGGCAAAGGCTCTGGCAAAGACGCGAAACTCGTCCAGAGCTGATACCTGCCACACCACGTTGTCGCCCAGCCGGATGGAATCGAGACAGCAATCCAGCCCCGGAATGCCGGACAAAATCGGTTCAAAAGCAGCCATGATCATACCCCTTTCCAAAGTCATGTCATCCTGAGCGCAAGTGAAGGATCTCTGCGTAAACGGGGGAAAAGATTCTTCGCTGTGCGCAGAATGACAGGTAATCAGATCAAGTTCGTATAGCCCATGAGAAAGCGGTCGACCTCGGCGGCGCAGGCGCGGCCTTCGGCAATGGCGTGGACGACCAGGGACTGGCCGCGGTGCATGTCACCGGCCGTGAAGATGTGCGGAACGCTGGTCTGAAAAGATCCCGCCGCGGTTTTCACGGTGTGGTCAAGCTCCACGCCAAAGGCAGCGCAGACGTCCTCCCGACACCCGGCAAAACCCGTCGCGGCGATCAAAAGCTCACAGGGGAGCTTCGTCCCGTCCTTCGTGACCACAGTCGTGAGATTGCCCGCTTCATCGGTTTCGAGGGATGCAAGGCTCTGCGAGAACAGGCGCGGGTCGCTGCCGAAAACGGCCTCGGCCTCTTCCTGCGCATAGTCCTGCGGGAGGCTGCCGTCCGGCGCAAGATAATCCTCCCGCGGCCTGCGCACAAGCTGTGTGACGCTCTTGCAGCTCTGGCGGATGCTCGTCGCCACACAGTCGCTTGCGGTGTTGCCGGTGCCGATGACGATGACGTTTTTCCCTTCTGCGGAGAGAACGGCAGGGAAGAGGGAGAGCTGCTGCCGCTCCACGGCGGCGGGCAGAAAATCCATGGCGAAGCACACGCCCTGAACGCCCTCAGCTTCAATACCGAGCGGGCGTGGCTTCTCCGCCCCGCAGCAGAGCACCACCGCGTCGTATTCCAGCATGAGACGCTGGGCGACCGCTGGATCGGCGGCGTCAAGGCCGGTCACAAAGCTCACACCCTCGCGAGTCATGAGATCACAGCGGCGGCGAACAACGGTTTTTGGCAGCTTCATATTCGGAATGCCGTACATCAGAAGCCCGCCGGGCAGTGCGCGCTTTTCGATCACCGTGATGCTGTGGCCCCGGTGATTGAGCTGGTCGGCCGCCGCGAGCCCCGCCGGGCCGGAGCCCACCACCGCCACATTTTTTCCCGAGCTGTGGGGCGAAAAACGCGGCTCCATCATTTGATGGGAAAAGGCGTATTCGATGATGCTCAGCTCGTTGTCGTGCACCGTGACGGATTCACCGTACAGCCCGCAGGTGCAGGCCTGCTCGCAGAAGGCGGGGCAGACGCGCCCGGTAAACTCCGGAAAGTTATTCGTTTTCAAAAGCCTTGTCAGCGCATGGGCGAAGTTTCCGTCCATGACACTGTCGTTCCACTCTGGGATCAGGTTGTGCAGCGGACAGCCGAGCTGCTTTCCCTCAAACTGCACCCCCGCCTGACAGAAGGGGACGCCGCAGTTCATACAGCGCGCGCCCTGCTCGCGGCGTTGAAGCTCCGAACAGGGGAAATGAAACTCATCCCAGTCCCTGACCCGCTCCAAAGGCGGACGCACAGGATTTGCCCTGCGTTCATATTCCAGAAATCCGGTCGGTTTTCCCATATCATCCACCTCCTCAGTGATTCACGGCGGCGTAAAACGCCTTGATCTCGGCCTGCTCCTGCGTCTCGCCGCGGCTTTCAAAGTCCTCGATGGCCCTGCGCATGCGCTCATAGTCCACGGGGATGATCTTCTTGAAGGCGGGCAGAACTGCCTTGAAATCCTCCAGAATCCGGGCGGCCTTCTTTGAGCCTGTCGTGTCCAGATGGGCCCGCAGGAGATCCCGCAGCTCCTGCACGTCGTTCGGGTCCCTGACCGGGCCGACATGCAGGCCGCTCTTGTTCATGCGGGTGTAGAGATCGTGCGCCTCATCCAACACGTAGACCACGCCGCCGGACATCCCGGCGGCAAAATTTTTGCCGGTCTGCCCCAGAATAAGCACCCTGCCGCCTGTCATGTACTCGCAGCCGTGGTCGCCCACGCCCTCGACAACGGCGGTGGCACCGGAGTTTCGTACACAGAAGCGCTCGCCCGCGACGCCGGAGATGAACGCTGTGCCGGAGGTCGCACCATAGAGCGCCACGTTTCCGACAATGATATTTTCATCGGCAGGAAGTGTCGAGCCCTCCGGCGGGTACAGGATCAGCTTTCCGCCGGAGAGGCCTTTGCCAAAGCCGTCGTTGGAGTCGCCCTCCAGCTCCAGTGTGAGCCCCTTCGGGATAAACGCGCCGAAGGACTGCCCGCCGCCGCCCCGACAGTGGACGGTGTAAGTATCATCCTTCAAGCTGTTCCCGCAGCGCCGCGTGATCTCCGAGCCGAAGAGGGTACCGAAGGCACGGTCGGTGCTGGAAACCGTGACCGAGACACTGCCGGGCTTCTTCGCCTTGAGCTTTGCGCCCAGCTCTTTGAGCAGAACGCTTTGATCCTTGGTGCGTTCCAGATGAAAGTCATAGACCGCCTTCGGGTCGAAATGCGGCACGGGATGGGGGCAGGGCATGGAAAGCAGGGCGGAGAGATTCACGGTCTCGGCCCGGTGGGTGATGCGTTTTTCCCGCTCCACCAGCAAATCCGTCCGGCCCACCAGCTCGTCAACAGTCCTGACGCCGAGCTTTGCCATGATCTCCCGGAGTTCCTGCGCCACGAAGCGCATAAAGTGAATTACATATTCGGGTTTCCCGGAAAAACGCTTCCTGAGTTCCGGATTCTGCGTGGCGACGCCCGCCGGGCAGGTGTCCAGATTGCACACGCGCATCATGCAGCAGCCGAGGCAGACCAGCGGCGCGGTGGCAAAGCCGAATTCCTCCGCACCCAGCATACAGGCGATGGCCACATCCCGCCCGGTCATGAGCTTGCCGTCCGTTTCCAGAACCACCTGCTCGCGAAGCCCGTTTTTGATGAGCGTCTGGTGCGCCTCGGCAAGCCCCAGCTCCCAGGGCAGGCCCGCATTGTGGATGGAGGACGCGGGGGCCGCGCCGGTGCCGCCGTCGTAGCCGGAGATCAGCACCACTTGGGCGCCCGCCTTGGCAACGCCGCTGGCAATCGTGCCGACGCCTACCTCGGACACCAGCTTGACGCTGATGCGGGCTTCCCGGTTGGCGTTCTTGAGGTCGTAAATGAGCTGCGCCAGATCCTCAATGGAATAAATGTCATGGTGCGGCGGGGGGCTGATAAGCGTGACGCCGGGAGTGGAGAGCCTTGTGCGGGCGATCCAGGGATAGACTTTGCTTCCCGGCAGATGCCCGCCCTCGCCGGGCTTTGCGCCCTGGGCCATCTTGATCTGAAGCTCCTTCGCGCTCGTGAGATAGGCGCTGGTCACGCCGAAACGCCCGGAGGCGATCTGCTTGATGGCGGAGCAGCGCAGGGGGTCGGAAAGCCGTTCCGGATTCTCCCCGCCCTCGCCGGAGTTGGATTTGCCGCCGAGCGTGTTCATGGCGACGGCAAGGCAGGTGTGCGCCTCCTCGGAGATGGAGCCATAGCTCATGGCCCCGGTTTTAAAGCGCTTCACGATGCTGTCCGTGCTCTCTACTTCCTCAATCGGAATCCCACCGCCGGGATCGAAGCGCATGCCCAGCAGTCCGCGCAGCGTGTGGGGCACCGCCTGATCGTCCACCAGCGAGGAGTACTGCCTGAAGACCGTGTAATCGCCCTCTCTGACCGCCTTTTGCAGCAGCTTGATGGTCAGGGGATTGTACATGTGATCCTCTTTCCCCGCACCGGAGCGCAGCTTATGGGAGCCGACGGAATTGAGCGAGGGATCGAAGCCCAGGCCCAGCGGCTCGAAAGCCTGGTCGTGCTGCCACTCCACGCTCTCGTCGATTTCCGCAAGTCCGATGCCTTCCACGCGGCTGACAGTGTTGGTGAAATAGCGGTCGACAACGGATTTGCTGATGCCGACGCATTCAAAGATCTGCGCGGCCTGATAGGACTGGATGGTGGAGATGCCCATTTTTGCGGCGATTTTCACGAGGCCGCTCAGAATAGCGCGGTTGTAGTCGTCCACCGCCACGCCCGCGTCCTTGTCCAGCATCCCGCGCTCAATGAGCTCTTCAATGCACTCCTGCGCAAGATAGGGGTTGATTGCCTGCGCACCGTAGCCCAGGAGCGCGGCGAAGTGATGCACGGTGCGTGGCTCGGCGCTCTCCAAAATCAGCGACACGGCGGTGCGCTTCTTGGTGCGCACCAGGTATTGCTGCACTGCCGATACCGCCAGCAGGGACGGGATCGCCACATGGTTTTCGTCCACGCCCCGGTCGGAGAGAATGAGGATATTCGCTCCGTTTTTGTACGCCCGATCACAGGAGACGAAAAGCCGCTCCAGCGCGCGTTCCAGCGGCGTGCGCTTGTAGTACAAAAGAGAAATGGTTTCCACATGAAACTCGGGATTATCCAGATAGCGGATTTTGAGCATGTCCACACTCGTGAGGATGGGGTTTTCGATCTGCAAAACGGCGCAGTTTTCCGCCTGTTCTTCCAGAAGATTCCCGCTTGCGCCGAGAAAGACGGAGGTGTCGGTCACGATCTTCTCGCGGATGGCGTCGATGGGCGGGTTCGTAACCTGGGCGAACATCTGCTTGAAGTAACTGAAGAGCGGCTGCCGCGCCTCGGACAAAACCGCGAGCGGAATATCCGTGCCCATGGAGGCTGTCGGCTCCGCGCCGGATTTCGCCATGGGGAGGATCAGGTCTTTGACCTCCTCATAGGTATAACCGAAGGCCTTGTAGAGCTTGTCCCGAAGGTCTTGACTGTGTTTTTCCACGGCCCGGTTCGGTATGGGCAGCTCCTCCAGATGCAGGAGACACGAATCCAGCCACTCACCGTAGGGACTCTGGGCGGAAAACTGTGCCTTTAATTCCTCATCCTCCACAATGCGCTGTTTGACGGTATCCACCAGCAGCATGCGCCCCGGCCGCAGGCGGGACTTTTTCAAAATTTTTTCCGCCGGAATATCCAGCACGCCGACCTCGGAGGAGAGAATGAGATAGTCGTCGCTCGTCTGATACCAGCGGCAGGGACGCAGCCCGTTGCGGTCGAGCACCGCGCCGACCACGTCGCCGTCGGAAAAGACGATGGCGGCGGGCCCGTCCCAGGCCTCCATCATGGTGGCATAGTACTGGTAGAAGTCCTTCTTTTGCTGGCTCATTTTTTTGTCGTGTACCCAGGGCTCGGGAATCGTGATCATCACGGCCTGGGGAAGCGCCATCCCGTTCATCATGAGAAATTCCAGCGTGTTATCCAGCATGGAGGAATCCGAGCCCGCCGTGTCGATCACGGGGAGAACGCGGTCCATATCCTCGTCGGAGAGGACGGGGGAGTGCAGCGTCTCCTCCCGCGCCAGCATCCTGTCCACATTTCCGCGGATGGTGTTGATCTCCCCGTTGTGCATCAGGAGCCTGTTCGGGTGCGCCCGGTCCCAGCTGGGGTTTGTGTTGGTGGAGAAGCGGGAGTGCACCATCGCCATCGCGCTCTCGCAGTCCGGGTCCTGAAGATCAAGGTAAAAGGCGCGGAGCTGATCGACCAGGAACATGCCCTTGTAGACGATGGTGCGGCTTGAAAACGAGGGAATATAGGTGCCGATGCCGCTCTGCTCAAACTCGCGCCGGATGATGTAGAGACACCGGTCAAAATCCAGCCCCTCCGCACAAGATTCGGGCCGCCGCACAAAGCACTGCATGATGCAGGGCATTTTCTCCCGCGCCATTTTTCCCAGAATATCCGGATTGGTCGGTACCTTTCGCCAGCCGAGAAATTCCAGCCCGTTTCGCCCCACAATGAGCTCCAGCATCTTCTGCGCCTGCATGCGGGAGAGCGCATCCTGCGGGAAAAAGAACATGCCCACGCCGTAGCTTCTGGGCGCGCCCAGCTCGGGTATCTCCCGGGAAAAGAGCTTGTGCGGGATCTGCATCATGAGGCCCACGCCGTCCCCGGTCTCGCCGGAGGCGTCCCGGCCCGCGCGGTGCTGCAGCTTCTCCACGATTTTAAGTGCGTCGTCCACCGTGCGGCGGGACGGGATGCCTTGGATACTGATGACCGCGCCGATGCCGCAGGCGTCGTGCTCAAAGCGCGGATCATACAGCGGATATTGTTCATGCTCCATGCTGCTCCTCCTTTTGAAGTGCCGCCTCGATGAGACCGACAAACAGCGGGTGCGGCCTGTTCGGGCGGCTTTTGAACTCCGGGTGATACTGTACGCCCACGTAAAACGGCAGATCACTCAGCTCCACGGCCTCCACCAGATGCCCGCCCGGCGACATGCCGGAGAGCGTGAGTCCCGCGCGGGTTAGCGCTTCGCGGTAATCGTTGTTGAACTCATAGCGATGGCGGTGGCGCTCCGAAATGTAAGTCTCGCGGTAGCAGCGGTCCATTGTCGTGCCCACCACGATTTCACAGGGGCAGGCCCCGAGGCGCAGCGTGCCGCCCTTGTCGATCCGGTCGCTCTGCCCTGGCATGAAGTCGATGACCTTGTGCGCGCAGCACTCGTCAAACTCGCCGGAGTTTGCGTCCGCGATCCCTGCAACATGGCGGGCAAACTCGATCACCGCCACCTGCATCCCAAGGCAGATGCCAAGGTAAGGAACCGCGTGCTCTCGTGCAAATTGCGCGGCGAGGATCATGCCCTCCACGCCCCTGTCCCCGAAGCCGCCGGGGACGAGAATACCGGACAGACCCGTCAGCTTTTCCGTGACATTCTCCGGCGTCAGGGTTTCGGAGTCGATCCAGAGAATTTCCACATGCGCGTCCCTGGCGTAACCCGCGTGTCGCAGTGCCTCGGCAACCGAGAGATAGGCGTCCTGCAATTGCGTGTATTTTCCCACAAGGCCGATGGTGACGTTCTTCCCCGCGGTCTTGATCTTCTCCACCATGGCGGCCCACTCGCCCATATCCGGCTCTTTGCAGGAAAGCCCCAGCCTGCGGCAGACAACGTCGGAAAATCCCGCCTTTTCCAGCATCAGCGGCGCTTCATACAGGCAGGGGAGGGTGCGGTTTTCAATGACGCACTCCGGCGTCACATTGCAGAACAGGGCGATCTTCTGAAAGATGGAGGCTTCCAGCGGTTCGTCACAGCGCAGCACAATGATGTCCGGGTGGATGCCCATGCCCTGCAGCTCCTTGACGGAGTGCTGGGTGGGCTTGGACTTGTGCTCGTTCGAGCCGGAGAGGAAGGGCACCAGCGTCACATGGATAAATATGCTGTTCTCCCGGCCTGCCTCCAGCGATACCTGGCGCGCGGCCTCCAGAAAGGGCTGACCTTCAATGTCCCCGATGGTGCCGCCGATCTCGGTGATGACGACGTCGGCCCCGGTCTCGTGTCCCACGCGGTAGACGAAATCCTTGATCTCGTTGGTGATGTGGGGGATGACCTGTACCGTGGAGCCCAGATACTCACCCCGCCGCTCCTTGTTCAGCACGTTCCAATAGACCTTGCCGGTGGTGAGGTTGGAGAAGCGGTTGAGGTTTTCGTCGATAAAGCGCTCGTAGTGGCCGAGGTCGAGATCCGTCTCCGCGCCGTCCTCGGTGACGAAGACTTCCCCGTGCTGATAAGGGCTCATGGTGCCGGGGTCAACATTGATATACGGGTCAAGCTTCTGCGCCGCGACCTTGAGACCCCGCGCCTTCAGGAGTCTTCCAAGGGATGCAGCGGTGATTCCCTTGCCGAGCCCCGACACCACCCCGCCGGTGACAAAGATATATTTGGCCATGCTGGTATTCCTCCAAATATTGAAGATTCAAAACAAAATTCAAATCGTGTTTGGGGCAGCTTTGCCGCCCCAAACACTCCATAGGTGAGCAAAGCGAACCCTCGCACCGACCAAACGCGGCGTCTCACGCGCGCCGCGTGCGATAAGTGCGAGTAACTCGATTGAAAACATTGTTTTCAATCGAAACAAAAAAAGACGCCCATCCGGGCGCAAAAAACCCAGATGAACGTCTTTGTTCAACACGGTGAGGATACACCGCGAATGCCGCTTTGTCAAGACATTCGTTCAATATGCTGAAAGATAACATCCGGGAGATTCCTTCGTCAATGCAAATCGGTGAAAAATTTTGAACCAACTTGACAAAGCTCCCGAACAGGTCTATACTCGCGAGCGTCTTGAGACAACGACGTCTCAGAGGGCCAGGTGCCCCTGTACGTCGTTGTCTCTTTTTTTATCTTGAAAGGGTGAAGAATATGAAATCCGTACCGGAAACCTTCGGCAGTCTTGTATTTGACGACCGCACCATGAAAGCCCGCCTCTCCGGCGAAGTCTACCACGCCATGAAGCAGACCATGAAAAAGGGCCAGCCGCTTGATCCCAAGGTGGCAAACGCTGTTGCCTCCGCCATGCGCGACTGGGCCGTGGAGCACGGCGCAACCCACTTTACCCACTGGTTCCAGCCCCTCACCGGCGTGACGGCGGAGAAGCATGACAGCTTTATCTCGCCGGCGCCCGACGGCGGCGTCATCATGGAGTTTTCCGGCAAGGAGCTCATCCGCGGGGAACCGGACGCGAGCTCCTTCCCCTCCGGCGGGCTGCGCGCCACCTTTGAGGCGAGAGGCTACACCGCCTGGGACCCCACCTCCTACGCTTTTATCAAGGGCAAGGTGCTGTGCATCCCGACGGCCTTCTGCTCCTACGGCGGCGAAGCCCTGGACAAAAAGACCCCGCTGCTCAGGTCCATGGAGGCGCTGAACCGGGAGGCCCTGCGCATCCTGCGGCTTTTCGGAAACCTTGACGTCACCCATGTCACCTGTTCGGTCGGTCCGGAACAGGAATACTTCCTTGTGGACCGCGAGCTTTACAAAAAGCGCCGCGATCTCATCTACACCGGGCGGACGCTCTTCGGCGCAAAGCCTCCCAAGGGACAGGAGCTGGACGACCACTACTTCGGCGTCATCAAGCCGCGGGTGCAGGCCTATATGGAGGAGCTGAACGAAGAGCTCTGGAAGCTTGGCATCCTCGCCAAGACCGAACACAACGAGGTTGCCCCCTGCCAGCATGAGCTGGCGCCGATCTACTCCACCACCAATATCGCAACCGACCACAACCAGCTCACCATGGAGATCATGCAGAAGGTCGCGGAAAAGCACGGCCTGATGTGCCTGCTGCATGAAAAGCCCTTTGCGGGGGTCAACGGCTCCGGCAAGCACAACAACTGGTCGATCGCCACCGATACGGGCATGAACCTGCTCTCACCCGGTGAATCCCCCTATGAAAACGCGCAGTTCCTGCTGTTTCTGATCGCGGTCATTGAGGCTGTGGACGAATATGCCGATCTTCTGCGGGCAAGTGTTGCCACCGCCGGGAATGATCACCGCCTCGGGGCAAACGAAGCGCCGCCGGCCGTGGTATCCGTCTTCCTGGGTGACGAGCTGACGGCAGTGCTGGAGGCACTTGAGAAGGAGCAGCCCTACGCCGGCACTACGAGGCCCGAGATGATGCTGGGCGTGCTGACCCTGCCGCACTTCCTGCGCGACACCACCGACCGCAACCGCACCTCGCCCTTTGCCTTTACGGGCAACAAGTTTGAATTCCGCATGGTGGGCTCCTCCAACTCCATCGCCTGCGCGAATATCATGCTCAACTCTGCCGTGGCGGACACCCTCCGGAAGTTTGCCGATGAGCTGGAAAAGAGCACGGACTTTGACGCGACGCTCCACGCCCTTCTGATCGGGAGCCTGAAGGCCCACAAGCGCATCCTCTTTAACGGCAACGGCTATGATGACGCCTGGATCGAGGAGGCGACAAAGGTGCGCGGCCTTCATAACCTGCGCACGACACCCGATGCCATGAAGGCACTGCTGGATGAGAAAAACATGGAGATGCTCCTCAGGCAGAAGGTCTATTCCGAGACAGAGCTGCGCTCCCGCTATGAGATCATGCTGGAAAACTACTGCAAAACCATTGTTATTGAGGCCAACACCATGGCGGAGATGACACGCAAAGAGATCCTGCCCGCTGTGTCGAGGTACTGCGCGGCTGTGGCAGAGGGCGCGGGCAAGAAGCGTGCTCTCGTGCCGACGCTGCCCTGCGCCTATGAGACGGGACTTGTGGAAAAGCTCTCGGTGCTGTCCGATCAGATCGAAAAGAGCGTGGAGGCACTGGAGGGAACGCTTGTAAAGCTCTCCACCGTTTCGGAGATCACTGCGCTTTCCGAGGCGATCCGGGATAAGCTGCTGCCGAAGATGGCGGAACTTCGCGCCGTGGCGGACGAGGCGGAGGTCATGACGGCGAAGGAATACTGGCCCTTCCCGACTTACGGAGATATTCTGTTCAACATCTGAACCTGTAGGCCGAAGCCCTCATCGGCCGCAGCACGGACTGCGCCGCGGCGCCGGAGGGCGCACTCAAAAGGGCTGTGATATCGACAAGCCGAAAGAACCTGGCAAAATCCGATACAGTGGAGTGAGAAGCATGCAGGAAAAAATTCTTGTTCTGGACTTCGGCGGTCAGTATAACCTCCTGATCGCCCGACGGATCCGGCAGCAGCATGTCTATGCTGAGGTGAAATCCTACGGAAGCATTACCGCAGAGCAGATACAGAGGGAAGGCTACAGGGGCATTGTCTTTACCGGCGGGCCGAACAGCGTCTATGATCCTGCCTCGCCGCACTTTGACCCCGGAATCCTCAGACTCGGTATCCCGATTCTCGGCATTTGTTATGGCCATCAGCTTCTGGCATGGATGGCCGGCGGTGAAATTCAGGCCGCCGGGAACGCCAGCGAGTACGGCAGGGTAACGCTCAGAACTGCCGGGGGCGTCCTGTTCGACGGAGTTCCATCTGAAAGCGTCTGCTGGATGAGCCACACGGACTTCGTGAAAAGCGTACCCGACGGCTTCCGTATTACCGCCTCAACGGAAAACTGCCCCTGCGCCGCCATGGCGGATGATGAGCGAAGACTCTACGGCGTGCAGTTTCATCCGGAGGTCACGCACACCGCCTTCGGCAGTCAGATCCTGCACAATTTTCTGTTCAAGGTCTGCGCCTGCCGGGGCGACTGGACAATGGAGGATTTTGTCTCCGCAGCCGTAGAGCGGTACAGGCAGGAGCTTTCCGGCAAGCGCGCCCTGTGTGCCCTGTCCGGTGGGGTGGACTCCGCCGTGGCGGCGGTGCTGCTGCATCGGGCTATCGGGGATCGCCTGACCTGCGTTTTTGTGGATCATGGCCTGCTGCGCAAAGGAGAGCACGAGCAGGTGGAGCAGGTATTTCAACACCGTTTTCAGATGAAGCTGATCGTTGTTAATGCGCGGGAGCGCTTTCTCACAAGGCTCAAGGGCGTCACGGAGCCGGAACGGAAAAGAAAAATCATCGGCGAGGAGTTTATCCGCGTCTTTGAGAAAGAAGCGAAAAAGCTTGAAAAACAGGACGCACTGGTGCAGGGCACCATTTACCCGGACGTGGTGGAATCCGGCGCGGGCAGCGCGGCGGTGATCAAGAGCCACCACAATGTGGGCGGCCTGCCGGAGAAGATCGGTTTTGAGCGTATCGTTGAGCCCCTGCGTGAGCTTTTCAAGGATGAAGTTCGAGCCGTTGGACTGGAGCTTGGTATCCCGGAAGAGCTGGTCATGCGCCAGCCGTTTCCGGGGCCGGGCCTCGCCATCCGTGTGATGGGAGAGATCACGGAGGAAAAGCTTGCCGTTCTCCGGGAGGCGGACGCCATTTTCCGGGAGGAGGTCATGAGGGCCGGACTTGCGGATGCGCCGAGCCAGTACTTCGCCGTGCTGACGGATAACCGCAGCGTCGGTGTCATGGGTGACGCCCGCACCTACGGCTGGGTCATCGCGCTGCGTGCGGTGTCCACCGACGACTTCATGACCGCCGACTGGTCGCGCCTGCCATATGAGCTTCTGGCAAGGGCTTCCGTCCGCATTACAAACGAGGTCCGTTCTGTCAGCCGCGTGGTCTATGACATCACGTCCAAACCGCCCGCGACGGTGGAATGGGAATAAAAAAGACAGCCGCCACCCTGGAAAAGTTACGGCTGCCTTTATAGAGGTAATGGAGGGCAAAAGCACTCATCACCGCCCTCCACTTTAGCAAAGAATTTCGGAGAAGTCAAGGAGGGCTTTCTATGTCTGTTGAGTTTTGGTATCTGATAGGCGCGGCACTGGTTTTCTGGATGCAGGCGGGCTTCGCAATGGTCGAGACAGGATTTACCCGCGCCAAGAACGCGGGAAACATCATCATGAAAAACCTGATGGATTTCTGCATCGGCACCGTGGTGTTCTCGCTCTTGGGATATACGCTGATGATGGGGGAGGACACCTTTTTCGGCCTCATCGGCAAACCGAATCTACAGCTGTTCACGCACTATAAGGAGTTCGTTGCCTCTCCGACAGAGGGCTTCACCGGCGCAAGCACTTTTGTGTTTAACCTCGTGTTCTGCGCCACGACAGCGACGATTGTCTCCGGCGCAATGGCGGAGCGTACAAAGTTTTCCGCCTACTGCATCTATTCCGGTGTCATCAGCCTCGGAGGCGCACTGGATCTGGGGCGGCGGCTGGCTCAGCAAGCTCGGCTTTCACGATTACGCGGGCTCCTGCGCGATCCATATGGTGGGCGGCATCGCAGCCCTGATCGGCGCCATCCTGCTGGGCGCGAGAATCGGAAAATATGTGAAAGGCCCGGACGGCAAGGTTGTCAAGATCAACGCCATTCCCGGCCACTCGATCCCTCTCGGCGCCCTGGGCGTGTTTATTCTCTGGCTCGGCTGGTACGGGTTTAACGGCGCAGCGGCGACCACTCCTTCGGAACTCTCGTCCATCTTCCTCACAACGACCATCGCACCGGCTGTCGCTACCTGCACCACCATGATCTACACCTGGAAAAAGAACGGGAAACCGGATGTGTCCATGTGCCTCAACGCATCTCTTGCCGGCCTTGTTGCCATTACGGCGGGCTGCGACGCGATGGACGCCCTGGGAGCAATCATCGTGGGTATTGTTTCGGGCATTCTGGTCGTTGTGGTCGTGGAAACGCTGGATCTGAAGCTGCATGTCGATGATCCTGTCGGTGCTGTGGGTGTTCATATGGCGAACGGCATGTGGGGTACGCTTGCGGTCGGCCTGCTTGCAAATCCCGATGCTCCTGCCGGGCTGAAGGGACTTTTCTATACCGGCTCTTTTACACAGCTCGGCATCCAGACACTTGGACTTGTGACAGTCTCTTTCTATACGACGGTACTGCTGCTTGTGACTTTCAAAACAATCGAAAAGACAAATGGCCTGCGCGCCGATCCCGCGGATGAACTGATCGGTCTGGACGTGAGTGAACACGGTTTGCCCAGCGCTTATGCGGACTTCGTCCCCGCGGTGAACAAATACGCAGAGTATGGCTTGACCGGTGCTGACAGCGTCGTAACCGGGACTGTTCCTCCGGCAGAGGCCATTCCGGTCAGGCGTGAGACCGCTTTACGCCCGGACGGCCACAAGTTTACCAAGGTTGAAATCGTCTTCAAGGAAGAAAAACTCTATGCTCTCAAGGATGCCATGAGCAGACTCGGCATCACCGGCATGACAGTTTCCCACGTCATGGGCTACGGTATCCAGAAGGGGCAGGTGGAGTATTACCGCGGTGTTGCGGTGGAAACCGACCTGCGGCCCAAGGTGCAGGTGGATATTGTGGTCAGCGCCATCCCGGTGCGGGATGTGATCGAAACCGCCAAGAAGGTGCTGTACACCGGACATATCGGTGACGGCAAGATCTTTGTCTACGATGTGGAGAACGTCGTGAAGGTGCGCACCGGTGAAGAAGGATATGACGCCCTGCAGGATGTGGAATAAGCATTCCCTGTTTGCGTGTATCAATACAGTTAGATAGGAGAATCATCATGTGTTCGATTATGGGCTTCACGTCCGGCACCCTGACGCCGGAGCAATTCATGCCGTTTTTTGATCGCACGGTCTCCCGCGGCCCGGATATGAGCCGCGTGGAGCAGGCCGGGGAAGGGTATCTCTGCTTCCACCGCCTCGCCATCATGGGCCTGCATGAGGAGGGGATGCAGCCCTTTCACCTCGAGGGCGATATGTGCGTCTGCAACGGCGAGCTGTATCTTTTCCGCCCGCTAAAGAAGGAGCTGGAGGATGAGGGCTATGTCTTTCAGAGCGATTCCGACTGTGAGATCATCCTGCCGCTCTATCACAGATACGGCGTGGAGATGTTCAAAAAACTGGACGCGGAGTTTGCCATGATCCTCTATGATGCCGAAACAAACAGCTTTATTGCCGCCCGCGACCCGATCGGCATTCGTCCGCTGTTTTACGGAGCCCTCCCCGACGGCAGCTTGGTCTTTGCCAGTGAGGCGAAAAACCTGGTGGGACTCTGTGGGGAGATCAAGCCCTTCCCGCCGGGGCACTACTGGAAGGACGGAAAATTCGTCCGCTATGCCGATCTCACCACCGTCGATTCCTATATTGACGGTGATCTGGACGAGATCTGCGCGGGGATCCGGGAAAAGCTGATCCTCGGCGTGGACAAGCGCCTGGACGCGGACGCGCCCCTGGGCTTCCTGCTCTCCGGCGGGCTGGATTCCAGCCTCGTCTGCGCCATCTCTGCCAAGATTTTGGGCAAGCATGTGCGCACCTTTGCCATCGGCATGGATGTGGACGCCATCGACCTCAAGTACGCCCGCACGGCGGCGGACTTCATCGGGGCGGAGCACACCGAGGTGTACATGACCCGCCAGCAGGTGCTGGACTCTCTGGAGGAGGTCATTGCCGCCCTCGGCACCTGGGACATTACCACCATCCGCGCCAGTATGGGGATGTACCTCTGCTGCAAGGCGATCCACGAGCAGACGGATGTGCGCGTCCTGCTGACCGGGGAAATCAGCGACGAGCTCTTCGGATACAAGTACACGGACTTTGCCCCGAGCCCGGAGGAATTCCAGCGGGAGGCAAAGAAGCGCATCGACGAAATTTACATGTACGACGTGCTGCGCGCCGACCGCTGCATCTCGGTGAACTCCCTGGAAGCCCGCGTCCCCTTCGGCGATCTGGAATTTGTAAAATATGTCATGTCCATCGACCCCAGGCTCAAGATGAACACCTACAATATGGGAAAATACCTGCTGCGCCATGCTTTTGAAAAGGATCATCTGCTGCCCGACGAGATCCTGTGGCGGCAAAAGGCGGCGTTCTCCGACGCGGTGGGCCACTCCATGGTGGACGATCTGAAAGCCTATGCCGAGAGCCTGTACACCGACGAGGAATTTGAACGCAAGCGGATGGCCTATGACTACGGCCGACCCTTTACCAAGGAGAGCCTGCTGTACCGGGAAATTTTTGAAAAATACTATCCCGGCCAGGCGGAGATGATCGCGGACTTCTGGATGCCGAACAGGAGCTGGCCGGGCTGCGATGTGAATGACCCCTCTGCCCGCGTGCTGGCAAACTACGGCGCAAGCGGAACCTGAGCGGGACGGAGGGAACCATGCACGACAGTTATCAAAACCCGCTTTGTACGCGCTATGCGGGGAAGGAGATGCAGCGGATCTTCTCGGACCGGCAAAAGTTTTCTACATGGCGAAGACTCTGGCTCGCCTTGGCGGAGAGTGAGCAGGCCCTCGGCCTGCCAATCACAGACGCGCAGCTTGACGAGATGCGCCTCCATCTGGACGATATCGACTATGACCTGGCACACCGGAAGGAAAAGGAGCTGCGCCATGACGTAATGGCGCATGTGCACACCTTTGCCGCCGCCTGTCCGAAGGCAGCGCCGATCATCCATCTGGGTGCCACCTCCTGCTATGTGGGAGACAACACGGATGTCCTCAATCAGCGCGATGCTCTGCTGCTTATCCGCCGCAAGCTTCTGTCCGTCATGCGGGCGCTTGCAGTCTTTGCCGAAAAATACAAGGATCTCCCAGCGCTGGCCTTTACCCACTTTCAGGCGGCTCAGCCCACGACGGTGGGAAAACGCGCCTGTCTCTGGCTTCAGGATCTGGAGATGGATCTGAGGCAGTTGGATTTTGCATTATCCGGGCTGCGGCTTCTGGGCTGCAAGGGCACGACCGGCACGGCGGCAAGTTTCCTGAAGCTCTTTGACGGGGACGAGGAAAAGGTGCTGGCGCTTGAGCGCATGATCGCGGAGAAGATGGGTTTTACCGCCTGCCAGCAGATAAGCGGGCAGACCTATTCCCGCAAGCAGGATTTCGCCGTGCTGCAGGTACTCAGCGGCATTGCCCAGAGCGCCTGTAAATTTGCCGGGGATATCCGGCTGCTGAGTCATCTCAAGGAGCTGGAAGAACCCTTTGAGAGCGGGCAGATCGGCTCGTCCGCCATGGCCTATAAGCGAAACCCCATGCGCAGCGAACGCATTGCGGCGCTGGCACGCTACGTGATGTGTGACCTTCAAAACGCGGCTTTTACGGCGGCTTCCCAATGGCTGGAGCGCACACTGGACGATTCTGCCAACCGCCGCATCGCCATCCCGGAGGCATTCCTTGCCTGTGACGGGATCTTGAATCTGTATGAAAATATCGTCTCGGGCCTGCGCCTGTTCCCGGCGGTGATGCAAAAGCATCTCAGGGAGGAACTGCCGTTTCTCGCCACCGAAAATATCCTGATGGTCTGCGTGAAAGAGAAAAACGGGGACCGCCAGCTCCTGCATGAACGCCTGCGCCTCCACGCGATCGCCGCGGCAGAGGAGGTCAAGATGTATGGCAGAGACAATGATCTGCTGCGGCGGATCGCGGCGGATCCGGCGTTTGGCCTGACGGCGGAAGAGCTGGAAGTTCTTGCGGACCCCTCGGCCTTTACCGGTATGGCAGGATCACAGTGCACGCGTTATCTCCAGGATGTGATCAAACCGATACTGGAACAAAACCGGGCAAACATGCAAAGGGCAGACGAAATCAATGTGTAAGGGGAGAAAAACATGCTGACATCTGTAGTAGGGACAAACTGGGGCGACGAAGGCAAGGGCCGTATGGTCGACATGCTCAGCGAGGCGTATGATGTCGTGGTGCGCTATCAGGGCGGCAACAACGCCGGACATACGGTCGTAAACGAATACGGAAAGACGGTGCTGAATCTGCTGCCCTCCGGCATTATGCGGAAGAATACCGCGAACATCCTCGGCCCCGGCATGGTCGTTGACCTTGAACACCTCTCAAAGGAGACCGACGCGATTCGGACGCGCGGCGTGCCGATCAGTCCGGAGAATCTGATCCTCAGCTCCCGCGCGACGATCTGTCTGCCTTATCATCGGCTGCTGGATGTGCTGGAGGAGGAACGCCTCGGCAGCAAAAGCTTCGGCTCCACCCGGCGCGGGATCTCTCCGGTGTACGCGGATAAGTATATGAAAAAGACCCTTCGCATAGGCGACCTGCTCTATCCGACTACGCTCAGAAAAAAGGTCGAGGACCTTCTGGAGTGGAAAAACCTCACCGTCGAAAAGGGCTACGGACATGACCCGATCAAAGCCGATGAGATCATGGACTGGCTCATCGCCTATGGAAAGCCCTTTGCGCCGTATATTCAAGATACCGGGCTCTATCTGCAAAATGCGATAAACGCCGGGAAATCCGTCCTGTTTGAAGCGCAGCTCGGCGCGCTGCGGGATATAGATTTCGGCATCTATCCCTTCACCTCCGCCTCCTCAACGCTCGCGGCCTATGCCCCCCTCGGCGCCGGGATACCCTTTGCACGTCCGGATCAGGTGATCGGGATCATGAAGGCGTATTCCAGCTGTGTCGGCGCAGGTCCCTTTCCCTGCGAACTCTTCGGGGAAGAGGGGAGCGCGCTGCGGGAAGCCGGGGCGGAATACGGCGCCGCCACCGGCAGACCGCGCAGAGTCGGCGGCTTCGACGTTGTCGCATCCCGCTACGGAACCAGAATGCAGGGATGCACCGTTCTTGCGCTGACCAAGCTGGACGTACTCTCATACATGGAAAGAATCCCGGTGTGTGTTGCCTACGATGTGAGGGGCGAGCGTGTTGAGGACTTTCCCACGGTGATCGACGATCTGAATGCAGCGAAACCGATTTATGAATATCTGCCCGGTTTTCACTGTGATATCAGCGCCTGCCGCCGTCTTGAGGATCTGCCGCAGGCAGCACGGGACTATATAGCCTTCGTAGAATCCGCTGTGGGGTGTCCGATCCGCTATGTCTCCGTCGGTGCAGAGAGAGACGCAATCATTGTCACATGATGTCAGAGATATTTTTGAGCAGCTATAGATAATAAATCTAAGGAAGCGCTGATTAAATCGGCGTGTGCGGATTGGCAAGCAGGTTTTTCGATTGCGGTATCTTTTGGCTGAATCTACTATGGCGTTGTCATGGATTTTATGCTATTCTGCAGTCAGCGAAAGCAGCAATACGGGGGGCGATGGTAATCAAGGGCAAACAAATCATTCAGACGGGCATTGCGGCACAGTCAGAAGAACTGCTCCAGACGCTTCTCTCTGTTGTGCAGGACGGCATTTGTTTTCTTTCACCTGACTGTGATATTCTCTATCAGAACCCCGCTATGAGGTTTTGGTACGGAGCAGAGGAGCGGAAGGAAGCCGGAAAATGTTATGCGCTGTATCATGGGAGAACCGCCCCCTGCGAAAACTGCCTGATGCAAAAAGCAAAGCAGTCCCACAAAACGGAAGAGAAGGAAGTCCTGTTTGAGAATACCGGCCGTATGACCGGCTGGAAAAGGGTCTTCTGCTCACCTGTTTACGGGACGAGCGGTGAAATCAAGCTCTTTGTGGAATACGTCAGAGATTTTACCGAAGAGAGGGAAGCCGCTCTTTCCGCTGAGCTGGTGGAAGCCCAGAACCGCGAGCTTCTGGATGTGCTGAATCAGCGGGAGGAAGAGCATCTCCGGCTTGAAAAGAAGAGAACCGAGAGCATGAATCAATCCTTTCAGTAATAGACAGACATGATGAATGCCAAAGCTGTCTTCCTAGCAAACACCCATGCGTCATAAATCGCACCACGACGCATGAAAGCTCATAACGCATGGGTGTTTTTCGCATCTGTTTCGGTTGCCGCGCCAGCGGCGAGAAACAGGCGCTTGAATCAAATATTTACTGTGCAAGCGGAGCTTTCACAGTAAATTCGGTATTCATTGCGTCTATTGAGAAATAATCCCCCGATTTTCCTCATATTTCAACGAAAATTCGCTCCTGCTGGATCGCGCAAATCTTGGCAATCGGTTTGATACTGGTCTCCCATAAAACGCTATGAAAGCGTTTTATAGCGCCAAAGGCGCGTCGGAGACCGTATGAGACGTGTTTTGTGCCCTTTGGCACAAAACAG
>ONVI01000070.1 GCA_900321275.1 uncultured Eubacteriales bacterium | reverse complement strand
ACATTGTAATTCTTTAATGAGAAATAAAAATATTAATAATTTAGTTCCTTATTATTCTCCAAATAAAGAGATGACTGCAAAACCATCAGAGTCATCACAAAATGAAGCTTTAGTAAATAATCCTTTTGATAATTACCTTTATGCAACTCACAACAATCTTGAATTAGATGCAAGATATAATTTTGCTGATGGATGCCAACCATATTGGATTTATGATGGCAATGAACTATATGCAAATTATGTAACAGCTACAGGCTATGTAGCAAGAACATCACAAAATAATCAATATATAGGTTTTAGACCTATTATAAAAGTTAGAAAATAATATTTATACTATATCTTTTGATATAGTATTTTTTTTAAGGAGGGATAAAGTTATGAAGATTATTAAAAATATGAGTATACAGGGGCTTACGCCTTTTGCTGTCTTTCCGTTTCAACAGCTTTTCGTTAAGGCAGCTTGATTTTCGGCATATAGCGCGTACAGCGCTCCGATACCTTATAGGGAAGCCTCTCCTGCCGGAGCAGCTCACAGAACAGCTCCAGGGGCTTGCGATCCTTGTTGATGAGCTGGAAGGTGATGCAGAAGGCGTCCTTCAGGGCGTTCACCTCAATCATCAGGTCGCCGTCGGTGATGGTATAGAAGCCCTTGATATGCGCCTCCATCCCGCCCCAGTCGGTCTGCCCGACATAGCTGACGGTATAGGTGTCGCGGGGGTCGCTGCGGAAGGCGCTGTTTTGAGAGGCGAACTTCTTTTTGGCTTTCAGGTCCGGCTGCGCGTCGATGCCCTGATGCGCCTTGTCCAGCTTTCTGAATCGCTCATAGCTCAGCTCCGGCTGGTTTTGTTTGATGAGCGCACCCCTTGCGCGCATGTTGAGCTTCTGAACAGATTCGTCCTTCATACTCCACTCATATTTCACATGGATAAAGCGGACAAAATCACGGTAGGACTCATTTGCGCCGATATCCTTGCGGTAATCGGCCGAAATTCTTCCGGAAAGGAAGGTCCCTGCCTTCTCCTTGAACAGGCGGGAGCTTACCTTGAACATCATCGCCGTCAGGATGGTGTTCGGGCTTCCGTCGATCCTGACCGCATAGTCCATGAAGTCTCTGGCGGGGATTTCGATCTGATAGTAATAGCAATTCCTGGCAAAGGGATTAAACAAATATCTGAGCATCCTGGGCAGCTGCAGGTTGCAGTCGCCGCCCTCGTAGCGGGAAATCGGCTCGTCGTCAGGCAGCTTGTCGGCGTCGGGGAAATAAAGCTCGCCCTCGGTCACAGGCGTGCCCGGCAGCTTGATGTCCTTCGGCGCTTCCAGCGGCCCGTACTTTTTCGTCATGTACCGGTAAAGTGTCGCCTTGACCCAGAACAGGCCGCCCATCGCGCCGCAGAATGTATGAGAATAATTGAACCAGACGCAGTTGTCCCGGTAGGTGATCGCGACCAGATGGCCGTTTACCGTCTCGCTGCCGAGCGTCAGTCTCTCGTCCTTTTCAGGCAGAACCGCGACGGGCCTGTCGTTATGCTCCAGCGTGTAGTTCTGGCCCGCATCCAGCCCGACCCTGACGCTGAAATACGGCAGTCTCCCGATTGCCTCCTGCGCCGCCTCCGTCAGAAGAGCCGCGTCGACCGGAGCGTCGAGACAGACCTTCATTCTCACGGTGAAGGGCACCTTTTCCATGTATTCGTACAGCAAATAGATATCCGGATTGTGTTTCATTCTTAGCATCCTTTCTGTTTCCGCAGCGGTGATGGATTCTTCTTGCATTGCAGCCTGTGGATTTCATCTTAAAATCGCAGGGGCCGATGCTCTCATCGGCCCCTGCTGTTTTGCTTTTATCGTTTCCCGCACAGCGCCCCATGTTTTTCAATGGGCGGCGTCCAGCGGCTCTATCCCGCACAGGTGCAGTTCCTCGCTGCCGAGCATTTCACAGCCGATCCCCGCCAGGCGCAGCTCCTCCAGGAAGCAGTTCAAGAAGCGCTCCGAGGTAAAGGGCTGCATAAGCGCAAGGAAGAAATGCCGGTTGATGCACGTCACCTCGCAGAGGACATCGGTGACCTTCAGCAGCTGGGTCATGATAAAAACATTATCAATATACGGGTCCAGCGGCCCGAAGCTCCTGCTGTTTGCATAGGAAATGCACATCGTCCCCTGCGGAATATCGAGTGACGGGGGCGGCAGCATCCGCTTTCTCTGCTTCATCTCCCAGAGGGAATTTTCCGGCTGGGTCAGCAGCATCAGCTTTCCGCGCGCGATGGTGCAGGCCTTCGAGAGATCGTCCCCCTCCCTGTCCTTCGGGAAATCCAGAGGCACCTGGCTTGCGAACATCCGGTAGTTGTCATGGTTTCCGAGAATCGCCTTGTGGTCGATGGATACGAAAATCGTGAACGTCTTGTCGCTGGCCGGGTCATAACGCCTCGCCGCCCGCGCCAGCAAAGCCGCGAAAAAGACATTGGGGCTGCCGTCCTGTTCCCGGCAGTTGCGCATCACCTCTTCTTCGGAGAGCTTCAGATAGAAGGCCTTTTGGGTGTGGTCCGTCTCGTCGGTCAGGCGGAAAAAGTCGCTTACGGGTTTTTTCTCGTAAAACGGGGCCTTCGCGCCGTCAATGTCCAGATTCGGAAACGGGTCCCCGATCTCCGACTCCGGGATCGGCTGTCCGGGCAGACGGAATCCGGTCGGGTCGAAGCGCTTCCCTGTCGCTTTGGACAGGTACAGATACATCGCGCTTTTGATGTAGGGCAGCACACCGGCTCCGTCCGTAAGAAAATGGGGGATCTCAAACGCCAGCCGTTTCCCCTCATATTTCCAGGCGGCAAGATGGTAGTTGGATGCCGCGGCGTTCAGGTTGATCGGCTCCCAGGTGCCGCGCACCGTCATGGGGAGGTCGTTCGGCACGGGGCGCAGCTCGCCGTCCTGCCGCGCCGCCCTCACATAAAAGTACGGAAAGCGCGTGCGCAGCTCCTCGACGGCCTCGCGGAGAAGCTCGCCGTCCACCGGCTCATGAAGGCCGATGCTCACGCATATGGGGCTGTATTGTCCGGGTGTGGAGATCATGAAGGGTTCATGGTATGCAAGCATGTCTGCACGCTCCTTTTGAAAGCTGTTGATGTCGCCATTTTTCACCGCCGCGCCCGCGTCCTTTGCTTTTCATAACGCGGACTCCGATTCTTTTTTCGCTTCAGCGTGACTCCGCTTTTCCTGTCATTGCGAACCGGCGATACCGGCCACTGGTTTGAAATGACAGACCGGAAGCCGGGTTTGCTGAGTCAATCCGAAACCCTGATTTCATAATAACACAGCATTATGGTACTTACAAGCATTTGCAATATTGATACTGCATTAACAGCTGTCGGGCTGCGCCTCCCCTGCCTGTTGCAAAAGCCCTTCCAGCGTTTCAAACAGGATGTCCGGTTCCACCGGCTTGCTCAGGTGCGCGTTCAGCCCTGCCTGCATACTGTGCTGAACATCCTCATCAAAAGCGTTTGCCGTTAACGCTATGATAGGGATGCTCTTTGCATCCGGTCTGTTCATCGCCCTGATTCTTCGGGTCGCCTCCAGGCCATCCATTTCGGGCATCCGCATATCCATCAGGACAGCATCATAATAACCCTCTTCGTGTTCGCCAAACATCTCTACGGCAATACGGCCGTTTTCCGCGTGATCCACCTGCATCTCGCGCATGGAGAGCACCATCTTCATGATTTCCGCGTTTACCGGGACATCTTCCGCCATCAGGATCCTGCGGTTTTTGAGATCTGCCTTCTCACGGGCGGGCTTCGTGTTCTTCTTTTTGAAGGCTTCCCTGAACTCGTCAAGCACTGTCGCGGCGAACAGCGGCTTTGCCGCAAAGGTATCCACACCCGCCGCCTTCGCCTCTTCCTCGATTTCATCCCAATTATAGGAGGTGAGAATGATCACCGGCGTTTCGGTTCCGACGACAGAGCGAATCCGGCGGGTTGTTTCCAATCCGTCCATGTCAGGCATGCGCCAGTCCACAAGGATTAAGGTATAGGGCTCGCGTCTGGCATGGCGTACTTCGACCATCTGCAGGCCTTCCGCTCCGGACAGGGCCTTTTCACAATTCACGCCCACCTGCCCGAGCACGAGCTGTGCATGTTCACAGGCGATCGGATCATCATCGATCACCAATACGGACATTTCGTGAGGCTGCAGGATATTGTCCTCTTCATCAGCGTTTTTGCGATCGCAGTCGATCAGCGTAACCGTGACGGTAAACGTCGTTCCTCTATTCTTTTCGCTTTCCACCGAAATGGTTCCGTGCATCAGCTCAACGAAGCTTTTGGTTATGGCCATTCCCAGGCCGGTGCTTCCGAAGCGGCTTGTACTGGAGGAGTCCTCCTGACTGAACGCGTCAAACAGCCTGGGAAGATACTCCTTGCTCATCCCGATGCCGGTATCGCTGATGACAAAGCGCAGCGTCGATTTTCCATGGAATCGTGCCGCCGCTTCCACGACGAAGGTGACCGTACCGCCCGGCGGTGTAAACTTGACCGCGTTGCCGAGGATATTGATCATAATCTGCCGCAGCTTCATGTCATCGCCGATATAATAATCTTCGACCGCGCCTTTCACCCGGCATTCATATACAAGGCCTTTGTCCCTGCACTGTTCGCTGATGATCGTATTGACCTGGGCCAGCGCATTTGCGAAGGAGAACTCTTCGTTTTTCACGATGATACGCCCGGACTCAATCCGGCTCATGTCAAGAATGTCGTTGATGATGCTGAGCAGATGCCGGGCCGACATCCCGATCTTCTCGACATGGTCCCGTGTTGTTTCAGAGATGCCGGGATCATTCAACACGATCCGATCCAGCCCGATGATCGCATTCATCGGCGTACGGATTTCATGGCTCATATTGGCCAGAAACGCCGTCTTTGCTTTGTTTGCCTGATTGGCCTCTTCCAGCGCGACACTCAGTGATTCACGCTGCTGCGCCAGTTCCTGCATCATTTCTTTTTGCCTGGTGATGTCTATGAACACGCCTATATACTTGATGGGCGAGCCATCCGGACGGCGTATGGGTTTTCCGACAGCCTGATACCAGCGGTACCCGCTGTTTTTTGTCAGCAGACGATACTCAACGTCATAGGTCTTTTGACCGGTGTAGTCGGAGATCGTCTCGCCAAACTCCTTCAGCACATGCTCTTTGTCGTCAGGATGAAGCAGGTCGGACCAGGATTCCAGTACGTCCGGAAAATCATCCGTGCCGTGATATCCGAGCATTCTTCGGAATTCGTCGCTCCAGCAGACGCGGACCATCGCACCCGCTTCATCAAAATCCATTGTCCATTTGCCGGAACCGAGCATTTCATGAATGGTGTCGAGAGACGCCGCTTCGTTCTGCAGTGCATCATACAGCGCGTCATGTTCCTTCGCCTGTGTGATGTCGATCGTCACGCCTCTGTACTGCGTCGGCCTGCCTTCGGGGTCCCGGGACAGGATTCCCATGCTGCGATACCACCGAACCGAGCCGTCCTTTCTGCAAAACCGGAACTCATGACCCGTTGTACCCATGATTGTTTCATCAAAAGCGTCGGCATTCATATCACGAAAGAGATTGTCCCTGTCTTCCGGGTGGATGCCACGCATGAACGATTCAAGATTATTGGGAAAATCACTTTGATCATGATAACCCATCAGCCTGCGGAAGCCGTCGCCCCATTGCACAGATGCCACGGAGCCATCCGCCGCATAGTGAATGACCCAGCTTCCCGCCTTTGTAAGATCGGTAAGAAGGCGGATCGTTGCGGCCTGTTCTTCAATTAAGCTTTTGTCCTTTTCATCGTTTACACAACTCATAAGCGGCTCCCTTCATCCAGGTCGGCTCAAACTGCCGGGCTATGATGTCCTTTTCCTGATGTGCCAATTCGAGACGACAGCCTGTGCAGGCGCATCAGAAACGAGTAAAAATGCGCAAAAAATGAAATCAGGCTTGCTTTTTCTGCCGGAATATGTTCTGCTATTATTTAGCCGATGTTCACGCATATGGGGCTGTATTGTCCGGGTGTGGATATCATGAAGGGTTCATGGTATGCAAGCATGTCTGCACGCTCCTTTTGAAAGCTGTCGATGCCGCCATTTTTCACCGCCGCGCCCGCGTCCGGGAATAACGCGGGCCGGGTATCCTTCCGCTTGTTCAGTCTTTCTCTTCCACGTATCCGAGCTCAATATACAGCTGATAGTATTCATCATACAGCCCGCAGCACACGTCCATCCCGAGGTTGGCGCCGAAAGCCTTTTGCAGGACCGTTTCCCACGAAGCGTATTTTTCGTAAAGCTCATCCGCCGTCGGTCCGTCTTCGTGCCCATACGTCTTCAGATTGCTTTCCTTTACCTCCGCAAGGCCTTCGGGATCATCCTGATATGCCGCCAGACGCAGGCGGTTCCTTTCCGCCGAAACCGCGCGTGCCATCTCCTCAACGGAGGCGCCCTCTTCCCGCATGCCGAGCAGTATGTCCGTCATGGAATCCAGCGAGTCATGGTACGCCTTACGCTCTTCTTTGGCCTTGGAGACAAACGCGGGATCCGTCCAGTCGTACTGCGCATAGGAGCCCAGGCGCGTTGATGCCGGATCGGGTGAAAAGCCATAGACGGCCTTGTCGTTTTCGACAATGTCCTTCATCGCCTCCGGATTTTCCCGCGGATCGTGGTCATAGGAAAAGCGAGCGGTCTCCCGCGAGGCTCCTTCCGGCGTACTGTGCTTCTCGATCCACAGCTCCCACACATTCTGTACGCCGTCTTCACCGACATATACAAGGGAATAGGACGGCTCCGCCTCCGGATAAACAGCCGTCGCCCGGCAGAGGATGCAATAGCTGCCGTCCTTCTCGGCAAGCAGGGCCACCGGATCATAGTTCATGCCGAGAAGCTTCTGTGTCGCTTTCTCAAATGTCTCACGCGCCGCGTCCGTCATTTCCGCGCTCTCCGTGACAGTCCACTCCGCGGCATGGGCCGGGACGCAGGCGCAGAGAAGCAGCATGGTCATCAGCATACACGCAATCGTACGTTTCATGAAAAAACCTCCTTGTCTGCATTCTGAAAGCAGGACGCATGGTCTGACCATCTGCGTCCATCCAGCGGGTCGATCCCGGCGATGGAGAGCAGCGTCTGCGGATCGCCGCTCCGCCCGGCCTTCAGGAACGCCAGGTAGTCCTCCACCGCGCCCTCCTCGCCGTTTACGATGCGCTCGGCGATGGAGGCGGCATAGCAGACGGAGCTTGCGTACTGGTAGACATAGTACACATAGTAGAAGTGGGGAACGGTCGCCCAGCGGTACTTGTTTTCCTCGACGCGGAGAATCTCGCCCCCCTCATAGACATCGAACAGGGACGCGTATTTCTCGCTCATCGCTTCCGGATCCAGCGCGCCGCCGTCCTCCACGATCTGATAGAACCAGTCCTCAAATTCCGCGAAGAACATCTGCGAGAAGAAGGTGGTTTCAAACCTGGACAGCATATTTTCAAGGTAATACAGGCGCTCGTCATCGCTCTGCGCGTTCTGCATTTTGTAGCTGTAATAGAGCAGCTCGTTGGTAGTGGAGGCAACTTCGTGGGTGAAGATCGTGGGGCTGCGGTACTGGACGGGCTGATTGGCCGTTGCGAACGCCTCATAGACCGCGTGGCCCAGCTCGTGGGCGATGGTGCTGATGTCATCGGACATGCCGTTGTAGTTGAACAGCACCCAGGGCTGGAAATCATAGCTGCGGGCGAATTCAAAGGCCCCCGTCGTCTTGGTATCGGAGGGATAGACGTCCACCTGGCCGCTTTCGATGATGGAGCGGAAGGTCTCGATATACTCCTCGCCCAGGATGCCCAGCGCTTCCGTTACCTCATCCACGGCGTCGTCATAGGACGTCTTGCCCGGGTCAAAGTCCGAGATATAGTCATACATGTCGTAGGAATACTGCTTTTCCAGTCCCAGCCCTCTGGCGTGGGTTTTCAGGTACCTTTGATTGTCGGCGGCGCCCTCATGTGCCGCCTCGACCAGCAGATCGTACACGCGCGGGTCCACATCGTAGGCGTCCAGCGCATCCTCCCGGGTGGTCTCGTGGTGATTCAGCAGGGCGCCCGCATAGGCCGCCTTCGCGTTGCCCTCCAGCAGCTTTGCCAGCGTGCTGATATAGGGGATCGCTCTGCCGTAATACAGGCGCGTCGCCTCCGCCTTGAATTCATCGGAGTATTCCTCTGAATAGACGATATCTTCATAGGTCTGGTCGTTCACTTCCCGCTCCGTGCCGTCGGGCATGGTGATCTTCAGGTAGGGCATCTCCACATAGACCATGCGCTGAAAGACCTCCTCCGGATATCCCAGGGCCATGGAAAGCGTCGCCGCCGTCTCGGCCGCCTCTTCCCCCAGGGGCTGCTTGTCGGGGTCGGTAAAATCCTTCACGGCGTAGGTATAGTCCTGAAACAGCGGATCGGCGAAGATGGCCTTGCGCTCCTCCAGGGGCAGCGAATAGATCTCGGGGATTGCAAACGCGGTAAGCTGGCCTTCCCGCGTGTTCATAGTGCTCAGCCTGGCATTCATCTCCGTGAACACAGGATCCGTGGCGTCCAGGCTGCTGCCCAGGAACGCGTATTCCACGAGCTTATTCTGCAGCCGGGTGAGCTCCGTGAAATAAGCAAACTGCAGATAGTCCCAGATCCCCTGCGCGTTGTTCAGCGTTCCGCGGAACCGTTCATACTCGTTCAGCATGTCCATGACCTTGTCATAGTCCTTCTGCCATTCCTCCGCACTCGGATAGATGACCGTCAGATCCCACTTCGTGGGGAGCTTGTCCTCCGCGAAGACCGGCGCCGACAGGGAAATCAGCAGCGCCGCCGCCAGAATAACCGAAAGAATTTTTTTCATGCTTTTTCCTCCCTTTTAGAATTTTTTGTATTCTGGGTATCGGGTTTATTCAGCAAACAACCAACATGCACACCGTAGGGGCCGTTCACGAACGGCCCGGCAGTACACGATCGGTTTTTCGGAGTCGCCTGGGCGCATTCGCCGGACGTGGCCTCTGCCGCCGGGCGATTCGTGAATCGCCCCTACAGTCATACAGAGAAGCTTGCTGTGTCAAGCCGATACC
>ONVI01000052.1 GCA_900321275.1 uncultured Eubacteriales bacterium | reverse complement strand
ATGGTGGTGTCGGCAAGCATGTTGCCGTTTTCGTCCAGAATGACTGCCTTCGTGTAGGTGGAGCCTACGTCACAACCGCCGAAATATTTCATGTAATAATAACCTCCGTATATTCTTTATAAACTCCCTCCCTGAGGGAGCTGGCACCAGTGCGCACACCGGTGACTGAGGGAGTCGCTGTGTCCTGCGCAATGTGCGTGGGAGGACTCCCTCCACCGCTGAAGCGGTCCCCCTCCCTCATTTCGCCGCGAGAGGCTGAGGGAGGCTTATTTTTACATGCAGACCTCGTCCTCGAACTCGACCAGCGAGGGATCGACGGGCTCGGCCTTCATGACCGTGCGCATGTACTCGTTGACCTTGTCGCGCATGGAGCGGCGGGAGACGGTGCGCGGATCCATCAGGTCGTGCTCGATCCAGATGAGATCGTAGCCGCGCGCTCTGCCCTGCTCGTCCAGAATGCCCTGAACCGTCGCCATGTTCTTGCAGGCCACGTTCTGGTACATGATGACGAGCTTGGCGTTCCAGGCTTCGCACTGGGCCCAGCACTCATCCACGACGTTCTGGTAACCGCCGTTGGTGTGGCGGCGCATAACCATACGCTCGTACAGGCGGGCCAGGTCGCGCATGGCCTCTTCCTTGTCCTCGGTCTCGAGGTGCTTGGTGAAGTTGAGGGATTCCATCTCAACCAGCACGTCGATGCCCCAGCAGTTGGCCAGCCAGTTGGAGAAGTTGGCGTAGTAGTGGGCCGGGCAGGACCACACGAGGGCACGGTACTTCATCTTGCGCTCAGGCCATGCGGTCTCGCCGTTTTCGTAGGCCTTCATGAGCATCTTGTCCACCTTCTGCATGGAGGGCAGGACGCGCGGGTCGATGCCGCCGTCCATCTCGTAGTTCCACTTGCGGAACAGCTCGTAGCTCGGGCCGATGAGCTGCGGACGGGCGGACTTGTTGATTTCCCACTTGTTGAGCTCCAGATCGGTCTCCTGGTTAAAGCGCTTCATGCAGGTGAAGTAAGCGTCCCAGGACCACTTCGCGCCGGTGCGCTCTTCGATCCACTTGATGCAGGCTTTGATATCCTCCGCGCCCATCTGCACGGTCTCCTCATCCAGATAGCGGACGGGGAAGCAGAGGTGGAACACGGGGATATGCGGGAAGCGGCGGGAGAAGTAGGAAGACGCCATGGTGGAGCCGTCGCAGGGCATGGAACTGGAAATGAAGCCGGAGCCCATGTCGGGCAGGGCGTCGATGACCAGCGCGCCGCACTCGGAGGACGGCACCGGGCAGGTATCGGCGGGCAGGCCGTAGCTCTCCACCGCGTCGATGTAGGGGATGCAGACCAGCTGGTCGATCTCGGAGACGAGGAACATGGGCAACAGCTGGTGCGGGATGCCGCAGAGGTCGGGGAAGCCGGCCATGATCTGGCCCATGGTCATCTCGTCGAAGGTGACCATCATGCGGTTGAGATCATTGCTGTTGCCGTTCTTGCGATCGGCCTTCGAGAGAAGCACCAGGTTCTCCGCGACGTAGCGGAAGATCTGGTAGGTCAGCTCGTGGCTCATGCGGAGGTTGGAGCCGCGCAGACCGAGAATGTTTTTATCCATGAAGCCGTGGCAGCAGAAGTAGGAGATCATCCAGCGGTACCACAGCGCGCTGTTCATCGCGGGGATGAGGTCGCGGGAGAAGGTCATGAGCAGCATACCCCAGAGGCGCGCCCACTCATAGAAATCATAGGCGGTGTCCTTCACGCCGCGCCACTCGCGGCGGACGGTGGCCATCGCGCCCTTGCGGTAGAGGCGGCCGAGGCTTCTCTCGCCGTTGACGACGCGATCCCATTTCTCCTTGTTGTCAAGCGCCATAAAGGCCTGGTACTCGTCCTTGACGCGCTCCCAGTCGGCCTTGCAGTCGTTCATGCGATCCTGGCCGAACTTTTGCCAGTCGGTTTCCTTGATCAGCTCAAAGGCGATGGCACCGACCTCGGCGAGGTTTTTGCCCTGCTTCTTCCAGTCGATATTGTCTTTCGCCTTCCAGAACTTGGGGTTCGGGTAGACGGCCTTTTGTTTTTTAGCCATTCTTCTCTGCCTCCTTGTGGATACGTTTGATCTCAAGCGATTCAACAAAGGCCTGGACGCGGGTTCTCAGCTGGCCGGAATTGCCGTTGTTGTACAGGCGGTCGATGGACAGTACGGGCCAGCCGTACTCGTCGTGCATGATGTGGGAGACGAGCGCACGCTCGAAGCCCCAGTAGTCGCAGTACTTCATCTGCTCGTAGATGATGCCCTCGGCCTTGTACTCCCTGGCGAGGCGGTCCGCGGTCTGGCGGCGCTGCAGAACCTTCTCGTCGGCGATGTAGCGGGCGCACTCGGAGTGCTGCATGACATGCAGGCAGATCTGCGGCAGGGCGGGCTCGTCGTCCCTGAGCTCGATGATCTCACGGCCCGGGGTGGAACCGAAGCAGTAGCGGTCGGACACGACCAGCGCGCCGCAGCCTTCAATGAGCTTGGTGAGGCTGGGATCGTCGATCTCGGAGCCGACGATGGCGACTCTCGCGCGGAAGGGGTTGACCTTGTCGGGCTTGCGCTCTTTCAGTTCTTCCAGCGTCTCGCGCAGATAGGGCAGGATCAGCTTCTTGGGGCAGGTGTAGGAGACGAGGTTGAGGACGTGGAACTCATAGCCGGTGATGATGGGGTTCTCCGCCTTGCGCATCCCGGCGATCTCGGAGATGATGGAGCAGACCTCGTTATGCTCCTTGACGGCCTCACGGATGGCCTCTTCGGAGGTGTCCACGCCGTACTTCTCGGTCAGCACGTCCAGCACTCTCAGGCGCATCTGCTTGACGTAGGAGTCGAGCGTGTAGTCCGTGACCTTGAAAGGGATGTCGCAGTGGGTGACGAAGAAGTTGGGCTTGTCGTTGACCTTGAGGATCTCGAAGTGCTCCATGGCGCGGTTCATCATGGAGCAGGCGTCCACGCCGATCATGGCGTCGAGGAACTGATAGCCGCCCTCGATGCCTCTCTCCACGAGCGCTCTGGCATACTCGCAGGTGTAGTTGGACATGTAGTAGGTCGCGATGTCGATAGAGCCGGTGTTGGGCGCGCGAAGACGCACCGAGAAGCAGTTGCCGACATTGAGCAGGCATTCGGGGATATGGTAGCAGGTATAGCCGAGGGCAAGGCCGCCCTCCGCCTGGGCCTTTTTAACCAGCTCATTGTCAGCGTTCTCAAGCAGGTTTTCAAAGAAAATCAGATGCTTAAGATCTTTCAAATGTTACACCTCTTTTTCTCAGTTTTACAGGATGTCTATATTTTGGAGCGCTTCCTGCACTCCCTTGAGCATAAGGGAATCCGCGGGCAGCTCCAGAACGCTTCTGCCCATGATGTCGTTGGCGGCAAAGGCGCTGTCTGCGGGGATAAAGGACAGGATCTCGACGCCAGGGGTCTGGAATTCGCCCACCAGTTCGGGATTTGTGACCCTGTTCACGATGACGCCGATGCGGTCGTAGGCGATCAGCTCGTCCGCGACCTGCTTGATGGTCGCGATGACCTGGGCGCCCTTCTTGCTCTGGTCGGTGACGAGGATCAGGTGCGTTACCTTCTCCATCACGCGGCGCTGAATCTGTTCGATCCCGGCCTCGCCGTCGATGACGACGTAATCGAAGCTGTTGGCCAGGATGCTGATGACCTCTTTGAGATAGGAGTTGACCTTGCAGTAGCAGCCGGAGCTCTCCGGGCGGCCGATGGCCAGGAAGGCAAAGCCCGGCATTTCGACCAGCGCGTCGAAGATGCGGAAGCGCGCCTCGCTCAGAAGCTCCAGCGCCTCTCTGGTTTCGCCGTTTTCCACGCTGTCGGGCCAGAATCTTCTTGTCAGGATATTTTTCAACCAGAAGACGCACGATCGAAGCGCAGATGGAGGTCTTCCCGACGCCGCCCTTGCCGGCGACCGTAAGGATCTTGGTTTTTTGTTCCATATGCATTCCCCCTCGGAAAAAGTGTGCAGTACGCGAATGATACTATCGTTACGATTCTAACACAGCTCCCGTGATTATGCAAGATAAACACTATAAAATATAAGGAAGCGAAACTTTTTGGGCAAGTCGTTGTGTAGTGTAAAAATAAATGTCTGGACACATACGATGAAAAAGTAAAAAGGCATCCTGCAAAACACGGCTGTCATTGCGGGATCGGTTTGCAATGACAGGGAGTGTGTTTTGCAGGATGCCTTTCACCGGTTGAGCAGCCAGACACCCAGATTGAGATAGGCGGCGAAGCTCAGCCAGACGATATAGGGGATCATCAGTTTGCCCGCTCTGTCGTCGATGCAGGAGAAGAGCAGGGCCGTGATCACGACCAATACCCACAGCACGAGCAGCAGAAGGAAGGCCGCCAGGTACAGCCGCGCGGTAAAAAACACGATGGGCCAGAGAAAATTTGCCGCAAGACTCAGGCCGTAGACGGTCAGCGCACGGTCGCGGCGCTTCTCGCTCACCCCGCTGACCCAGACAAGATACGAGGCCGCGCCCATCAGGAGATACAGAATTGTCCACGCCACGGGAAAAAGCCACGACGGCGGGCTCAGCGGCGGCTGAGCAACCGTTTTGAAATACTCCATTCCCTCGCGCGTCAGGAAGGCCGAGAAGCCGCCGACCGCCAGCGGGATCGCCAGCGCTGCCGCCAGCGGCCCGTATTGGATTTTTCGCTTCATTTTCATCACCCCCGCTCAGTTTATGAGAGGGAGGGACAAATTATACGGGCCGCCCAAATCAAAACAGGCCTTCAAGAACGACGTCGTCGTTCGGATCAACGTAGACGGCACCTACTTCAAGGGGCGACGTCATTGTGAGCGTTTGCGTAATCAGCTCCGGCTGCTCCAACAGCGCGAGACATTCCGTCAGATAACTCTCCTCTACAGTCTCCGCGTATCTCTCTCTCAGGAGCTCAGGCGCAAAGCCGGTGAGATAGTACCGGAAGCCGTCCTTCTCTCCGATCTCAATGAGACGCATGGATTCCCAGGCGCGCGTGAAATAATCTTCCTCCGCTTCGTCCCCGCGGTCTTTGGCACCTGCCACCGCTTTTTCGCGCAAAAAAGCGCAAAGCCTTTCCGGTTCCCAGGGATTTGCGGTGACATAGATCGTAAAAAGGTTGATTTGCCTCTTCTCGAATTCCATTTCCAGATCGCCGACCAGATCCCACTCCTCCATCAGGAAGGCCATATCGATTTCGTCGACCACCGCCTGCCGATCTTCTTTCGTCATGGCCGTATAGTAGATACGGCTGCACATGACGCCGGTGCCTTCAAATTCCAGACCGCCGCCGAAGTCGAAAAAATGGATGAAGCCTGTGGCAGTCCGATAGGCCTCGGGGATCGGGACCGTATATCCGGAAAACTCCGCATTCCATACCCCGCCGCTTGTGTCCTCCACCGCGGCGAAAGCTGGCGCGGAAAAAGAGAACAGCAGCATAAGGACAAGCAGAATCCCAACAGTTTTTTTCATTTTCTTCTCCTGTACCATAGATTTGCCGGAAAGAGGCGGGGTCAGAACTGGAAATAGATAAACGGGCTCTGACCCGTATACCCGAGGGCAAGAGTGATCCCGACAAAGAGGAAGAACACCAGCAGGCCGCCGAAGGTGTTGAGCCTCACCGTCGGATAATACCCCGTCGGCGAAATCCCGAGGCGGCGGCTTCTGACCAGGGCCGCAATGTGCGCGCCCCAGGTCACAATGAGGCCGAAGACGCCCCAGAAGCTCACATAAAGGATGCCCTTGTGCAGGGTGAAGATGTAGACGATGATGTTCCACGCCTGCCCGATGGAGCTTGCGCGGAAAATGACCGCGGTAAAGCAGATAAAGGTGAAGGTCAGAAATGTGCTGATCGCTGTGAGCAGCGGGCTTTTCGGCAGCTTCTTGCGCCAGGGCGTCGTGAAGCGGTACACGCACTGGGAGACGCCGCTTATAAAGCCCCAGAGCACGAAGGTCCAGGCCGCGCCGTGCCAGAGGCCGCAGACCGTCATGTTCACCAGGATGTTGAAATACGTGCGCGCCTCTCCCTTCCGGCTGCCGCCGAGGGGGAAGTACAGGTACTCGGTCAGCCATGTGGAAAGGCTGATGTGCCAGCGCTTCCAGAACTCGTTGACGTTGGGGGAGATAAAGGGAATGTTGAAGTTCTTCGGCAGATCATAGCCGAGGCACCTCGCGCAGCCCACCGCCATATCCGAGTAGCCGGAGAAGTCGCAGTAGAGCTGGACGAAATAGGCGTAGGTGGCCAGCATCAGCGTTGCCGCGCTGTAGGCTGCGGGGGCGCGGTGCACCGCGTCGATAAAGGCGGAGATGTTGTCGGCAATGACGATCTTCTTAAACAGGCCGAACACAAAGATCTGCACGCCCGGCTCAAGATTCAAAAGGGAGATGTTGCGCTCCTCCCTGAGCTGGGGCAGAAACTCCCCGGCCTTGACGATGGGGCCGGCCACGAGCTGGGGGAAGAACGCGATGTAGAGCGCGGTTCTGACAAAGTCCGTCTCGGCCTCCAGCTTCCCGCGGTACACGTCGATGGTGTAGCTCAGGGACTGGAAGGTGTAGAAGCTGATGCCCACGGGCAGGATGATCCGCAGTGCGCCCGCCCTTGCGATGCCGAAGACGGCGCAGAAGGAATCGACGAAGAAGTTATAATACTTGAAGATCCCCAGCACCAGCAGCGGCACGACCACGCCGACCGTAAGCGCGGCCTTGCGCCGGGACGTTCCCATCTGCAGGGCGCAGAGATGGGCAACCACCGTCAGCCCCAGCATCAAAAAGCAGCAGCGCCAGTTCCACCAGCCGTAAAACACATAGCTTGCAAACAGCAGGATGATGTGCCGGACGCGCAGGCGCTTCTCCTGCGGCATGGCCCGAAAGACGGGCAGATTGGTCACCGCCATGGCGATGCAGACGAGGGTGAAGAAGATGACAAAGGTAAAGCTGTTGAAAAGCATCGCTCAGCCCTCCCCTTCTTCGATGCGCGCATGCACCGCTTCGGCATAGAGGCGCAGGCCCAGGCTGTTGATGTGCCCCGTACCGGGGGCGGTGTTGGCAAAGCCGAAGGGCAGGCGCCCGTCCTCTTCCACGGCGGCAATGTTGCGCTCCGTCAGATCGAGAAAGACGATGCCGTTTTCCCCGCACAGGCGGGCAAAGCACTCCCGCTCCCCCGGTCTTGCGTCGGTCACGGCGCGGCCATCCGCGTCGGGCAGGACGGTCGGCGTATAGACCAGCATGGTTTTGACGCCGCGGGCCGCGCTGACCTCCCCGATTTTACGGAGCAGGCGGGAAAGCGACGCCTCAAATTCTTCCGTGCCGACCGGCTCCGCGGTTCCCGCGGCGGCGGCAACGGCCTCGTTCGCGCCCTTGACGTACTTGGTATAGAACAGGCGCAGATAGGGCAGTTCCTGCAGCGTTGTGACCAGCTTGCCCGTATGGGAAGGCATGTCCGGCAGCGTGCCGTCGCAGGCCGCGTCCATGGCGGCGGGATCATAGCTGAGCGTGGCAAGTTCGAGCACAACCCAGTCTTCCGGGGCGTAAGTCTCCAGCGCCTGCTCCAGGTGTTTGGCGCAATAGAGGAAGGTGTGGCCCGCCATGCCGATGCTGTACGCGTATTTTTTCCCGTCGAAAAGGCGGTTCAGTACCGCGGCGGCGGTATTCTTCTGCGGCACGCAGAAGCCCTCCATGTGGGAAGAGCCCATCAGCAGCACGTCGATTTTCTCTTTCGGCGTATAGTCGCGCGCATTGTTGAACCCGTCGTTGTTGACGCGTCCGTACCCATAGCCCTCCGTGCCGCGGAAAAAGACGCCTGATTCGTACTTGTACTCCGTCGCGCCGTCGGGATTATCGAAGTGCACGGGGGTATTGAAATAGAACAGACAGCCAAGGCACAAAAGCGCGAAGGCCAAAATGCCCGCGAACAGCGCCTTGACGATCCAGTTGACAGCTTGTTTCTTCATAAAAATGTTCCTTTTATGCCGCGCGCCGATTTTTGAGCGCGGAGAGGAGATATAAGAGGCTCTCGTTTTTGAGGGCCAGATTCAAAAGCAGATACACCGTCCCGCCGAGCATGACCTGCACCGCCAGCAGCGGCGCGGGCGACAGCGGGAGAAAGCCGAGCGCATATACCACCCCGCCCATCACAAGCGCGCTGAGTCCGGATTTCCACACATCGCGGAGCTGGTCAAGCACGCCGTAGTCCAGCAGCTTTTTGATCGGCCATGAGGTAACCCAGACGTCCAGCCAGGCGGATAGCGAATAGCCGACGGCGATGGCCTCCACCGAATCAAAGCAGACGACGCTGAGAACCAGGATGACCAGCATCAAGGCGCGGCGCACAAGCTCCTGCCGGGCATAGATATCGCTGCGGCCCAGAGATTTCAGAGAGACGAGGTTCGCGCTCGTCAGCGGGATCTGCGCCTCGCCGATGCTGAGAATCACAAGCATCGGCGCCGCCGCCAGCCATTTGTCCGTCAGCAGCAGACGAATCAGCGGCTCCGCCACGGCGGCAAGGCCGAGCATCACCGGGAAGATCACGAAGCTGCCCAGCATGCTCATGCGGCGCATGATGACACGAAACTGCTCCCGGTCATCCTGGGCGCGGGAGAGCACCGGAAACATGACCGAACGGATGGCGGCGTCCAGATTCACCGAAATGGTATAGGAGAAATTACGCCCCTTGTCATAATAGCCGAGATCCGCGGCGGAGAATCGCTTGCCGATGATCAGCGGGCGCAGGCTGAGATAGAGATTCTGCGTGGCTGAGGCCGCCAGCATTTTGATGCCGAAGCCGCCCAGCCGCCGTGCGCTCTCCATGGAGAAGCCGCCCTTCGGCACCCAGCGCAGCAGCAGGAAGGCTGCCGTGGTGGAGACGGCAATCTGCGCGAAGTGATAGGCGACGAGGGCCCAGAGCCCGAATCCGTTGTACGCCATCCAGATGCCCAGCGCCCCTGCCAGCAGGGAGGCGGCCAGGTTGCAGTACATGAGCTCCCGAAAGCGCATCTCCCGCTGCATGCGCGCCACCTGGACGGAGTTGAACGCGCCGAACAGCAGCGAGAACGCATAGAAGCGCAGCGGCGCGATCAGCTCAGGGCTCCGATAGTACCCCGCAATCAGCGGGGCCGCCGCCTCCAGGATCACGAGCGCCCCCGCCGCGAGTCCGAAGGTGATGACAAAGATCGTATAGTAGTCCCGCTCCTCCGCCGTACGGCTCTGGACAAGCGAATTGTTGACGCCGTCCTCGATCAGCAGCAGCGAGAAATTGACAAAGACCTCCAGCAGCGCGACCTGTCCGCTGATTTCCGGCGTCAGCAGGCGCGCCAGAATGATCCCGATCACCAGTCCGATCAGCTTGACCGCGAAACGTTCCGTAAATTTATAGATCAGTGATCGGACGACCTTGCTTTTATCCATAAGGTGGTTTCCTTACCTGTTTTATCTTTTCTTGCAGCGATTTTATAACGCAAGCGGCCTCAGCCGTTCAGAATATCCTCCGCGTACTGCTTCCACCGGGCGAAGATCGCGTCCGGGCGGAAGCCCTCGGCGGTTTCGCGGGCAGCCCTGCCCATGTGCTCGGCTTCCTCCGGGTTTCGGAGCATATAAAGCATGGCGTCCGCCAGGGCCTTTTCATCCCGCATGGGCACCAGCAGACCGTTGACGCCGTTTTCGATCATCATGGCGGGGCCGCCGCCCTCGCAGTCGGTGGACACGCATGGCAGCCCCAGGGCCATCGCCTCCAGCAGCGCGTTCGGCAGCCCCTCGTAGTCGGAGGACATGACGAAGCACTTGGCGTCCTTGATGTCGTTTGCCACATCCGTGCTCAGTCCCATGAGCTTCACGCGCTCCGAAAGATGCAGGGATTCGACCAGTCCCCGCAGTTCGTTTTCCAGCTCGCCCGCGCCGTAGAGCAGCAGATTGTCCCCGATTTCCCCGGCGATCCGGGAAAATGCGCGGATCAGCAGCGCCTGGTTTTTCTGCGCCCGCAGCTTGCCGACCGTGACGACGTCACGGCGCTCTCCGCTGTGATGAACGTCGAAGAAGGACTCGTTCACCTGGTTCATGATGATGCGCCCCTTCTTTTGCAGGCGCATCGGGAACCAGCGCTTTTCCTCCTCGGTCTGGAAGACGCAGCCCTCCGCCATGGGCATGAGCACCTTGCCCACAAACTTGCCCATCAGGCCGGGGTACTCCTTCTCGCACGCGTTGCAGACGGAGACCATGCGCTTGACAGGCAGGCCCATGGAGGCCATCATGCCGCGAAAGTTCGGCTCCTGCATGCAGGTGATGAGAAGATCCGGGCTGCATGCGCGCAAAAGCCGCCGCAGCTTCGCGATGCGGTGTACGTTTCGTTTGATGCGGCCTTCGTAAAGGCGTTCCGCCTCCATGTTATAACGCTCCACCTTTTCGTGAAGCGGATATTCCACCCGCCCCGGCTCCCGGTAGGAGGTCACGAGAATGGAGCGCCACCCGCATTCGGCAAAGCGGCTGGCAAGCTGGCAGAACACCCGCTCCGCCCCGCCGGGGCTGTGGATGCAGTTGATATACAGCATGACGGTAGTTTGATCGGACATGGGATTCTCCTTTTCTTTACGCCCCCGCGAGCTCCGTGTACAGCGCCGAAAGTCTCTTCGCCGACGTGCGGATATCGAAGCCCGCTTTCACAATATTCTTTGCCGCGTCGAGGCGGGGACGGCGCTCCAGCATCGCGTCCGCCCACCGGTCGGGATCGCCGAGGGGCAGATAGCGCACCAGCGGCGACACGTCCACATCCCGCGTGATGGTGTCGGACAGCACGCAGGGAAGTCCCGCGGCCTGCGCCTCCACCACGGTCATGGGAAGTCCCTCCCAGAGGGACGGGAAGGCAAACACGTCCATCGCGCCCAGAAGTTCCGGCACGTCGTCGCGGTTGCCGGTCATGATGACATGATCCGCCACGCCGAGGTCGACGGCCTTCTGCGCCATCTCCTGCTGCAGGGGACCCACGCCCACCAGCAGCAGCACGGCGTCCTTTTCCCGCTCATGTACCTTCTGAAAGGCGTCGAGCAGGAAGGTGTGGTTTTTTACGTCGTAAAAGCGCCCCACATTGCCGATGACCCAGCGTCCCTCAAGTCCGAGCTCCTGCCGGTACTGCTGCCGCTTCTCCGGGTTCGGGACGAAGCGGCGCACGTCGATGCCGTTGGGCAGGAGGACGAAGCGATCGCTCTCGCAGGCGCGCTTTCCGAAGAGCCACACGCCCGCCTCGACGGAGCAGGCCATCAGCACGTCCGCCTGGTAGCGCAGAGGCAGCTGCATCACGGACTTGACCGCGCCCTTGACCCCGCCGCCGGTGGAGGTGGAGTGGCTGTGGATGATGGTTTTGACCCCATGCTGCCGCGCCACCGGCAGGTAGAGGGAGGCATAGCTGCGCACATGGGAGTGGAGGATGCGGTACTCGGGGTGGGTATAGAAAAAGTTATTCCAGTCGCGCTTGATCTCCCCGGCGTTGGTGCCGTGAAACGTCGGCATGGTGTAGACCCGCCCGCCGAGCTCCCGGATTTCCGGGGCGAAATAGGTCTCCTTCGGCCGGTCGATCACAAAATCGAACTGGATCTTCGAGCGGTCGATGTTGCGGTAGATGTTCATCATCATGGTCTGGGAGCCGCCCACGTCCAGACTTGCGATCATGTGCAGGACACGGATCATGCGCGCACCTCCCAGGGGCGGATGACCGTCTCGCGCTTCTGTGTGACGACGGAATTGGACGGGATGTCGCCCTTGAGGATGCATCCCGCGCCGATCATGCAGTTGTCGCCGATGGTGGTGCCCATGAGGATGACGGTGCCCGCCGCGATCCAGCAGTTTTTTCCGATGACCACCGGCGCGGTCTTGAAGGTCAGCTCCTCCAGCCCGGCGCGGAAATCGTGGTCGTGGTCGTAGATGCAGGCGTTGGGGCCCATGGAGGTGCCCTCGCCGATGGTGACGCTGTCGCGGCAGTTGATCATGCAGTTGTAGGTAAAGACCACGTTGTCGGCCAGCGTCAGCGCCGCGCCCTTGCGCACCTTGAGCTTGCAGCCGGAGTGGATGCGCGTGCGGTTGCCGATGGTGACATGGCTGCCCCGCTCAAACTCCGTGACCACATTCGGCGAAAAGCGGCAAATGGGCTTGAAATGAAAGCCGGAGCCGAGAAAGAGCTTCATGATCGAAAACTTGATGAAGGTGAACACAATGCTCACCGCGTTATTGAATGCTCTGCGGATGGACATGGCTACTCTCCTTATGCTTTCTCCACTTCGTCGAGATAGGCGCGGATGACGATCTCCCGGTCAAATTCCCGCGCTGCCTTTTCATGCCCGGCAAGGCCCATCTGTTCCCGCTCCTCTTTCGTGAGAGCAAGGAAGCGCTCGGCCTTGTCGATGAGATCGGCGCTGTTTCGCGGCTCGAAGATGTAGCCCGTCACGCCGTCCTCCACCGCGTCGCGGGAGCCGGGGACGTTCGACACAATGCAGGCCCTGCCCGTCGCCGCGGCCTCCAGCACCGCGTTGGGTACCCCCTCCCCGCCGTGGGAGGGCAGGATCACGCAATGGCAGCGGCGCAGCCATACGTCGATATCCTTCTGGAAGCCGAGGTATTCGATGTATCCCCCGGCCTGGTACTCCTCCAGCTTCTCCTTGTACCGCTCCTGCTCCACGAAGCCCGCGAGACAGAAGCGGGCCTCCGGGTGTTTCCGCCGGACGGCGACGGCGCAGTCGAGAAGCTGGTCGATGCCCTTGACGCCCATGATGCGCCCCACATAGAGGAAGCGGATCTCCCCGTCGTCGGGCATGGGGGTCAGAGCGTGCTGTTCGAGATTCACCCCGGAGCCGGGAATGATCGCCCAGTTGTCCTTCACGATATGGTAGCGGACAAAATAGTCCCTGTCGTCGGCGTTCTGGAAAAACACCTTATAACATTTTCTGATTGACGCGCGGTACAGGGCGCGCAGCGTCACGGCCAGCAGGTTCTCATAGGCCAGGGCGTTGCCCCTGCCCGTGATGTTGCAGATCTGCCGCAGCCCCAGGGCGGAAGACGCCATGGAGCCGTAGATATCCGGCTTGGAGGTGTAGCTGAAGATGATATCCGGCTTTACGTCCCGCATGATGCGCCGGTACTTCGCCAGCAGCTTCAGATCCTCGGCCGGGTTCAGCCCCCGGCGGGACATGGGCGTTTCGATAATCTCACAGCCGAGCTTGCGGAAATACGCGTTCTGTTCATCCGTGGGCAGGGAGAGCACCACGCGGTGCCCAAGCCCCACCAGTCGCTCGATCAGCTCCCTGCGGAAGGCGTAGAGCGTGATAAAATGATTGGAGAGGAAGAGGACGGTTTTATTCTTTTCCATGCAGATACTCCCCCACCTCGCGTTTGAGGCCGACGTCGAAGGGCTCCGGCTCGAAGCCGAAATCCCGTGTGGCCTTGTCATGGTCAAAGACGCGGTCCTCGCTCAGGCGCAGCGCCTTTTCCACATAGTCGATCCTGCCGCCCGTCGCCTTTTTAACGCACCAGGCCCCGCCCGCGACAGCCGCGAGGGGCACGTTCACAAAGCGTGTCTTTTTGCCGAGGAATATTCCGATCAGGCTGCACAGCTCCCGCAGGCTCAGCTCCCGGCTGCCCGACACGACATAGTCAAGCTCCGGCAGCTTATCCTTCATGACGCACTGGTAATAGCCCCGGCCCAGATCGCGGGCGTTGACCGGCCGGATTTTGGCACGCCCGCCCTTGACCTGGGGCATGACGGGGAACTTGTCCACCATGAGAATGAACTTGTGAATGTTGCGGTCGCACATGTCGCCGAAGATCATGGTCGGGCGCAGAATCGTGATATTCATGCCGCTCCGGAGATACCGCTGCATCTTCTGCTCGATCTCCTTGTATTCTCCCGACGCCATGCGAAATCTGGAGTAGATCCCGGTGGTATGTACCAGGACGATATGCCCCGTGACGTTTGCCTTCTCACACGCCTCCAGCAGCGGCAGCGTGTCCCGGATGCCCGCGATGTGCAGGACCTTGTCCGCACCGTCGACCAGGCGGAAGAGATCGTCGGGGTTTTTGATATCCCCGACCACCTTTTCGACCTTCAGGCCGGACGCGTCCAGCGCGCTCGTGTCGGAGCTTTCGCGCACGAGGCAGCGCAGCGTCCCGTCGAAGCCGTTTTTAACAAGCTCCTGCAAAAAATAGCCGCCCGTATGCCCCGTAATGCCGGTTGCCGCAAGGATCATGGCTTAATCTCCCCTCAGAATCAGATGGTAATTATATATAGAATATCACAAAGGATCAGGATTTACAACTTTTATGGAACTGATTAAGTCGACCTGCGCAGACTGACGAGCGGATTCTTCGTTTGACGAGGCCTGAAAAGCGATGGGATACTTTGTGTATTTCGAGCTTTTCAGGCGGAAAATCCGTCGTCAGGAAGTGCGCGGGGGTTTATTCAGCGTTTCCTTATGTAAGCAGCGCATACACCGACAGCATCCCGAGCACCAGCAGGTGCAGCGGGTAGATCGCATAGAACGCCAGCTTGAGCGGGGGGCCCTGCCTGCCCTTGTACAGCAGGATCGGAATGACAGAGGCCGCCGCCGCGAAAAAGTGGCTGATCGGCTGGCCGCCGACGATATACTCCACCACGCACCACAGGATGATCACCGCCGCCTGGGAGAAGCGGCTGGCCCGAGCGATCCAGATCGCGAAGATCAGCGCCGCGCCGAGTGTGCGGTAGTCCGCATTGTCCCGGATGAGGAAGAACGCGCTGAACAGGCCGAGCGCCTGCATCAGAAGGCGGATCACATCCCGCTCCGGCCTGCATGCCTCGTCCGTTACCGCAATCAGCATCAGTCCCAGCGCCAGCGTATAGAAGACGTTCAGCTTCGCCCCGAGGATCACGGCGCCCGCGTACTCGACGCGCAGCACCGCCATTGTGAGCGCCAGCAGCGGCCAGATCACGCTCCCGTCCCGCCGCACGGTGCCGAGCCAGGCCACGCACGCCACGAAGATCAAAGTCAGACACACAAACCAGCGCGCGCCCAGCTCCACGACGAGTCCTTCCCCGACGACGCGGGTGTGCTGCGCATTCTGAAACAGCCCGAAGGGGATCTGTGAAATCACGGCAAAGGCGACAAGTCGCGTCAGATAGCGCTTGACGTCATGCGTCTTCTCATAGCCGTTGACGATCAGGAAGGCAAACAGCGGGAAGGCAAGGCGGCCCGCGGCGCGCAGCCAGAGAAAGACATCCTTCGAGATATACGCCGGGTAAAGATACGTGCCGAGATGGTCGGCCAGCATCGAAGCCACGGCGATGAGCTTCATCAGAAAAACACTCAAAATCTTATCCTCCGATCAGGTCCTGTCCAAAACCTTTTTATACGGGGCGAGCATCCCCTCGTTCATCTTGTCGCCGATCAGGCGGCGGACGCGCCGGTTCCTCAGCAGCGCGCCGAGGAAGCTGATTCCCAGCATCCGCAGCCGGCGCTTCTGCGGGAAGTCATAGAGCCCGTGCGCCTTGTAGTACAGGTGATCCTCCCGCATCAGGCCGCGCATGAGCCACACCAGATCACGGAAGATCTTCATACCGCCCACGCCGTAGAAATTCCGCGGCGGATGATAGCCGTGCTCCAGCGCGTAGGCCAGGCGCATGGAGACCGTGCGGATCTCATCCGCATCGGAGGCGTACCCTGCAAGAAAGCTGTGCCCCACCGAGGCGCGGGCCTCCAGCACCGTGCGCAGATTCTCTTCCCGGCCCATGTCGCCGTTTACCAGATAGGCGAAGGGTTTTCCCTCGGTCACCGTGCGGTGCCCGTTGCAGAACTGCCGGTCGTCGTACAGCTTGAAGCGGGAGCCCATGCTGTGATCCCGCAGGGTAAAGGCGTACACGATGGCGTCGGCGTTCTGAATCTTCTCCCGCAGAAGCGCGTCGAAGCCGTCGCGGTAGACGCATTTGCCGCCCGCCGCGCAGTTGAGACAGCCGAGGCAGCCGCCCCGGAACGGGAACTCCGCCAGATTCACAAAGCGCGTGCGATAGGGAAAGGCCGCGCCGAAATCCCGGATGAGCGCCCGCAGGCTCTCGTCCCCCTCCCGCAGATCGCCGACGATCACGGTGTCGAAGCCGTCCTGCTTTTCGCACGCGTCAAGCACACTGACATAGGGCGCGCGCTCCTGCGCCGGAGCGGAAGCGGGCTTTTCATAAACGGCGTTCTCCGCGCAGAAGACCGCGTAACGGAAAAAGTCCTCCAGCTCTCGTCTCCCCCGCTCGTCCAGCAGATCCTCCATATCGGCGGAGAGCCCACGGATCACCCGCATACCCAGGTCATGGAAGTTCTCTTCCAGAAAGCGGTGCGCCGTCACGTCAAAAAAATGCTTGGATGTGGAAAATTGCGTCACATACTTATCCTTCAGCGGCAGCTCGTTCTCCCTGATCAGCTCCAGAAAGCGGTGCAGCTGCGAGGGGACGAGGAAGGAATAGACCGGGTAGGCAAAGACTGTGAGCTCCGCCCGGGCAAAGGCCTCCGCGGCGGGACGCATGTCCTTCTCAAAGCCGCCGATCCCCGCGCCCGCGTTGAGGTATTCAAAATGATGCTTCGGAAAGCGCTTTTCCAGATACAGGCAGCTCTGCAGTGTCACGCTGAAGCGCCCCCGCGGCGAGCCGTTGACGATCAGAATGTTCATGGTGTTCACCCTTATACATAATCTTTTTGATTTTACTCCATTCGACGGCAAAAATCTACCTATAGTTTCTCTGTTTTTATTTGTTTTAAAAATAAAAAAGCGCGGACCGCAAAAGCGATCCGCAAGTCAGGGTTTGGGATAAAGATATGAGCCGCGGCCCTTCTTCGGAAAGGCCAATTGGATAAGCTGTGCCTGTATGGTAGCACGGAAGCGGCCTCTTGTAAAGAGCGAGAAAAGCCGCAAAAGCACTACTTTTGTCGGCGGCAGAAATTTCCGGTTTTTCCCGGCATAGTCCTCCGTCAGCCGGGCATACTAAGCGGGAATCCAGGGGCAGTGCTGATTCCGTCGGCACTTCCCGTAAAAGAGAGGAGCGTATCGCTTATGCTTATGGACCGCATCGCGCTGGCGCTGACCATCGTCGGCGGTATCAACTGGGGCAGCATCGGTCTGTTTCGTTTCGACCTTGTGGCCTGGCTTTTCGGCGGCCAGACGGCCACCGTCAGCCGCGTGATCTACACGCTGGTGGGCCTGTCGGCTCTGTGGTGCGTGAGCCTGCTGTTTCGCAGCGACGCCATCACCGACGACGAGATCTGATGCAAAGCGAAAAGTGAAGAGCGGGTTATAGACTCCGCTCTCCGCGTCCGGGCAGGTACATAAAAACGATTTCTCTTTTCGCTCAAAGGGGCTTCCCCAAAAGCATACGAATCTGTAAGCGGTTTTGGTTCAACGTGCAATTTGAACCAGCTTTTTTGCATTCAAGAAGGCTTTGACAGCAATCTCCCCATCCTGTATAATCTTATCTGGGTATCGGGTTTATTCAGCAAACAACCAACATGCGCACCGTAGGGGCCGTTCACGAACGGCCCGGCAGTACACGATCGGTTTTTCGGATTCATCTGGGCGCATTCGCCGGACGCGGCCTCTGCCGCCGGGCGATTCGTGAATCTCCCCGCGGTCACACAGGGAACCTTGCTGTGCCAAACCGATACTTCGTGATCGGACTTGACCATACACAAAGTATGCTCTGCGTCCGCTGCCTTGCCTGACGCAAATCTGCCTCGGAAATCTTTCAAACCGCCTTATCGGAGAATAGTATAAAAACATATTTTGGGAGATGATTGCATGAATCTGGAAAAAACGATCCGCAATTTGGAGGGGCGCGGCTTCCGCGTGTCGCACTTTGAGAAGGCTGAGGACGCGGCGGCGCACATCGCGGGACAGGTCAGCGGCAAGACCGTCGGCATCGGCGGCAGCAAGACCATCGAGGCGCTGGGGCTTTTCGAGAAGCTTTCGGAGAACAACACGGTATACTGGCACTGGAAAACCCCCGGGCGTGGCACCCTGAACACCGCGGCGCTGACGGACGTCTACCTCTCCAGCGCCAACGCCATCAGTGAGGACGGCGAGATCGTCAACATCGACGGCACCGGCAACCGCATCGCCGCCACCGTTTTCGGCCACGAAAAGGTCTTCATCGTCGCGGGCACGAACAAGATCGCCCCGGACTTCGACGCGGCACTCAAGCGGGCGCGCAATGTCGCGGCGGTGAAAAACTGCGCCCGTTTCGGCAAAAAGACGCCCTGCCAGACCGACGGACAGTGCCACGACTGCCGCAGCGCCGAGCGCATCTGCAAGGCTCTGACGGTTCTCTGGGCGCCGATGAACGGTATGGAGACCGAGGTCGTCCTCATTGACGGGGAATTTGGGTTTTAACTGGTTAAATTATCCGCAAAGCGTTGACTTTATCGGTCTTTGCGGGTAGAATAGAAATGTTGCTGAAAAGGCAAGAATTTCCGCGAATCTATAAATAAACTATAGAGGTGTTTCCATGTACAAGGTAGTAACCAAGCGTTTCCTCAACGACGCCAAGACCATCTGCCTGTTTGAGATCGAGGCGCCGCTGGCCGCCAAGCACGCGCAGGCCGGCCAGTTCGTCATCTTCCGCCTGGATGAGCAGGGCGAGCGCGTCCCCGTCTCCGTCGCGGACTGGGATCGTGAGAAGGGCACCGTCACCGTCATGGTGCAGGCCGCAGGCCGCACCACCAAGATGCTCCATACCGTGGAGCAGGGCGATTACATCAGCGATTTTGTCGGTCCCCTCGGCAGAGCCACCGAGATGGAAGGCCTGAAAAAGGTCTGCGTGGTCGGCGGCGGCGTCGGCTGCGCCATTGCCTACCCCATCGCCAAGGAGATGCACAAGCGCGGCATCGAGGTCACCTTCATCGGCGGCTTCCGCTCTGCCGACATCGTCATTCTCAAGGACGAGCTGAAGGACGCCTGCGACAAGCTCATCATGTGCACCGACGACGGCACCTACGGCGAGAAGGGCTTCACCACCGTCTTCCTCAAGCAGGAGATTGAAAGAAACATCGCCGAGGGCAAGCCCCAGTTTGACCGCGTCATCGCCATCGGCCCCGACATCATGATGAAGTTCCTGGCCGACGTGACCCGTCCCTACGGCATCAGCACCATCATCTCCCTCGACCCCATCATGGTCGACGGCACCGGCATGTGCGGCGGCTGCCGCGTCATCGTCGGCGGCGAGACCAAGTTCGCCTGCGTCGACGGCCCGGACTTTGACGCCCACCAGGTCGATTTCGACTCACTGCTCAAGCGCGCCGCCTTCTATAAGGAGGAGCAGGACCGTGACGCCCAGCATATCTGCAAGATGACAGATGGCCATCGACGAGGCCAAGCGCTGCCTCAACTGCAAGAATCCCGCCTGCCGCACCGGCTGCCCCGTCGCCGTCCGCATCCCCGAGTTCATCGCCAAGGTCGCCGAGGGTGAGTTTGAGGCCGCCTATGAGATCATCACCTCCACCAACTCCCTGCCCGCCGTCTGCGGCCGCGTCTGCCCCCAGGAGAAGCAGTGCGAGTCCAAGTGCGTCCGCGGCATGAAGGGCGAGTCCGTCGCCATCGGCCGTCTCGAACGCTTTGTCGCCGACTGGCACATGGCCGAGCAGGCCAAGCTTGAAAAGGTCGAGGTCGCGGTTCCCGCCTCCAACGGCCACCGCGTGGCGGTCGTCGGCTCCGGCCCTGCGGGTCTGACCTGCGCGGGCGACCTGCGCAAGATGGGCTATGATGTGACCATCTTCGAGGCCCTGCACAAGTCCGGCGGCGTGCTGGTCTACGGCATCCCGCAGTTCCGTCTCCCCAAGGAGATCGTCGCCAAGGAGATCGACAACCTCAAGGCCATGGGCGTCAAGATCGTCAACAACGCCATCATCGGCAAGTCCGAGACCGTGGACGAGCTGTTTGCCGACGGCTTCGAGGCCGTGTTCATCGGCTCCGGCGCGGGCCTGCCCCAGTTCCTGCATATTCCCGGCGAGAACCTGCTGGGCGTCTACACCGCCAATGAGCTGCTGACCCGCGTCAACCTCATGAAGGCCTACCGCGACGATTACGATACCCCCATCAAGCACTTCCACCGTGTCGCCGTCGTCGGCGCGGGCAACGTCGCCATGGACGCCGCGCGCGTCGCCAAGCGTCTGGGCGCGGAGCATGTGTACATCTGCTACCGCCGCGGCCGCGACGAGCTGCCTGCCCGTCTTGAAGAGGTCGAGCATGCCGAGGCCGAGGGTATTGAGTTCCAGCTTCTCAACAATCCGACCCGCATCCTTGCGGGCGAGGACGGCTACGTCACCGGCATTGAGCTTCTGCGCCAGGAACTGGGCGAGCCCGACGAGAAGGGCCGCCGCTCCCCCGTCCCCGTACAGGGCAGCGAGTGGGTGCTGGACGTGGACACCGTCATCATCGCCATCGGCACCAGCCCCAACCCCCTCATCCGCAACACCACCGGCGGCCTGACCTTCACCCGCAAGGGCGGCATTGAGGCCGACGAGGGCGGCGTGACCGCGAGAGAGGGCGTCTTCGCCGGCGGCGACGCCGTGACCGGCGCGGCCACCGTCATTCTCGCCATGGGCGCAGGCAAAGCGGGCGCGGTCTCCATCGACAAATATATCAAGGATAAGAACGCGTAATTTCCCGATAAAGCAATGACCCGGCAGGCCGCACGACCTGCCGGGTTTTTAAGTAACAGAGGTTTTTTATGGAGGCGATACATATTACTTCTGTGATTACGGCTTGGCTTTATTGGAGCCATCGCCAGTATTGTATCTCTCGTGCTGTATCTGTACGACAGAAGCAAAGGGAAGTGAGCCGTCTGCTGCAACAGACGGCTCACTGATTTTTTGGGCGTAAGCCCGACAGTGTAAGTTGTGTATTGTGGCAACCGTTCGGCTCCCACATTTTTTATTATACGCAGATTTTTGCGGAAGTCAAGGTTTAACCCGGGTCAAAATTACTTGTTCACCAGATGGATCGCGAAGCCGCCGTACTCACCCTTGAGGTAGACGAACTTGGGCGCGCCCTTGTCGTTGTAGGTGATGGAGTCTTCGTTGAACTCCACGCCCTGGCGGCCCAGGTGGTAGATGCAGCGCTCAACGCTGTTGGTACGGAAGCCGATGTGTCCGTTCGTGCCGGGGCCCTTGTGGGACATGAATTCGATGCTGTTGTCGGCGGCGAACCAGGACTTGCCGGTGTCGCGCGGGGACAGACCCAGCATGCAGCTGACAAGCTTGGCAAGGCGTTCGGCCTCCTCGCGGCTGTCGGTGTTGACGCCGATATGGGCAAGCTCGATGCCCAGCATGACCTTGACCGCCTCCTTGCAGATGGCGGTGATCTCGTCCCAGCACTCGCCCTCGATGAGATCCTTCTTGACCATCCAGGTGCCGCCGCAGGCGACGATCTGGTTGAAGGAGAGGTAGTCCATCATGTTCTTGGTGTTGACGCCGCCGGTGGGCATCCACTTGAGCTCACGGTACGGGCCTGCCAGCGCCTTGAGCTTCTTGACGCCGCCGTTGTCCTCGGCGGGGAAGAACTTGACCACCTCAAGGCCAAGGGCCATGGCCTGCTCCATCTCGCCGCCGGTGGCGGTGCCGGGGAGCATGAGCGCGCCCTTGTCGAGACCGTACTTCACGGTGTCGGGATTGAAGCCGGGGGTAACGATGAACTGGGAGCCGGCGGCGAGCGCGCGATCCAGGCGCTCACGGCTGGTGACGGTGCCGGCGCCGACGACCATATCGGGCACCTCGGCGGCGATGGCGCGGATCGCCTCCTCCGCGGCGGCGGTGCGGAAGGTGACCTCGGCGGCGTTCAGTCCGCCCGCGACCAGAGCTCTTGCCAGGGGCACGGCCTTCTTGGGATCGTCAATGGCGATGACCGGCACAATGCCGATCTTGGACAGGGTATGGAGCACTTCGTTCATGGGGCATTCCTCCTCGTAAATATGTAATTGCAAGTCTTTGGGAAGCGCTGACTAAATCGGAGCATGCGGATTGGCGAGCAGGCGCAGGAATACTTTGTGTATTTCAAGTTTTTCAGGCAAAGTCAGACGGAAAAGATGCCGTCAAGACGTGCGCGGCGATTTATTCAGCGTTTCCTTAGGTTTTCTGCTTTGATTTTATCAGACAGCGCATAGTTTTACAAGGCAATAAACGGACAAACACCCGGCAGAAACCGTATCTGCCGGGTGTACAGGCAAGCTTATTTTTTCTCCTCGACCAGCATCTCGCCGATCTTATAGACGTCCCCCGCGCCGACGGTGAGGACGATGTCCCCCGGGTGGGCGATGGCCCTGAGGGAGTCCTCGATCACATCGAAGGTCGGGCAGAAGATGGAGCCGTCGACCTCCTTTGCCAGATCCGCGGAGGAAATGCCGATGGTGTTCTTCTCGCGCGCCGCGAAAATCTCCGCGAGGAAGACTACGTCGGGGCGTTTAAGCTGTTCGACGAAATCCCCGAAGAGGGCGGCGGTGCGGGAATAGGTATGAGGCTGGAAGACCAGCACCGTGCGCTTGTAGTTGAGCTGCTCCACCGCGTCGAGCAGCACCTTCAGCTCGCCCGGGTGATGGGCGTAGTCATCATATACGTCCGCGCCGTTGTACTTGCCCTTGAACTCGAAGCGCCGTCCCGCGCCGTTGAAGCCTGCAAGGCCGTACTTGACGGCGTTCGGGCGCACGCCGAGGCTGATGCACGCGGCGGTCGCGGCCAGCGCGTTCTTGACGTTATGGATGCCCGGCACATGCAGGGTCACGTCGGTGAAGAGCTTTCCCTTGTAAAGAATATCGAAGCGGGAATTGGCGCCCAGAAACTCAATATTCGCGGCGGTAACGTCAGCGTCCTTGTTCAGGCCGAAGGTGATGATCCGGCCCTTTATGTCCTTCACCACGTCCATTGTGTTGGGATCGTCCAGATTTGCCACCACATAGCCGTCCTCCGGAACACGCTGGGCGAACTTATGGAAGGAGCGCTTCACGTCGTCCAGATCCTTGAAGAAATCCAGATGGTCGGCCTCCACGTTCAGGATGACCGCGACGGTGGGATAGAAGGAGAGGAAGGAGTTGTAGTACTCGCATGCCTCCATGATGATGGTGTTGCCGTGGCCGACGCGGTGGCCCGCCTTCAAAAGCGGCAGGGTGCCGCCGATCATGACGGTGGGATCCTTGTCGGCGGCCATCATGATATGGGTACACATGGAGGTGGTGGTCGTCTTGCCGTGGGTGCCGCAGATGCACAGGGCGTTGGCGTAGTCCCTGGAGATCGCGCCCCAGGCCTGGGTGCGCTCAAAGACCGGGATGCCCTTTTCGTGGGCGGCGGCGATCTCCGGATTGTCATCATGGACAGCGGCGGTGCGCACGACGAACTCCACGTCGTCTGTGATGTTCTCGGCCCTGTGTCCGATGAGGACGGGGATCCCCTTGCGGCGCAGGCTCTCGACGTTTGCACCCTCGTTCATGTCCGAGCCGGTGATCACAAGTCCCATGCCGGCCAGCACCTCCGCCAGCGATGACATGGACACGCCGCCGATGCCGATCAGATGTCCCTTTCTTCCCGGGGACAGGTAGTTTTCAAATTCAGCCATATTACATCTCCGTAATTATTCAGGATTCTGACAGAAAGCAGTTGCAGGCCCGCGCAAATAATGGTAGAATCAAACCCGCAATCACAGTTTTTTGATATTATAATACGCCGCCGGGTGACTTGCAAGTGCCTCTTTCCGTGCGCGGCGCATCTGGAGGATCGCCAATGGATTCCTGGGAGGCTCTGAAAACCGAATGCGCCCAATGCCGCGCCTGTTCTCTCTGCGAGACGCGGCACAAGCTGGTCTTCGGCGTGGGCAACGAGCGGACGCAGGTCATGCTCATCGGCGAGGGGCCGGGTGAACAGGAAGACCTCCGGGGCGAGCCCTTTGTCGGCCCCGCGGGAAAGCTCCTGGACGATATGCTGAAGATGATCGACCTCGACCGGAGCATGGTCTACATCGCAAACGTCGTCAAGTGCCGCCCGCCCGGAAACCGGGATCCGCAGAATATCGAGCAGGACGCCTGCCGCGGCTGGCTCGACCGGCAGATTGCCCTGATTGACCCCAAAATCATTGTGTGCCTCGGCCGTATTTCGGCCAAGGCCATCATCGACCCGGACTTTCGCATCACGCGCGAGCACGGCGTCTGGTACGACATCGACGGCCGCCGCGTGATGGCGACCTACCACCCCTCGGCATTGCTTCGCGACACGAGCAAACGGCCGGAGGCATTTATGGATCTTCGCAGCTTGAGAAAGGAAATCAGGGCTGTCTGCGACAGCGTGTATCTATGATCGTGTTTCACGAAATCTCCCTGCAGGACAAGGCATGGATCGACCGCCACCTCGCCTGCGAGGATTCCCCCAGCGCGGACTTCAACTTCGGCAATATGTTTATCTGGGATCTGCATTACCGCCAGCTGGTGTGCGATCTCGGCGAACGCACGCTTACCAAGGTGCGTCTGCACGGCAAGCCCGCCTTCGTCTACCCCATCGGCTGCGGCCCGCTGCGCCCGGCGATCGAATCCCTGCGCGAGTATGCGGCGTACAAGGGCTATCCTTTCCTGCTGCGCGGTATTACCGAAAAGCATAAGGCGCTGCTGGAGGAGGAATTTCCCGGCTGCTTTTCCTTCTGTGAGGAAGAAAAGTACGCCGACTATATCTATGAGGCTTCCAAACTCACCACCTACGCGGGCAAGGCGCTGCACGGGAAAAAGAACCACTGCAACCGCTTCGAGGCGGAGCATGACTGGCGCTTTGTCCCGCTGACAAGGGAGCTGATCCCCGCCTGCCGGGAGATGCTTGACGCCTGGACGGAGGACAATGCCGAGCGCCTGGACGAGAGCATCGTATACGAGCATGAGGCTATCGAGCGTGCCTTTGAATATTACGAGCCGCTCGGTCTTGAGGGGGGCGTCCTCTTTGCCGACGGGAAGCTGATGGGCTTCTCTTTCGGAGAGATGACCAGCTCCGACACCTTCAACGTCCACGTGGAAAAGGCCGCCGCGGACATCAACGGCGCCTATCCCATGGTATGCAGGGAGCTTGTCCGCATGCTCCTGGACAAGCATCCGGAGCTTGTCTGGATCAACCGCGAGGACGACATGGGCCTTGAAGCCCTGCGCAAGTCCAAGGAGAGCTACAAGCCCGCGTATCTTCTGAAAAAATACGCGGCACAGTGGACAGGAGACTGAACAAACGATTCTCGTCATTGTAAGGCGTGCGATGGCAGATACGGAACATCCGATGATATGGGAGAGATGACAATGCCGGACTATACATTACGTGAATACACCCCCGGGGACGTGCCTGCGCTCTCGTTTCTCTGGCGGGACGTGTTCGGTGATCCGCTGAGTCTTACCGCGGAGTTTTACGCCCTGCTGCCGGACATGGGCTCGGCGGTGGTGGCGGAAATGAACGGAAAGCTCGTCGGCGCAGCCCATGTGCTCAACGGCTTTGAGCTCGTGGGGAAGCGGAGAAAGCCCCCTGTCGTGGGCTATATCTACGCCGTGATGGTCGCGCCCGAATACCGCAGTCTCGGTGTCGGCAAAGCGCTCACCCTGGAGGTCGCGGCGCTTGCGAAAAAAAGGGAATCGAAGCTTCTCTGCACCCTCCCGGCGGACGCGCCGCTCTACGGCTGGTATCACCGGCTGCTGGGCTTTGAGTGCGTGCTGCACAGGAAGGAGTGCGAGGTGGGCTGTCAGGCGCTGGAGCCGGTGTCGGAGCTGAGCGCCACCGAGTATCTGTACTGGCGGGAGTCGCTTCTGCAGGGAAAAAACTACCTGCGCCCTTCCGCGCCCATGATGGAGTTTACGCGCCGCTTCTGCAAATTCTTCGGCGGCGGCCTCTACGCCTGCGGCAGCGGGATCTGCACGGCGGAGATGGACGGGGACGTGTGCGTGATCAAGGAGCTGATTACCAACACGCCGGCCGATTGCGTGACGATCGCCGCCTCGGTGGGAAAGTATCTCGGCGCGATGAAGACCGTGTACTACCTGCCCGCGCGGGAAGGGGAATCCTACATCGCCGCCCAGCCCGGCAGTATTCCCGCCGACTGCGTGTGGAACCTGAGCTTCGATTGAGGGAATCCGCGTGTCATTCCAAGGCCTCCGAACCCCATACCTTATGCGCAATTCACGGGATCCTTCGCTGCGCTCAGGACGACAGAAAAATTGATTTTACAAACACGAAACAAAATATATATTATTTACGAAACATCTCTTTGGTATTCTATAATCGCAAGTAGGAAAGAACTTCATAAGGAACGCAAGTTCTTCTTAAATCAAGCAGAGTGGTCAGGCACTCTGCTTTGGTTTATTTAAATCAAAATTTCAAATCTTAAGCATTCTTCATTTGCATGCGGCGCGGTTGTTTGCTATACTGTAGACAGCTGAAAAGGCGAAAGAATACCATACAGGAGGGATCCTCATGGCTGATTTTGAAAAGCTGAATGACAATGCGCTCGACGGAGTGAGCGGTGGACAGAAATACAGCATCGGCAACGTCCCCGTTCCCGTACACGCCTACCCCAACGGCCCCGTGCTCGTCACCCTGTATATGGGCGACTATCTCACCACCGACGGGCAGACCCAGTGGTCGGGCGGCACGCTCTGGTACCATGTCTATACGGCCTATTGCGAAGGCTGCGTCGACGGTCGTTATCTCTGAGCACAACGCGCAAAACACGGACGACAGAAATGCCGTCCGTGTTTTTCTTTTGTCGATGTATCAGGCGACGCTCACTGTCGCCTCGGCGCTGGTCTTGGTGATGCCGGTGGCGTCGGTGATGACGCAGCGGTAGGTACCGCTGGCCTCGGGCCTGATGCCGTTTGCCCAGAGGATGGAGGTGTAGGTGTCCTCGTTCTTGTCATAGCTGTTCTCCAGGCGCAGGCCGTACTGCTCATTGGTGGTGGCGTCGCCCGTGAAAACCACGGAGACCCAGCCGCCGGTGGCCTCGTTGTACTTCTGCCAGTCGAAGGAGCTGTTCACGCTCAGGTTTCCCTTGGCGTTGATGATGAACATACGGTTATATCTGTCCACCTCCACCGGGCCGGTGAGCGGCGTGATGTCCTTCGTGATGGCGATGGACTGACTGGCCAGCTGGTTGTAGGCCTCGGACTGTACGCGGGAGAGCGTGTCGTCCAGCTCATACAGCCGATCATTGACAGCGTTGACAGCGTTTTGCACGTCGGACACGCTGCCGGTGAGGGCGCTGTTCTGCTCCCGCAGGGTGCTGCGCAGGGAGACCATCATAATCAGGCAGGCAAGGCTGAACACGCAGGCCAGCGCCGAGAGAACCAGCGCGGGCAGAGCCGGGCGCGTGAGCTTTCCCGCCTTGCGCGGCTCGGGATAAACGGGGTTTTCGTCAAAGAAATCCTGGCCGTCGTCATCGAAGGCCTGGGCGGGCTCGGGATCGGCTGCGGGCAGATCGGCCGGAGCGCCTTCGCCGTAAGACGGCGCGGCGTTATAGCCTTCGGTCATGCTTCCGCAGAAGGGACAGACCTTCAGATCGTCGTCGATCGCTTTGCCGCAATTCAAACAGATCATGGTCAACACCTTTCTTTTACTATCATAAAATATGTTGGGTTCCATGCTTGCCGCATTCTAACACATATTCGCTCACACGTCAATGATTCAGCGGATTTTTCGGGCAAAAATCGATATACGAGCCCCACATTCCCGGGTAAAAATCCGTCGAACGCGGGGGGATATCCCCCACCGCTGCATTTTTATGTCGAATATGGACGAATAACGCCATCCATATTCGGGAGAATTTTTCTGTGCGGAATGAGTTTACAAGAGTCGGCGTTCGTGTTAAAATAAGGTCATCCGTTGGCAAAATACATTTAAGATATGGAGATGACTGTATGGAGAGACACTACAAGACCATGGACGGCAATAACGCGGCCGCCCATGTATCGTATGCGTTTACGGAAGTAGCGGCGATCTACC
>ONVI01000049.1 GCA_900321275.1 uncultured Eubacteriales bacterium | reverse complement strand
TTCAAGCAGCACCACGCGCCGCCCCGGCATCTCCGCTGCCGTCAGCGCGGCCATCATGCCGGACGCCCCGGCGCCGATGATGATTACAGTTTGCATATTATAATCCTTCCTTATAAGCTCCCTCTCTGAGGGAGCTGGCACCAGTGCGCACACTGGTGACTGAGGGAGTGTCTGTGTCTTGCGCGCTGTAAGCAGGGGCGGACTCCCTCCACCGCTGAAGCGGTCCCCCTCCCTCATTCCGCCGCTGCGCGGCTGAGGGAGGCATGCTGCGTTACTCTTTCCGCAGCATATCGTGCGCGATGGGGGTATAGAAGAGCTGCGCGACCTTGCGCGGCTCCTTCGTCTGGCCGAGAATCCACATCATCTTGGCATAGAGCGCCTCGCTGGTCATGTCGTAGCCCTCGAGCACCAGGGGATTCTGCTTGAGACCGTGGCCCACCGAATAGACCGAGAGATCCGAGCCCTCGTTCTGCACCTGGGTGGTGACGACAATGAACTTGCCCGCCGCCGTGTGCTTTTCCATCAGGCGGAGGATGCGGTCATCCTCGTAGGCGGGCAGACCGCCGACGCCGAAGCACTCAATAATCAGCGCGTCGTTTCGGGAGAGCATATAGTCCAGCACACCGGGATCGAGGCCGGGAACCATCTTCACAAGCCCCACCTTTTCGTCGAGAACATCGTAAAACAGCGGCCTGGACAGGCTCAGCGGCGGGATATAGCGCACCAGACGATGGTCCAGCAGAATCCCCACGTCGGGGTAGTTGATGCTGGAAAAGGCCGCGAAGCTCTTCGAGCAGGTCTTGCGCGCGTGGGTGCCGAGGATCACGCGCCCGCTGAAGACGATGTTCACGCCCGCAAGCTCCCCGGAGGCGGCGCAGACGAAGGCGTCGGTCAGGTTGAGCTTGGAGTCGGTGGAGTCGTAGTTGATGGGCTTCTGCGCGCCGGTGAGCATGATGGGCTTGTCGGCGCTCTGCACCAGATAGCTCAGTGCCGCGGCGGTATAGGCCATGGTGTCGGTGCCGTGACTGATGACGAAGCCGTCATAGTCCGCGTAATGCTCGCGGATGGCCCGGGCGGTCTGCAGCCAGTGCGCGGGCGTGATGTTGGTGGAATCGAGGCTGAACAGGTTCAGGCAGTCCACCATACAGATGTCCCGGATCGCGGGCACACAGCGCAGAAGCTGCGAAGGCGTAAGCTCCGGCGTCAGGCCCTCGGGCGACATCTCCGAGGCGATGGTTCCGCCGGTGCCGATCATGAGGATGTTTTTCATATTTGCGCCCTCTCGGAAGACAAATTGGGGTTGTTTTCCTTATTATAGCGTTTCTCCTTCTGTTGTACAAGTATTCTGTTTGACAGTTCGCGGCATTCGGCGCTATAATACACCCAATATTGTTTTTTCGGAGGTTCCCATGCGCAAAAGCAAACGCTTTCTTCTCATCCTTCTGGCCGTGCTGCTATCCTGCGGCGCTTCGGCCCCGGCCCTGGCCGCCGGGCCGACGGTTTCTGTGCTGCAGGGAGAGCTGTGTATCACGGAGCTGATGGGAAAAAACCGAACCACCCTCCGCGACGAGGACGGGGATTTCTCCGACTGGATCGAGCTTGCCAATCTGTCGGACGGAGTCGTCTCCCTCAAGGGTTTCCGCATTGCTGACCGCGAAGGGCGCAGTGGCTGGCTCCTGCCGGAGAAGGAGCTTAAGCCGGGGGAGCGGCTGATTCTCTTCGCGTCCAAGAAAAACCGCAACGCTCCGGCCCTGCATACGGACTTTGCCCTGTCGGAAAAGGACTGTGTCTGTCTCTATGACGCCGCCGGCCTGCCGGTGGACAGCGTGGCCTGCCCGGACTGCGATTCCGACGTGAGCTGGGCCTTGAACGACAAGGGGGAGTGGAGCGAGAGTCTCTATCCCACGCCGGGCTTTGAGAATACCGCGGACGGCTATGAAGCGTACCAGCAGACGCTGACCGCCGCAGGCCCTCTCATTATCAGCGAGGCGCAGGTCAAAAACATCGGTCTCAATGTGGCTGGGACATCGTACGACTGCGACTGGGTAGAGATTAAAAACGTCTCCGACATGCCGGTAGAACTTTCCGACTACTACCTCTCCGACAAGGATCAGAGCCCCTTCCTGTGGCAGCTCCCGATTGAAACCCTGCAGCCCGGCGGTTTTGCTGTCTTCGTTTGCGAGGCGTCGGGTACGGATTCCTATGGCAGCACCCCCTGCACGGGCTTCTCGCTCAACGCGGCAAAGGATCAGCTCTATCTGACCAGCACCGCGGGCGGACTCATTGACCGCGCCGATCTGCGCGATATCCCGGCCGGATGCAGCTACGGGCGCATGGATGGCGAAGCGGGCTTCTTCTATTTTGCCGAACCGACGCCGGGCACGACGAATCTCGACGGCCGGCGCCGTGTCAGCGCCATGCCGGTCTGCCTGACGCGGGACGGCGTTTTTGAGGATACGGAGAGCGTGAAGGTAGAGCTTGCCGGAGAGGGGGTTCTGCGCTATACCATCAATGACAGCGCCCCTACGGAGATGAGCATTGCCTATAACGGCCCCTTTGAAATCAGCGAGACCTGCGTCGTAAGTGTCAGAAGCTATGAGCCGGACGCCCTGCCGAGCCGCGTCCTGACCCTGAGCTATATCATCAACGAGGGCCACAGCCTGCCGGTGGTGAGCTTTGTAGCCGAGGATTTCCGGGAATTCAACGCCATCTATGATGCGGGCGTCAAGCTCTATGAATTGCCCGGCTCCCTCGCCATGTATCGGGATGGGGACAGCTTCCGCATCAACTGCGGCGTCACGCTCAACGGCGAGACGAGTCTTGTCCTGCCCAAGAAAAATATGGCTGTTCACATCAACGGCGCCTATGGGCAGGCAACGCTGGAGCACGATATCTTCGGCGGCAGCGCGACGTCCTTTACCGCGCTTTTGCTGCGCGCCGGGCAGGATCAGTACCAGACCGTCATCCGCAACGAGCTTGCACAGAGTCTCGCCGAAAAAGCGAATACCGCCGTCGTCAACCAGCGCAGCATTTTTTGCGTCCTCTATCTCAACGGCGAGTATGCGGGCCTCTATACCCTTAAGGAGAGACCCAACGCCTCTCTCTACGCAAGTGTCGCCGGGGTGGATAAGGACAGCGTGGAGTGCTTTGAGGCTCCCGCCGCCTACAATTCCGAGTTTTACATGTCCACGGTGGACTTTGTCAATAAAAACGACATGCGGGACCCGGAGAATTACGAGCGCTTCTGCCAGGCGGTGGATATTGACAGCCTGATCGACTGGCTGTTCATGGAGGGCTTCTGCGCCAATACCGACGTCACCAGCGGCAACCTCCGCTATGCAAGGTCGGCGCTTGCGGACAACAAATGGCACCTGCTGTTTTACGATCTGGACGCGGCTTTCCGCAGCTCCAGCAGCGTGCAGTGCAATCTGCTCAACGATTACGGGGCCTCCGTCATTCAGGTCGCCGCCTTTTCGGTGCCGCTGATGGAGAACGAGAGCTTCCGCGAGCAGTTCCTGACCCGCGCCGCCGAGCTGCTGCGCGACCCGCTTTCCAACGAGGCGGTACTCGCGGAGATCGACCGTATGGCCGACGAGATCCGGCCCGAGATCGAGCGGGATTACAAACGCGCGGGCAGCAGCGTCAAATCCTGGGAAAACGCGATGGAGGAGCTGCGCTACATGATCTACGACAGGGACTGGCGGCAGCTCAACATTGACGGGATCTGCCAGGCTTTCGATCTGGACGACGACGCGCGCGAGAAATACTTCGGGGATATCGACGGCAGGCCCAGGCCGGAAGACTGAGAAAGGAGCTTTCCATGCCCAATCAACGCGAAAAGCTGTCCCGCCTCTGTCTGGTGTTCTGCGGGGTGCTGACGCTTGCGCTCTGTTACCGCTGGCAGCGGATCTTCTACCTGATGTGTGCCGACTATATTCTCTCCGACATGCCGGCCCATATCCGCCTGGCCCTGGGACGCAACGATTACAGCCTCGCGTCCCTGATCGTGCGCGGACTCTGGGGGCTTCTGGGGGAGAGCCGCGGACAGACGGCCCTGTCCCTGGTGCTGACGGCAAACCAGCTTCTCGGCGTGTTCACGGTCTGGCTTCTGCTGCGGCGCATGTTCCCGGCGTCGGAAAAGAGCTTTGTCTTGCTGGCTGCGCTGCTGGCCCATCTCTGCGGACCCTGGATTTTTCCGGGTCAGACGCAGATGTATCTCGGCGTCTACAACGGCAATCTCTACCACAACATGACCCTGCTTTTCAGCCGCACCCCGATCCCGCTGGTGCTGCTGTGCTTCTTCCGCCTCTGGGACGCGCGGGAAGAGAAGCTTCCGCCGCGCGACTGGCTGGGGCTCTGCCTCTGGCTGCTGCTGTCGACGCTGTTTAAGCCCAGCTTCCTCGGCGCCTTTGCCCCGGCGGTCTTTGTGATGCTGGTCTGGGACTTTGTCCGTACCCGGTGCCGGGGGTTCAGGAATGAGTTCCTGATCGGCCTGGCGGTTGTGCCGTCGCTTGCCGCGCTCTGGTGGAGTTCGTCGGTGCTCTATGCCGAGGATTTTGCGGGTACACAGTCGGGGATGGCGCTGCGCGCGCTCACGCTGCCGCTGCTGGGGAGCCTGCTGGCCATGTATCTGCGTTCTCTGCTCCTGCCGCTCTGGAGCCATTTCACACAGGGCGTGGAGGAGAGCTCACAGCGCGGGCATCTGCGCATCGTCTGGGGCGTTCTCGGCACTGCGATTCTGGAGGCGCTCACGCTCACGGAGACCGGCTTTCGCGCCAACGACGGCAACTTCGAGTGGGGCAGTCTCGCGCTCTATCCCGTGGTCTTCGGCATTGCGATCGCCCTGCTCTGGCGTCTGCTGGAGCGGACGGACTTCAAACGCCGCCCGGACCTTGCGCGCGCGCTCGTCGGTGTCGTGCTGCTGCTGGGCCATCTGATCGTCGGCGTCTACTGCCTCAGCCGCCCCGGACACGCGGGGTATGACTGGTTTTATTTCTGAAAACAAAAAGCGTGTCATTCTGAGCGAAGCGAAGAATCCACCGGGTACGCAGCCCATACGGGATCCTTTGTTTCACTCAGGATGACACGCTCTTTTTATCTCCCAATGATCAGCATGCACAGCCCCATCAGGATCGGCTGGTGCAGCATGTAGATCCAGATGGTTTTCCTCCCGATGGCGGAGAGGATCGGGATTTTTACCCGCGCGATTTCCCGGCAGCGCGGGCTTTTCTGAAACAGCTTTCCCAGAAACCAGCCGCAGAGGAAGAGAAAATACCAGGGCAGCAAGGGGAAATAATCGCCGGAGCGAAAGAGCGGATCGGGAAAACCCAGCGGCGCGAGGACGCGAAAGCGATAGAGTGCCGCGGGAAGCTTCCACACCCATGGCCCGATTCCGATCGTGCCGCCGGGCACATTGCGCAGCAGCAGGAACAGCGAAAAGCTCACGACCAGCCCCGCCTCCGGGCGCAGCCTCTGCAGAACGCTCTCCAGCGGGATCGTCAGCAGGATAGCGCAGCCCATGAAGTTCAGAATGCCGAACCAGATAGCCTCCGAGGGGACGGCGATCAGCGTGACGGCGGTGATCAGCAGACCGCAGGCGTTGAGGAAAAGCCCCCGGCGCAGATTGTGCCGCCGCCCCAGGTGAAAGGAGAAGCCCGCAATCAGGATAAACGTCCAGCAGATCACCTGCTGCCATATCCGGGCGTCGGGGCGGAGATACCAGGACGGCTCCTTCCCGAAGATGACATTCACGTCAAACAGAAAATGATATGCCGCCATGTTCAGCAGCGCAAGTCCCCGCAGCGCGTCGATCAGGTGATAGCGTCTGTCCTCGGCCATGTCCGTCCTCCTCCGTGTTATCTCACAGCTACTATACCGCGTCCGCCCTGAAATTGCAACGGGAAGCAAGGCTGCGCGGCGCGCATGGAATAACGGCGGATTCACGTGAAAACAGGGTGACAAGTCCGGACGGGTCTGGTATAATACTGCCCGATTACAGCATAAAATACAAAACGGAGGCAAGTATGGACAACAATCAACTTGAAAACAAGGACACCGCGGCGCTCCTCCGGGAGATTGCCGCGCTTCAGCGCCAAAACGCGCGTATCGGCAGAATTGCCGCGGCCGTGGGCATTGTCCTGGCCGTGGCGCTGCTGGTGAGCCTTATTGTGATCGTGCCGAAGCTCACGGGCACGCTGAATCAGGCGCATACCACACTGGGTGAGCTGCAGCAGACGATTCAGCGCCTCAACGCCTCACTCGACACGCTGGACGGCCTCGGCGAGAATCTGAAAACCTTCAGCGATGAGAGCACGGAGACCCTGAACAAGCTGCTCAATACGCTCAACGCCATCGATCTGGACGCTCTGACCCGTTCAATCCAGGGCTTCAACTCCGTCCTCGAGGGGCTTTCCAATTTCCGCCTGTTCGGATAACAAAAAATCCCGGTGCAGTTCAAAATGCGCATCGGGATTTTTTGATGTGCCAATTTATCTTGAACCAGGACATAGAGTTTCTCTGGCACATCAATAACGATTGAATTGCCGTTTCGCTCGCCCCTAAGCGGGGCAACCGCGAAACATGGCAAAATTGCTCCCCAAAAAACAAGAATTTTTTGGGGAGCAATATTTTAAGCATATTTACTTCGCGTAATCGACAGCCTTGGTCTCGCGCAGGAGATGAACCTTGATCTGACCGGGGTAAGTCAGCTCCTCTTCGATCTTCTTGGCGATGTCGCGGGCCAGCAGAACCATCTGATCCTCGCTGACCTCCTCGGGCTTGACCATGATGCGGATCTCACGTCCGGCCTGGATAGCATAGGAGCTCGCAATGCCGGGGAAGCTCTTGGAGACCTCCTCCAGCTTTTCCAGACGCTTGACGTAGTTTTCGATATTCTCGCGGCGCGCGCCGGGACGGGCGGCCGAGATCGCGTCCGCCGCCTGGACAAGGCAGGCCTCGATGGTGTGGGGCTCCACATCGTTGTGGTGGGCCTCGATGCAGTGGATGACAGCCTCGGATTCCTTGTACTTTCTGGCGATGTCGACACCGATGGTGACGTGGCTGCCCTCAACCTCATGGTCAATGGATTTACCGAGGTCATGCAGCAGACCTGCGCGCTTGGCGATGTTCACGTCCGCGCCCAGCTCCGCCGCCATCAGGCCCGCCACATGGGAGACCTCTATGGAGTGGTTGAGCACGTTCTGGCCGTAGCTGGTGCGGTACTTCATGCGGCCGAGCAGTTTGATGATCTCGGGGTGCAGGCCGTGGATGTTGGTCTCGAACACGGCACGCTCGCCCTCGGCTTTGATGGTGGCATTGACCTCCTTCTGGGCCTTGGCGACCATCTCTTCGATTCTCGCGGGGTGGATGCGGCCGTCCTGAATGAGTTTCTCAAGGGCGAGTCTCGCAACCTCGCGCCGGACGGGATCAAAGCTGGAGACCGTGATGGCCTCGGGGGTGTCGTCGATAATCAGATCGCAGCCTGTCAGGGTTTCGATGCTGCGGATGTTGCGGCCTTCGCGGCCGATGATGCGTCCCTTCATCTCGTCGTTGGGGAGGGGTACGACAGAGACGGTGATTTCGCTTGCATGGTCGGCGGCGCAGCGCTGGATGGCGGTGGCGATGATCTCTCTCGCGCGCTCGTCCGCCTCTTCCTTGTACTGGGTCTCGACCTCTTTGACCTTCATGGCCATCTCGTGGGTAACGTCGTCGCGGATGTTGGCGATCAGATAGGCCTTCGCCTCTTCCACCGTGAAGCCGGAGATCTTTTCCAGCATCTCGAGCTGGCCCTTCTTGATCATGGCGATCTCCTGCTGCTGGGCTTCGGCGTCGGCAATCTTATCGGCAAGGATTTCGTTCTTCTTTTCAGCCGCGTCGAGCTTCTTGTCCAGGTTCTCCTCCTTCTGCTGAAGGCGGCGTTCCTGCTTGGACAGCTCCGCTCTGCGTTCCTTCACTTCCCGCTCATACTCGGAGCGGTTCCTGTGTATCTCTTCCTTCGCCTCGACAAGAGCTTCTCTCTTCTTGCTTTCGGCGCTTTTTATGGCTTCATTGACTATACGCCGGGCCTCTTCCTCCGCGCTCGTGATCTCACGCTCCGCAACCTTTTTGCGGTACGTGACACCGGCCACGAAGCCGATGACGCCCAGAACGATGGATATAACAATTGTTAAAACCACTTGCATGGATAGGGTATACACCTCCAATCATTTAAATAATACGGCAGTTCAACAGATAACTTGTATCTATCAAGAGCAAGACGGGTCATCAAGCGAACCCGTCGGAGTTGAGAAGTAATATCATCGGGAGCTCCCCATGCTCCCCCACAATATTAACTAATGTATTTTACCGTTTTCTTGGGATTATGTCAAGCAATTGATTTCCCGTTTTTTAGAAAAATTGTCGAAGAGAAAAAAAGAGGCGGGCGAGCAGAGCGCTTCCCCTCTGTACATCGCCGCGCAAATCGGGTATAATACCGGCGCAAAATAATCGTATTCCGGAGGATAAAACATGACCGATCTTGAAATACTGGACTTGCTCTGCGCTTCCGAACGGGAGGCGGGCACCCTGATGCTGGAGGCCCACGATATCCTGGCCGAGTGCAAAACCGACCGGCGCGATGTGGTCACCGAATATGACCGCCGGGTACAGGCGCTGCTGATCGAGCGCCTCTCCGCGGTTCTGCCCGAGGCCCGCTTCTTCTGCGAGGAAAACGACCGGCACGACGATCTGCACGCCGAAACGGTCTTCATCATTGACCCCATCGACGGCACCATGAATTTCGTGCGCGGCTTCCATCACAGCTGCGTCTCGATTGCCTGCATGCGAAACGGCGGGCTGCGCGCGGCGGCGATCTATAACCCCTATGTCGATGAGCTCTTCACCGCCGTGAAAGACGGCGGCGCGTTCCTCAACGGGCGGCCCATCCACGCCGCAACGGAGCCGCTGTCCCGGAATCTGGTCTGCTGCGGCACCGCGCCCTATGATCAGGGGCTCGCCGACAGAACCTTTGCGCTGATGAAGAAAGCATATCTTGCCGGGCTTGACGTGCGGCGCGAGGGCGCGGCGGCGCTGGATCTCTGCTCCGTCGCGGCGGGAAGGGCCGGGGTGTACTTTGAACTCGGCCTCTCGCTGTGGGATTACGCTGCGGGAAAGCTGATCGTGGAGGAGGCCGGCGGCGTCTGCTGCACGCTGGCCGGCGCGCCCATGCCCCTCGACCCCTCGCGGCCGTCGGTGGTCGCGGGCGGGAAGCAGGCCGTTGCGGATTTCCTCAGGCTTGCGGGGGAATAATCACTTCTTCTCCATCATCCTGCCGGGGCTGACGCCGAAGCTCTCCTTGAAGGCGCGGTGGAAGGCGGAGTAATCCCCAAAACCGCTGTCGGCGGCGGCCTTGGCGGCGGACGTGCCCTCACGGATGAGACGGGCGGCGTTCATCAGGCGCTTCTGCCGGATATAGGCATGGACGGTGCTGCCGGTCTGCGCCTTGAAAAGCCGCATAAAATGGTAGGGGCTCATATAAAAACGCTCCGCCAGCGCCTCCACGCTCATCGATTCCCGGAAGTGCTCATTGATATAGCTCAGCACCTGCCGTACCTTGGGATCGCCCCGCTGATCCAGACGCTCCGGCGCAGCCTCGTGCAGGCGGTTTACATGGATCAAAAGCTGGATGATCAGCGTCTCGCGCATGGTCTGCGCGCCGACGCGGGTATCGCTTGCTGCCCGCTCGTAGGCGGCTATGGCGGCGCGCAGCTCCGAAAGCTGATCCTCCGCGGCGGTCAGCAGATGACGCCGCCGCCGATCGGCCTGGTCGAAGCAGTCCATGAGTCCCGCGCCGGGGAAGGCGCGCTCAAAATACCGCCGGTCGAGATAGAGGATGATGCGCTCGTAGGGGAGACTGCGGTCAATGATGGCTTTATGAATGGCATGGTGCCGGACCAGCAGTACCGACCAGGGCGGCAGGGCGTAGCGCTGTTCCTCCACGAGATAGTCCACGCTTCCGGACAGGAGAATCACCAGTTTATCGAACTCGTGGAAGTGGAAGTCAAGCTCTTGCCCGGCTGTGTCACGAAGGTGGAAATAATGAAAGCTCTCGCGCAGATACCCCGCGCGGTTGATGTTTTTATTGGTGGGCATGGGGAACCTCCCGGGTTTCTTTAAGGCAACACCGCACAATCCGATTTCGTCACTTTTTCTTGAGGTACACAAAGTACATCTGCGAAAAAGTGCCTTTATCAGAACCCAAATTTTCTCAGGATCTGCTCTTGTCGAATTATGCGGTATTGCCTTAACCTCCCTCTCTGAGGGAGGCCAGGCAGCATCGAAAATGAGTATACAGCAATTTTTGCAAGGTTTCAAGCAGACCTTGCAATTTACTTTGCATATTGGAAGAATATAATATTAACGAACTTTAAATCCGAAAGGAGCAATCTCCATGAAGTCCAACAGTTTCCTGAAGAACAACTTTTTCTTCTTCTCCATGATCATCGGCATCGTGCTCGGTATCATCGTCGGCTTCACCTGGCCGAACGCCGGTGTGCTGGAGCCTCTGGGCACGCTGTTCATCAACATGATGTTCTGCGTTGTGGTGCCGATGGTGTTCTTCTCCATCGCCTCCTCCATCGCAAACATGAAGAGCGCCAAACGCGCCGGCAAGCTGATGGGCACGACGGTCGTCACCTTTATCTGCACGACGATCATCGCCTCCGTCATCATGTATGTGCTGGTTCGTTTCATCCCCGTCTACACCGGTGAGCCCGCCTTTGAGCCGGGCGCTTCTGAGCCCATGAGCGCCGGGGCCATGATCGTCGGCTTCTTCACCAAGCCTGACTTCCCCGAGCTTTGGAGCCGCCGTTCCATCCTCCAGCTCATCATCGCGGGCATCTTCTTCGGCTTCGGCGTGCAGATGTGCGGCGGTCCCGAGACCAAGCTTGCGGGGCTTCTGGATGAAATTACCCAGGCGCTTATGAAGGTCATCAAGCTCATCAGCTACTACGCCCCCATCGGCTTCTTCGGCTTCTTCGCGTCTCTCGTCGCCGCCCACGGCGCCGACTTCGTCTCCAGCTACGCCCGCGCCATCATTCTCTACTACGTCGTCGCCTTCGCGTACATGTTCCTGATCTTCCCGCTTTACGCGCAGTTCGGCGGCGGCAAGGGCGCTGTCAAGGTCATGTTCCAGCACATTTTCCGTCCCGCGGCCGTGGCCTTCGGCACCTGCTCCTCCGTTGCGACGATCCCCACCAACATGGAGGTTGCCGAGGATACCGGCATCTCCAAGGACGTGACCGACATCGTTCTCCCCATGGGCGCGACGATGAACATGGACGGCTCCGGCATGAGCGCCATCATCAAGGTCGCCTTCCTCTTCGGCATGTTCGGCAAGGACTTCGCCACTACCGACGCCCTGCTGGCGATCATTGTCGCCACCGTCTCCTCCGTTGCCATGTCCGGCATCCCCGGCGGCGGCGGTACCGGCGAGCTGGTGCTCTGCTCCCTCTTCTTCCCCGAGCAGCTTGCGGTCGCCTTCCCCATCGCCCAGGCCATCGGTGATCTCGTCGATCCCCCTGCCACGATGGTCAATGCTGCCGGCGACTATGTGGCCTCCTTCATCGTCTCCCGCTTCAACGACGGCAAGGATTGGCTCCAGAAGGCCATGGCAAAGAAGAACAAGGCATAAACCGATACATAAAACGAAAAGCCTCCGCCCGGACGGGCGGAGGTCTTTCGTTTTGAGACTGTTGTGTCATGGCATCGCGTCAGCGAAGGATATCCCGGTTTTGCGCGTCCCATACGGGATTCTTCGCTTCGCTCAGAATGACAGGCTTTCACATCAGCTTTGGCAATGTGCTGAGCTCCGGGTTGTTGGATTCGGCGCTGCGGCAGGTGATGCTGCCCGCAAGCTGCGCCAGCTGGGCGGTGGCCGCGAGATCGCAGCCTCTGAGATCTGCCCAGACGATGGCGGCGGCCGCCGCGTCCCCTGCGCCGTTGGTGTTGATCACCTCGGCGTCGTAGACCGGGAAGCGCAGGAGCTTGCCGCGCTCGGCGGCGATCATGCCGTCCGGTCCGAGACTGACGAATACGCGCCCCGGACAGAGCTTTGCGAGCTTTTGCGCAGCGCGCTCCGGATCCTTTTCCCCGGTCAGGGACGCGGCCTCGAGGGCGTTGGTCTTGAGCGCGCGCAGATTCTTGAGCTGAGGGCGCAGACGCTCCGCCTTGGCGGCGGATACCGTATCGGCATAAACCGGCATGCGCGCGCGGCTGCACAGCCACGCCAGCGACTCCGCGGGAAGATTTGCGTCCACGACCATGGCGGCGTTTGCGCGCAGCTTCGGCAGCAGACTTTCAAAGAAATTCGGCGTGAGCGCGGCGCAGATATCCATGTCGTTGATGGCACAGCACATGTCTCCGCCCGCCTCCGTGACAAAGAGGTAGGTGGAGCTGTGTCCGTCCTTCTTCACAAGCGTATGCTGCATGTTGAGGCCGAGCTGTGAACAGGCGTCCATCAGCGCGCGGCCGATCAGATCATCGCCCATGGCGGTGACGAAGGAGACGTCCATCCCCAGCAGGCACAGATTGTGGGCAATGTTGCGCCCTACGCCGCCGGGCGTCATGCGCACACTGCCGGGGGTGGAGTCGTGCATGACCAGCGCCCCGGTGGGTCTGCCCCAGATGTCCATGTTGACGCCGCCGATAACCACGGCGGCGTCTTTTTTCACATTCAGTTGATGTGCCATATATTCTCGGCGTACTCGCGGATGGCGCGGTCGGCGGCGAAGTAGCCGCTCAGCGCGGTGTTCATGAGGGAAAGGCGGCCCATCTCGGAGGGATCGGCAATCGTCTTGTACAGACGCTCCTGTGTATCGCTGTACTTGCGGAAGTCGGCGATGACCATGTAGGGGTCGCCCTGGAAGAGCAGAGAGGAGATGATGTCCGAATAGCTCTTGCCGTCGGAGAAGCCGTTCATGATCTTGTTGCAGACGCGGTACAGCTCGGGATCGGCCTTGGCCATGCCGTTGGGATCATAGCCGTGGCTGCGCCAGTTGATGATCTCGTCGTTCTGCAGACCGAAGAGGAACATGTTCGCGTCGCCGAGGAGCTCGTACATCTCGACGTTCGCGCCGTCGAGGGTGCCGATCGTCACGGCGCCGTTCATCATCAGCTTCATGCAGCCGGTGCCGGAGGCCTCCTTGCCGGCGGTGGAGATCTGCTCGGATATCTGGGCGGCGGGAACGATAGCCTCGGCCGCGCTGACGCGGTAGTTCTCCACAAAATAGACCTGCAGCTTATCCTTGCAGACGGGGTCGTTGTTCACGTCGTTGGCAAGGCTGAGGATGAACTCGATAATGCGCTTGGCCATCTTGTAGCCCGCGGCGGCCTTCGCGCCGAATACGTAGGTTCTGGGCACGAACTCCATATTGGGATCGTCATGCAGCCTGAGCTGGAGGGCGACAATGTTCATCGCGCACAGGAGCTGGCGCTTGTACTCGTGCAGACGCTTGACCTGAACGTCCATGATCGCGTCCGGGTTGAGGGCAAAGCTGTCGTTGCGCTTGGCAAATTCGGCAAAGCGCAGCTTGTTGGCGTACTTGATGTCGTTCAGGCGGGCGCGCACGGAAGCGTCGTCTTCATATTTTGCCAGCTTGGTCAGCAGTTCCGGCTTCAGCAGGTAATCTTCGTTCCCCAGAAGGTCAACAATCAGATTGTGCAGGCCGGGGTTGATCTGGGAAAGCCAGCGGCGATGGTCAATGCCGTTGGTGACGTGGGTGAAGCGCTCGGGCCAGACGGTATAGATGTCATGGAAGAGGCTGTTTCTGAGAATTTCGCCGTGCAGACTGGACACGCCGTTGATCATGTAGCAGGAGGCGAGGCACAGATTGGCCATATGCACCTGGCCGTCGCGGATGATGAGGTTGTGACCGAGCCTGTCGCCGGTGCCGAATTTGACGGCGAGGAAGTCGCACCAGCGGCGGTTGATCTCGCACATGATCTCCCACAGGCGGGGCAGAAGCTGCTGAATGATATCCTGCGGCCACTTCTCCAGGGCTTCGCTCATGACGGTGTGGTTGGTGTAGGCCACGCTGTTCTTGACGATCTCCCACGCCTCATCCCAGCCGAGGCCGTGATCGTCCATGAAGATGCGCATGAGCTCGGGGATGATCATGGTCGGGTGGGTGTCGTTGATCTGGATGACATGGTGGCGGGAGAAGGAGCGAATGTCGCCCCACTTGCGGATGTGCTTGCGGACGATGTCCTGCGCGGAGGCGGAGACGAAGAAATACTGCTGCTTGAGACGCAGGATCTTGCCCTCGATATGGTCGTCGGCGGGGTAGAGAACCTTGGTAATGACCTCGGCCATGGTGCGCTCCGCCATGCTCTTGACGTATTCGCCCGCGGAGAAGAGGTACATATCCAGGGAGTAAGGGCTCTTGGCGTCCCAGAGGCGCAGGGTGTTGATATCCTTGCCCTCATAGCCCGCGATCAGCATGTCGCGCGGCAGAGCGTAAACGGCGGTGTAGCCGGTATGCTCGGCGTGATAGTGGCCGTAGTTGTCCCAGTGGGGAGAGATCTGACCGCCGAAGCGTACCTCGACCATATCCTCATAACGGGGGATCAGCCAGCTCTCGGCGGCGGTGCGCCAGTTGTCGGAGACCTCGACCTGCTTGCCGTTTTCAAAGCGCTGCTTGAAAATACCCAGCTCGTAGCAGATCGAATAGCCGGTAGCCTGCAGACCCTCAGTGGTCATGGAGTCCATATAGCACGCGGCGAGACGGCCGAGACCGCCGTTGCCGAGACCGGCGTCGGGTTCTTCCTCAAAGATATCGGCGGCGCTGCGGCCCATGTCCTCCAAGGCGCCGATGATCGCCTCGGACAGGCCGAGGTTGTAGGCGTTCTTCATCAGGCTGCGCCCCATGAGGAACTCCATCGACATATAGTGTACTTCCTTCTCGGCCTTGCGGGGATTCTGCGCGGCGAGAAGTCTGCTCATCAGCTCGCGGATGACAATGGCAGTGGCCTGAAAGACCTGCTCGTCCGATGCCTCGGCGTTGGAGGTGCTGAACTGGGCACAGAGCTTGTCTTCGATGGCGCTGCGGATTTCTTCGCGGGAAATTTGATTTTTCATGAAAATACCTGCCTTTTTGCACAGAGCTTGTCTTCGATGGCGCTGCGGATTTCTTCGCGGGAAATTTGATTTTTCATGAAAATACCTGCCTTTTTTAGTCTTCGATTGCAAACCGATACTTGCAATCGAGGGAACTCGCGCTTATCGCCCTCGGCCTGCGGGGGGACGCCTCGGTCGGTCGGCGCGAGGGCTCGCATGGCTTGCCTTAAGCGCTTTTACCGCGGCTAAGCTTCGGTAAAAGACAAACGGAATGCGAATTGAATTGTAGCATGTTTTGCTCAGATGGCAAGTGCTGCCGCCTGCTCAAGGGCTCGCATACTTCGGGCCTTTGAGCAGACAGCGGAATTCCCCGTCGCTCCGGGCGCAGACCCGGGGCGACGGGAACATTGCCGGGATTACAATATCAGATGTGGGAGCCCTTCGGCACGATCAGCGGGAGCTTCTCATTGCCGTTGAGAACCGTGCCCGCGGAGAAGCTGCAGTCCTTGTCGATGATGCAGTGGTCAAGATTGCAGCCGGCTTCCACGATGCAGTCGTTCATCACGATGCAGTTTTTGAGCTTCGCACCCGGACGGATGCGCGCACCGGAGAAGATGATGCAGTTCTCGATGGAACCGTCGATGATGCAGTTGTCCGCGACCAGGGAGTTGCGGGAGTAAGAACCGACGCCGTAGTAGGTGCTGACTTCTTCGCGCGCCTTGGTGAAGACAGGGCGCTCGGCCGGGAACAGCTCATGACGGATATCGTTGTTGAGCATGTCCATGTTGGCCTTGTAGTAGCTGTCCACGCTGCGGATGAGGGCGGTATAGCCGTGGTGGACATAGATGTCCATCTTGCCGCCTTCCTTGAGCCAGGTGTCCAGCGTGTCCTTGTGGAAGCGGTGGAGGCTCTGCTTGCGGCTGGTCTCCATCAGATCAAGGAGGGTATCCTTATTAATAATGTAAGCTTCGAGGCTCAGCAAGCCCTCCTTCTCGTTGACGGCATCGACGAGAAGCTGCTTGGCCTTGCCCTGTTCGTCGGTGAGGTAGGTCATGCGGAAGCCCTCGGCGTCGGCGCGGTCGGTGCAGATGGCGGTGATGGGCGCGCCGGACTTGCGGTGCTGCTCCATGGGGAAGGTCAGGTCGATGTTGGCGCACATATCGCCCAGCATCAGCACAAAGTACTTGGCCTTCACGTCTTTGATGTAGGAGCTGACCGCGATCAGCGCTTCCATGGTTCCGGCGTAGTTGCCGCGGTGGTACTCGGGCAGGCCGAAGGGGGGCAGCATGCGGAGACCGCCGGTACGGCGGGCCATATCCCAGGCTTTGCCGCCGCCGAGATGGTCGAGCAGGGACTGGTAATCACGCTGCATGATCACGCCGACGTCGGTAATGCCGGCGTTGCGCATGGCGGAGAGGGAGAAGTCGATGACTCTGTATCTGCCGCAGAAGGGCAGGGACGCGGCGGTGCGCATGCTGACAAGCTCACGCAGGCGGGCGTCGGTATAGTAAGCGAAAATAAGACCGTGGAAATCCTTCATGGCTTAAACCTCCTCGCTATTGCTGATCATGGCTCCGACTTTGACGGTGGAGCCGGCGGGGATCTCGATATCGGGGCCAATGGTGGTGATGCACTTCTCGTCGCCCGGAGCCGGGGAGGCGCCGACGCGCGCGCCGGCACGGATGACGGTTCTCTCGCCGACGATGGCGTACTCAACAGAAGCGCCGGGCTCCACCACGACGCCGGGCATCAGGACGCTGTACTTGATGTTCGCGCCGACGCCGATCTTGACGGAGGGAGAGAGGACGGAGTTGTCCACAATGCCGTCGATCTCGCAGCCCTCGGTGACGATGGAGTGCAGGATCTCCGCGTGGGAGCCGACCTGATGCGGCGGGCAGATGGGGCTTCTCGCGCTGATGGGCCACTCGGGATCGTAGAGGTCGATGAGTCTGGGCGTGAGCATATCCATGTTCGCGTCCCAAAGGCTGTCAATGGTGCCGACATCGCGCCAGTAGCCCTTGAAGCGGTAGGGCCAGATCTTCTCGCCGTCGGCGATCATGGCGGGGATGATGTTGTGGCCGAAGTCATGCTTGGAGTTGGGGTTGGCTTCATCCTCAATGAGGTACTTGCGCAGCTTCTTCCAGTCGAAGATATAGATGCCCATGGAGGCCAGGGTGCTCTTGGGATGTTTGGGCTTCTCCTCAAACTCCTTGATGTAGCCGTCCTCGCCAAGGTTCATCATGCCGAAGCGGGTGGCTTCCTCAAGCGTAACGGTCAGGACAGAAATGGTGCAGGCCGCGCCGTGCTCGTTATGCTCGCGGAGCATGTCGGCGTAGTCCATTTTGTAGATGTGGTCGCCGGAGAGGATCACCACGGCCTCGGGGTCGTAGTTCTCGACGAAGGAGATATTCTGGTAGATGGCGTTGGCCGTTCCGGTGAACCAGGAGCCCTTCTCGCCCGCAGACTGGTAAGGCGGGAGAATGTAGACGCCGCCGTCGTTTACGTCAAGATCCCAAGTCTGGCCGATGCCGATGTAGCTGTTGAGCTGCAGGGGACGGTACTGGGTCATGACGCCGACGGTGTCGATGCCGGAATTGGCGCAGTTGGAGAGGGGAAAGTCGATGATTCTGTACTTGCCTCCGAAAGGCACGCTGGGTTTGGCTACGTTCTGGGTCAGGGCGTACAGACGAGAACCTTGTCCGCCCGCCAGAAGCATGGCGATCATGTTTTTCTTCATGGGCAGCCTCCTCAAAATGGTGTTTTTGCAATGTGTTCTGCAGCAGCCCATCCGGTGTCATCCTGAGCGAAGCGAAGGAACTTTGATAACTCTGCTGACAGGGTTACGGCGGACAGATCGCTGCGGTTTCGCTATGGTATGCGCCGGGGTCAGTTGAAGCGGTTCATGGCCCGCTCCGGGCCATCGCTGATATAAGTGGTCACGGCCTCGGCCGCGCGGTCGGACGCGGCGAGCATGTCCTCCAGATCCTGATTGCGGAACACCGACAGAACCCAGTCTGCCATATCGTAATCGGGATGCGGCGGCGCGCCCACGCCGATGCGAATACGGGGGAAAGCGTCGCTGCCGAGGGAAGCGATAATGCTCTTGAGACCGTTATGGCCGCCGGCGGAGCCTTTCGGCCGCACCCGCAGCTTGCCGAGGGGAAGACTGATCTCGTCGGAGACGACGAGCACACGCTCGGGCGGAATCTTATAGAAGCGCGCGGCCTGACCGACCGCCTCGCCCGAGAGGTTCATGAAGGTCTGCGGCTTCATGAGCAGCACCTTTTCGCCGTTTATCTCCGCGGCGGCGGTGAGCGCCTTGAAGCGCAGCCTGTTGATGCTCACGCCCAGCTTTTTCGCCAGGGCGTCGCCGGCCATGAAGCCCGCGTTGTGGCGCGTGTACTCATATTTCGGGCCGGGATTGCCGAGGAAAACAATGAGCCAGGACACAGAGCCGGAAGGTTTGAAAAACATCACTCAAACAGATTGGAAATGGATACTTCCTCGTAAATGCGGCGGATCGCCTCGGCAAAGACGGAGGCGGTGGACAGATATTTGATCTTCTCGCACACGGGCCTGTCAGAGGGATAGGGGATCGTGTCGAGCAGCAGCAGCTCCTTGATGCAGCTGGAGTTGATGCGGTCCAGCGCCGGGCCGGAGAGTACGCCGTGGGTCGCGCAGGCGTAGACCTCCTTCGCGCCGCCGATCTCTTTGATGGCCTTGGCTGCGCCGCAGAGAGAGCCCGCGGTGTCCACGATATCGTCAAGCAGGATGCAGGTCTTGCCTTTCACGTCGCCGATGATATTCATGACCTCGGACTGGTTGGCACGTTCACGGCGCTTGTCCACGATGGCCAGATTCATCCCGAGCTTCATGGAGAAGGCGCGGGCGCGGGCGGTGCTGCCAACGTCGGGGGAGACGACCATCACGTCCTCATTGCCCTTGCCGAACATGTTGGCATAGTGTTTGACAAACAGGTGACCTCCCTGGAGGTTGTCCACCGGGATATCGAAGAAGCCCTGAATCTGCGCCGCGTGAAGATCCATGGTCAGGACGCGGTCCGCCCCGGCGGCGGTGATGAGGTTTGCCACAAGCTTTGCGGAGATGGGATCACGGCTCTTGGCCTTGCGGTCCTGGCGCGCGTAGCCGAAGTAGGGGATCACGGCGGTGACACGGCCGGCGGACGCCCTGCGCATGGCGTCGATCATGATAAGCAGCTCCATGAGATTATCGTTGACAGGCTTGCAGGTGGATTGAACGATGAAGACATCTTTGCCGCGGACGGGCTCAAACACTGAGATGGAGCATTCGCCGTCGGCAAACTGCGAACAGCTGATGTTGCCCAGAGATCTGTACAGCTCGGTGCAGATGCGCTCGGCCAGCACGGGGTTGGAGTTGCCGGTGAATACCTTGATTTCCTTGCCGTGTGAGATCATATTCTTTTTCCTCCGTATTGCTTTCTCGGAAAAAACCAATCTGCGGCCCAACCAAATTCCGGTGCAGGATGATTTCAGCCTATTATACCACCCAAGCGCTGAAATGGGAAGAACTTTCGGGGATTTTCCATATAAAGAAACAAAATAAAAAAGCGATTTACAAGTGCATGCTTTTTGTGTATAATATTTATTATACGGTCATTTTTCAATTGACAATTTAGACGAAAGTGGTTTTGGAACATGCTGGAATTTGACGAATACAAAGTAAAACTCAACAATTGCAAGCCGGAACTCGAAGTCCTGCGCGATGCGCTCAAGCTGGAGGCCGCCGAAAAGGAGATCGAGGAGCTGGAGGCCGCAAGCGCGCGCGACGGCTTCTGGAACGACGTGGAAAATTCTCAGAAGGTTCAGAAGCGGCTCAAGAATCTCAAGGACAAGGTGGAAAACTATAACCGCCTCTGCGCCTCCTGGGACGACATGATGACCATGTGCGAGATGGCGATCGAGGAAAACGACGACTCCATGCTGCCCGAACTGCAGACGGAGTTTGCCGATTTTACCCAGAAGCTGGAGTCTACGCGTCTGTCCACCCTGCTGACCGGGGAGTACGACGCGAACAACGCCATCCTCACCTTCCACGCCGGCGCGGGCGGGACGGAGGCGCAGGACTGGGCCTCCATGCTCTACCGCATGTACAACATGTGGGCCGACCGCCACGGCTACAAGGTGCGCGTGATGGACTACCTCGACGGCGACGAGGCCGGCATCAAAAGCGCCACCATCATGATCGAGGGCGAGAACGCCTACGGGTTTTTGAAGAGTGAGCATGGCATCCATCGCCTCGTGCGCGTCTCCCCCTTTGACGCCGCAGGCCGCCGACACACCTCCTTCGCCGCGGTGGAGGTCATGCCCGAGATCTCCAATGACAATGAAATCGAGCTGCGGGATGAGGATATCAAGATGGATGTGTACCGCTCCTCCGGCGCAGGCGGACAGAAGGTCAACAAGACCTCCTCGGCCGTGCGCCTGACGCATATCCCGACGGGCATCGTCGTGTCCAGCCAGGTGGAGCGCAGCCACTTCCAGAATCTTGAAAACTGCAAAGACATGCTGCGCGCCCGCCTTGCTGAAATCAAGGAGCGCGAGCATCTGGAAAAAATCAGCGATATCAAGGGCGTGCAGATGAAGATCGAATGGGGCAGCCAGATCCGCTCCTACGTGTTCATGCCTTACCAGCTCGTCAAAGATCACCGCACCGAGTATGAAAACGGCAACATCGACAACGTCATGAACGGCGATCTGGACGGCTTCATCAACGCCTTCCTCTCCATGCGCGCACAGAATTGAGCGCGGTGTGTGAAGAGCGGCGTGCGGAGCTGCTCACCGGCGGCTTCTATAAAAAGCTGCCGCGCAGCGGCAAGACAGCGCAAAATCCACACGCCGGGCTCCGCACTCCACGCCGGTGTTACCGGCTGCTGGGGCCGGGATCGTCGCTGCCGTAGATCAGATCGTCAACGTCCATATTCTCTTCTCCTTTCAATGACATAAGAACAGCATATGCAGTTGCCTTACAAAAAATGAAAATATTTCACTTTGGATGAATTTGTCTTGAAACATGGAAAACTTTGCGGTATAATATATAAGTCTGCTAAATCCGCCCCTCGGTTATACTATGTATCAAATGCAAAGGATGAGATAAACCATGAGTGCATCAACCGAAAGAAAGAACCGTCAGGCCGCCCGCGAAGCCGGCACTGACAAGAAGACCATCGCCCTGGAAAAGGAAGCGAAAGAAAAAGCCAAAAATAATCTCCGCTGGACGATCGGCACCATCGCCGTCGTGCTGGTGGTCGTGCTTGTGCTGGTGCTCAACTCCGGCATTGTCAACAAGGCGACCGCATTCTCCGTGGGCAGCAAAAATTACAACGTCTCCGAAATGAACTACCGCTACGCGAACCAGTATTATGCTTTTGCCAACCAGTACGGCCAGTATGCCAGCCTCTTCGGTCTGGACACCTCCAACGGCGTCCGCGGCCTTGACAAGCAGCCCTGCTCCATGACGGAGGATGGAAACGGCACTTGGAAGGATTATTTTCTGGACGCCGCCAAGCATGAGCTGATCCATGAGACCGTTCTGGGTCAGTACGCCGCCGAGAAGGGCCTCACCCTTGACGATGAAGATAACGCGCAGATCGACAGCGCTTTTGACGGCCTCGAGGAGCAGGCCAGGTCCTACGGCTACGCCAGCGGCGACAACATGCTGGCCGCAAACTACGGCTCCGGCGTCAACGCCAAGCTTATCCGCGCGGCTTATCAGGCCTCCATGCTGGCAAGCAAGGCCTCCGAAGCCCTGAGCGACAGCTTCACCTACACGGATGAGCAGCTGCAGGAGAAGTATCAGAGCTACGAGGGCGCGCAGGATTACTATGACTACGCCTATTGCTATGTCTCCGCCGAGCGCGTGGAATCCACCGACGCCGACGGCAACACCACCAGTGACGTGACCGACGAGACCGTCGCTGCAGCGTCCGCCAAGGCCAGCGCCATTGCGGACACCTACAAGGAAGCCGCGGGCGACAGCCCCGCCATGCGCCTCGTCAATGCCGCCGCCTCCGAAGGGGAGTCCGGCAGCCAGCAGACCCATATTCAGGGCGGCAGCGTTCCCGCCGCCGACTGGATGCACGACGCCTCCCGCCAGGAGGGCGACGTGACCGTCTATCCCGACGCCAGCGGCTGCTACGTGGTGGTCTTCCTCTCCCGTGACGACAACCACTATAAGACCGCAAACGTCCGCCACATCCTGGTGAAGGCCGAGGCCGATGCCGACGGCAACTACACCGACGAGGCCAAGGAAGCCGCCAAGGCCAAGGCCGAGGAGATCCTCGCCGAGTACGAGGCCGGCGACAAGACCGAGGAGAGCTTCGCGGCCCTGGCCGAGCAGTACTCCGAGGATACCGGTTCCAATACCAACGGCGGCCTGTATGAGAACGTTGCCAAGGGCCAGATGGTCGAAGAGTTCGACGCCTTCTGCTTTGAGGGCCACAAGCCCGGCGATACCGGCATTGTCTACGGCGAAAGCGGCAGCTACGCCGGCTACCATGTGATGTACTACGTGGGCGAGGGCGATCTGTACTCCAACGTCATCGCCGAGAACGACCTGCGCTCCGCCGATGTGGAAGCCTGGATGGAGAAGGCCGAAGAGGCCAACCCCACCAAGGAAGGCTTCGGCATGAAGTTTGTCGGATAAGGGAACGCATACAATTGTTTTTAACCCCGCCGGTTTCCGGCGGGGTTTTTCAGAAAGGGGAATCCGTATGAAGGAGCGTACGATCCGGGCTGAGATGCTGCTGGGCGCGGAGGCCATGGAGAAGCTGAACAAAAGCCATGTCGCCGTGATCGGCCTGGGGGGCGTGGGCTCCTGGTGCGCGGAAGCGCTGGCGCGCTCAGGCGTCGGGCGCATGACGCTCATCGACCGGGACACCGTGGGCGAGAGCAACATCAACCGCCAGCTCTGCGCCTATACCTCCACGGTGGGCAGAGCCAAGACCGAAATCATGGCCGAGCATCTGCGCGACGTCAACCCAGAAATTGAGCTCCGCTGCATCGAGGGACACTATGAGGCCGCGGATCGGGAGCGCTTTTTGGCCGATTATGACTTTGTGGTGGACTGCATCGACCTTGTCGCGTGCAAAATCGACCTCATCCTGAGCTGCCGGGAGCGCGGCATTCCCATCGTCTCCGCGCTCGGCACCGGCAACAAGCGCGACGCGCAGCAGCTCCGGCTGGACGATATCTCCAAAACCTACGGCTGTACCTTCGCCCGGGTGATCCGAAAAGAACTGAGAGCCCGCGGCGTGGAGCATCATCCGGTGGTGTTCAGCCCGGAGGAGCCCATGACCCCCGCGCAGTTCGAGGCACCGCCCCCGGGCAGACGCGCGGTGCCGGGCTCCCTGGTCTGGGTTCCCGCAAGCGCCGGGATGCTCCTCTGCCAGTACGTGGTGGAGAAGCTGTGCGGGATCGAATAGCGCAAACCATACCGTTTGTGTCATCCTGAGCGCAGCGGAGGATACAGGTGCGCAGCACCGGGGGGATCCTTCGCTGCGTTCAGGATGATTTTTTATCTTTGTGAACAAACCGTGAAATGTTGGAAACCCTGGGAACATTGCGAAAGAATTGCCGTCAAAGCGTGTGTACGGTACAAATACCACGCCGAAAGGACGGCAAAGCATGAAACTCAGGAAAAAACATCTCGCGCTGCTTGCGGCGCTTCTCTTATTGGCCGAACGCGGTTTTCTCAACGAAAGCCCGGTCACGGCGGCTGCGGCGACAATCCCGCCCACGGCAATTACTTCTCCGGCCCCGACCGCCGGAAACAGCTATACGGACAACAGCAGCGGCGGCCATGCGATTCTCGCCGACGCAGAACAGGCGCGCTATACCAATATCACGGTTTATAAGACGGGCGCACTTGAGCTGCCTGCGGGACACAACGGCGAAAACGCCGCCGTCCTCGCCGAGAACGGCGCGGCTCTGGAGCTGCGCGAGGTCTCGGTCAGCAGCGACGGCACGGGCGCGGATGCGATTTTCAGCATGGGCGCGGGCACGTCGCTTGAAATTGCCGACTCTACCGTCAAAACCGCCGGAGACTTCTCCGATGCGCTGGCGACTGCGGACAGCGGTATGCTGAACGCGGACAATCTTGTGGTGCGCACCTCCGGCGCATCCTCCGCCGCGATCCGCGCCGGGGCCTCCATGTGTGTCAGCGGCGGCACCTATGACGTCGTCGGCGTCGATTCCCCGGTAATATACGCGGCCTCGGACATCACAGTGCGTGACGCGGAGCTCAGCGCCGCCGCCGCGCAGGGCGTGATCGTCGACGGGGGCGGAGACGTTACCCTTGAAAACGTCGCGCTGACTGCCAACCATGCCGCACATACGGAGAGCAGCGGCGAAACCCTTCGGTATCAGGCGGTTCTGTTCTGCGCTTCCGACGAGGGGGAGGACGCTTCAATCTTCACCATGCGGGGCGGAAGCCTCACCAATCTGCACGGCGACGTCTTTCTTGTCAGCGACGCAAAGGCGATTATTAACCTGACCGGGGCCGCAATCGTCGACGACGATCCGGACGGCGCATTTCTGACCGTGACCGACGGCGGCAAGGCGGAGCTCTGCACAGCGGCGCAGGAGCTTACGGGCGACATCCTTACGGATGAGGATTCTGTGCTTGATCTCCACCTCTGGGACGGCAGCGTCCTGACAGGCGCGGTCAACCCGGAGAACGCGGGCAAGGCTTCCGTTGAACTCACGGACGGCGCGGTCTGGAGTCTCACCGGGGACTCATACATCGACAGCCTCCGCTGCGAGGCGGGCAGCATCCGGCTCAACGGCCACACCCTCACCGTCGGCGGCGAGGCGTACGTTGAAGGGACGGCTGTGGAGAACGCAGAATAAAAGAAAAAGCAGGGGTCGGTCTGATGATCGGCCCCTGTCAGCATCTTTTCGGATTTCGGGTATTATTCGTCCCTTTCCAGCTTCTCCTTCAAACGGGGGAAGAGGCGGAGAATCTTCAGCGGCTCATACAGATTGCCGAGACGGTGGAGCAGCACCATCGCGTCATGCTCCGAGCGGTACGGCGTGCGCAGGAACACCTCCCGCGGCTTCAGCGCCGGATCCTTCCTGCGCAGTATTTCCATGAGCCGCGCCTCCGCCTGCGGGAAGGTCGCCGTGTCGGCGTAGATGTAGAGCCCGCTGACGCCGGGGGCGGACTGCTGGGGCCGGACGACCATGCGGAGCTTTCGCCCGGCCAGGAAGCTCTCCAGCTTCTTTTCCAGCACGACAATTTTATCGGTCTCGTCAATGATTTTGAGATAGACGATCTCGTTTGCCTGGTAGATCTCCCCCTCCAGATAGCTGCGGTAGGGGGAGCGCTTCATGCGCTCGTAGATCTTCCGCTCCTGCTCGTGCATTTTGCCCTGATGGAAGATGCAGATCTTGTTGTTGTGAACGGTATAGATAAAGTAGCCGAGCCCCAGGGCGTCCAGATGCTCCCGCAGGCGGGCGGCCTCCCAGGGGTCGAGCGTCTCGGCCTTGAGATAGCTGTTCTCGTTGGCGTCGTAGATGGCCGCGCCGCCCATAACGATGAAGGGGACGCTCAGCATGGTCTGGCTCATGGTAAGCGTGAAGAAGGCGGGGGCATGCTCCGACATGAGGCAGATCTTGGCCCCGTCGTCATAGAGATAGTTCAGCCGGAAGCGGGCCGCGGCGGGCAGGTGCGAGAAGCGGTCGGGCACCAGATCCGCGATTTTTACGAAGTAGACATATCCGCGCTCCTTGTCCCGGGGCAGACGGAAGACGTTTACCGCGATGGAGGTGCAGGTGCCGAGCAGCACACCCGTAAAGCGCTCCAGCGCCTGCTGCAGGGGAGCTTCGATCTCCGGAAAGGCGATGACCACGCAGATGAAGACGATGGCCGCCTGGGCGGAGGTGTCGGGCCGGTGCACGAGCACGCAGGTGTAGAGAGTGAGCATCACGCCGATCGCCATACGCAGGTAGACCAGCAGGAGATTGTCTCCGATCGCGGGGAAAATGAGCATCAGCAGCAGAAACGCCAGCCCCCAGGCCGCGCCGATCAGCGTGCCGATGAAGCGGTTGACGGCGAAATCGCGGGTGTCGCGGACATAGGGCTGCATGCAGATGATGGCGGTGATGGCGGCCTCGGCGGGCATCTCGGCGCCCCGGTAGCCGCGGAGGTAATAGACCAGCAGCGTGATGAAGACGGCGATGCTCGTCTTCACAATGCGCTGGCCGATATGCGGCAGATAGAAGTGCCGCTCTGTTTTTATGTCGTTCATATCCATTCCTTTTCCAACCTCCGGACGGAGTACACGAAGGAATACACTGATTCTTCTGCTTTGTCAAGGGAAATCGCGGAAAATATACAGATCGTTCACACCCGGCGCGTTTTCTTGACGGGAAACGGGCGAGAGGCTATAATCGCAAAAGGAAAGGAAGGGACGCAAAATGGACAGTGATATCAAAAGACTTTCCAGGCGCTATCCGCAGCTTTTACTCCCCATTCAGACGGGCGCCCGGCAGACGGAGAAATATAAGGACGCGGTGCTGGGGGGGCAGATTCCGGACACGGCGCCGGACTTTGCCTGCCCGAAGGACATCACCCTCAGCACCTACGATACGCCGGCGGGGCGCGCGGAGATCCTGTATCTCGGCGACCGCGGGGACTTTGTCCATGCGTACCGCGCCCTCGGCTACCGCTGCGAACCGGCGGAGATCCCCGATTCCGTCGGCGCCGCCGCCATCCGGGGTCTTATCAACTGGGAAAAGATTCATAATCATCGCGACGCCTATCTCGCCGCGGGCGGGGAAGACTGGAGCGGGGAATTCAACCGCTTCACCAGTGACAAAAAGAACTATCTCGACAGCCTGATCCTGCTCAGCGGCGGGGACTACAGCAATGTCCCGGCGGAGGAGGTCGGTCTGGATGCGGCGGCGTGGAGAGAAAAGTCCCTCACGATTCGCAAATACCACGAGCTGACGCATTTTGTCTGCCGCGGGCTCTGCCCGGACGACATCGACGCCCTGCGGGACGAAGTGATCGCGGACGCAATCGGCCTTGTCGCCGCCTTCGGACGTTACGATACCAGGCTTGCCCGGCGCTTTCTCGGCACGGAGGGCGGCGTATTCCATGCGGGCGGGCGCCTGTCCCACTATGTAAAGGAGGACGAGCTCGACGCGGCGGTCACGCGCGTCAACGCTATGATCGACGAGACCGCCGCAAAGATCGAAAAGGCGCTGCCCTTTTTCTTGAGGTACACAAAGTACATCTGCGAAAAAGTGCCTTTATCAGAACCCAAATTTTCTCAGGATCTGCTCTTGCCGAATTATGCGGTATTGCCCTAAGGAAACGCTGAATAAATCCCCGCGCGCATCCTGACGGCGGATTTTCCGCCCAGCTTTGCCTGAAAAGCTCGAAATACACAAAGTATTCCGTCGCTTTTCAGTCTTCGTCAGACGAAAAATTCACTCGCCGGTCTGCACACGTCGATTTCATCAGCTCTTCCCTTAATCCTCCAAAAATTCCTTCGGGATTTTCCGGCCGCGGAAATAGTATTTCCGATCCTTATCCCCGACGGGACGCAGGAGGCGGCATGGATTGCCGACCGCAACAACATTGGAGGGGATGTCCTTCGTCACGACGCTGCCCGCGCCGATGACCGCATTGTCCCCGATGGTGACACCGGGCATGATGAGCGCCCCCGCGCCGATCCAGCAGTTTTTGCCGATGTGTACGGGCATGTTGTACTGAAGCCCCTTTTCCCGAAGCTTCGGCAGGATGGGGTGCCCTGCCGTGGCGACGACCACGTTGGGCCCGAACATGCAGCAGTCGCCGACGGTGATCTCGGTATCGTCCACAAGCGTCAGGCCGAAATTGGCGTAGACGTTTTTCCCGAAGCGGACAAAGCGCCCGCCCCAGTTGGCGTGCAGCGGCGGCTCAATATAGCAGCCCTCGCCGATCTCCGCGAACATCTCCTTCAGCAGCGCCGCGCGCCTGGCCTGTTCGCCCGGACGGGTGCGGTTGTAATCGTAAAGCTTCTCCATGCACTGCGTCTGGACCTCCATGATCTCGTCGGCGTTGGGATAGTAGAGCGCTCCGTTGTGCAGTTGTTCAAACATAAAATCACTTCTTTCCGTGTTCTGCCTGTATTATATCGGGTTAACGCGCCGCTGTAAATAGAATCCATATTCGGAAGGGAAAGAACCCATGGACAAGAACCTTGAAATGGCGAAAAAGATCGCTTCTGAGGTGGAGCGCGCCGGAGGCCGCGCCTATTTTGTGGGGGGCTGCGTCCGGGACGCGCTGCTCGGCCGGGAGAACAAGGATATCGACATTGAGGTGCACCGCGTTCCGGTCGAAACGCTGGAGGGCATCCTCGACGCGCTGGGCGAACGGATCAGCATGGGCGCAAGCTTCGGCGTGCTGGGGCTGCGGCACTATGATCTCGACATCGCCATGCCGCGCGCCGAGACCGCGACAGGCTTCGGACATAAGGATTTTGCCGTGTCGGTCGACCCCTTCCTCGGCGAGGAAAAGGCCGCGTCCCGCCGCGATTTCACAATCAACACCCTGATGCGGGATGTGCTGACCGGGGAGATCCTGGACTTCTTCGGCGGACGTGGCGATCTTGCGCGCGGACTGATCCGGCACGTGAACGACCGGAGCTTCGGGGAAGACCCGCTGCGCGTTTTCCGCGGGGCGCAGTTTGCCGCAAGATTCGGCTTTGAGGTCGCGCCGGAGACGCGCGCGCTGTGCGTGACGATGCGCGTGGACGCCCTGGCGGGGGAGCGCGTGATGGGAGAACTTGAAAAGGCGCTTTTGAAAGCTGCGGCGCCGTCTGTTTTCTTTGAGGAGCTTCGCGCCATGCGGCAGCTCCATGTGTGGTTTCCCGAGCTGGAGCCCCTGATCGACCTGCCGCAGCCGCCGCAGCACCATCCGGAGGGAGACGTCTGGACGCACACCATGCAGGTGCTGGACGCGGCGGCGAAGCTGCGCGCGCAGGCGTCCGAGCCGCTGTACTACATGCTCGCTGCCCTGTGCCACGATCTCGGCAAGGCCGTCACGACGGCGGAGGTGAACGGAAAGCTTCACGCCCTCGGCCACGAAAAGGCGGGTATTCCGATCGCAAAGCGCTTTCTGCGCCGTCTGACGGGCGAGACAAAGCTGATCGAATACGTGCTCAATATGACGGAGCTTCACATGCAGCCGAACATGCGGGCCGCGGCGGGCGCGGGGGACAAGTCCTTCATGCGCCTGTTTGACGCGTCTGTCGACCCGGACGATCTTCTGCTTCTGGCAAAGGCCGACCACCTGGGCCGCGTGGGGCCGGAGAGCGACTGCGTGCAGATGGAGCGGGACTATGAGAAAACCGAAAAAAAGCTCCGCGATGAGCTTATGCTCTATCGGGAGCGGATGGCGGCGCCGCATGTCATGGGCCGCGATCTGGTGGAAGCCGGGATTCAGCCCGGGCCGCAGATGGGCGAAGGGCTCGCCTACGCCCATAAGCTGCGCCTCGCGGGGCTTGGGAAGGACGAGCAGCTGCACCAGACTCTCGGCTTCCTGCGCGGGAACAGAACGTCACGGTCGGAGAACTGATCCCGGCGTGGTGGATTTATTCAGCGCTTCCTTAGAATTTCTTCTCAAACGTCGCGATGACCGCGTCCATGACCGCGGCGCGGAAGGCGCACTCTTCCAGCTTGCGCACGCCCTGGATGGTGCTGCCGCCGGGGGAGCAGACCTTATCCTTGAGCACAGCGGGGTGCATGTTCTCCTGCAGCAGCAGCTCCGCCGAGCCCTTGACCATCATGGCGGCGTATTCCAGCGCGCGCTGCCGCGGCAGACCGCAGGCTACCGCGCCGTCGGCCAGCGCCTCGACAAACATCGCCGCGAAGGCCGGGCCGCAGCCGGTCACGCCGTTTGCCGCGTCGAGCTGCTTTTCGTCCAGCTCCGACACCAGTCCGCTGCCGTCCAGCAGGTCGAGAACCAGCGCCTTTTCCTCCGCCGTGATGCCCTGGCCGGGGCAGACCAGCGTGATTCCCGCGCCGACCTGGGCGGGGATATCCGGCATGATGCGCACGAAGGGGAAGACGCCCAGCTCACGCGTCAGGCGATCGAGCGTCCAGCCCGCCACCATGGAGACGATGATAAAGCGATCCTTCCGCGCCTCCAGCACGTCGCGGATGCCGTCAAACATCCCCAGCAGATACTGCGGCTTGACCGCCAAAAACAACACGTCCGCGCTCGCGGCGACCTGCCGGTTGTCCGATATCTCGCCGCCGAGCTCCTTGGCCAGACGCTCCGCCTTTTCCGGGCTGCGGTTGGACAGCAGCAGGCGATTGACCTGGTTGCTTTTACACGCGGCCCGCGCGATGGCCGAGCCCATGTTTCCCGTTCCGATAAATCCGACGATTGCCATGAATAATTCCTCCCTTGTTGCTTTGCGTTGCTGTATTATACGATAGAATCGGCAGTTTCACAAGATTATTCTAAGAAAGCGCTGATTAAATCGAAGTATGCGGATTGGCGAGCAGATTTTTCGGCTGACGAAGCCTGAAAAGCGCAGGAATATTTTCGCTTTTTCGAAACCGCCTTTTTGTGAGATCCTGAGAATCTGTACTGAACCCCATGCCTTGCTTTCCGGCCTTCTTTTAAATCTAATTGGAACTTTATGCCCATCAGGCGAGAAGCCATATCGGACAAGGAAGAAAGCCGCAAAAACTTCATGCTGATCCTCAGTGCCGCGATCATACGCTGCCGCTATATCATCTTTCTCCTGTTTACATTTTTTGAGTGTGCGAAATCCTCGCCGCTCACGCGGCAACCGGATTTCATGCACATGTAAATCCCCATGAATCAACTGTTATTCATGATGAATAACAGGAGGAAAGCACCATGAGTGAAAACATCATCTATTGCTGCTCTGGCTCTGGCCATTGTCTGAACATGGCCAAAAGCATCGCGTCCCGCTTGGGTGATACCGACATTGTTCTGATGCGCTCCTTCCCCGAGAAGACGGACGGCACCGAGGCCAAGCGTGAGTGCTTCCCGAACCCCGGGCGTGAAGGCCATGGATCTGACAAAAAAGCTTATCCATATCAACTGATCCGGGTTCACCCTTGAAACACTTTTGAAGAAATGATATATTGAATTCTAACAGGAAGATCGGAAATGATTTTCGAGACAGAATTGTGTCAGGCGAGGCGAAGCCCGCAGAGCATAATGGACATATATGGTCAAGGGCTTCAACGAAGCATGGCGCAATTCTGGCCGGAAAGAATCCGAGATTTCTATTAGATTTCAGTATTAAAATAGGCAGGACAGTTTTCGGAAACTGACCCTGCTTGTTGTCTGGGAGTGCTCTATGAATTTCGACAAGATTTCCGTGCCCTGCGTGCGTGAGAAGTTCGTGCGCCATCGAGAATAAGATCCTGTCCGTCTCGCTGATTTGATCTGCGCTTTTAGACTTGTCGACATCCTGCCGCGAAGTGAAATTCGTCCGCTTGCCCTGTTGCTTCATCGCCTCCGGCTTGAGCTTGCAGGCGAAAATCTTGAGTTTTCATAATTCATTATTGCCAGTTGCGCTTGATTTAAGTATGATCTCCAGCACGCTTGCCGACCTCCGAAGCAAAAGAGAGGCATAGCCGTTATCTTGATCGGAAACAGTTTGAATGAAGAGGAGAAGACTATGGAAAAATATTCGGATTTGGAACAGGCCCTCCGTGACCCCTCGCTTGCCATCATAAGCGATCAGATCACCACGCTGTCAGAGCTCAACAGAGTTTACCTCAAATATAGCGCCCTTTTGTCAGTACAAAAGCGTTTTTCCAACTACTACTCAAACGAATTCCTGGGTCACAGCGTACCGGTAATGTACGTCTTGGTAAAAGACAAACTGAAGCCTGAGAACGACGGCTTTGAAGACCGGCAGCTGCCCAATGAGACGCTCATCGTTTCAGAGCCGGATCTTTATTACAAAGAGGAGAGCTTCAATTCCGGCGATACCAACATCTGCTTTGTTCTCGGCCATTCCGGAAGCGGAAAATCCATGATGGCCAGAACACTTTTGGGAGACGAAATCGACCATATCGAGCTTGACGATCTGCTTCTCACCAAGGACCATTTTACAATGGACGAGCTGAAAGGTTATTCTGATTTGTTCTATCGCTTCTTTACCGGCGAGGGAGCAAAATACTATATCGGTGTTGAGCAGAGAGACAGCATCCCCAAGGAGGAATACGAAGACAAGGTTTTTATAGACTTTGTTCGGTTCGCGATGGAGTATGCAAAGCAGCACCGGGAAAAGAAATTCATCATAGACGGGATATGGATTTACCTTTATTTTGACGATCCTTCTGTATTTGCTGACTACGCGGTATTCATCAAGGGCACGTCCTTCCTGAAATCCAAGATCCGCGCGGCGAAGAGGGAGATGCAGAGAGACAAGGAAACGCTCCAGGACAGAAAACAGATGTTCGGAAGAGAGGTTAGAAACTATCTTCTGGATGAGGATAAGATCAACCGCTACCGCAGCTTTTTTGGCGACAGTCCTTACACCATTTTCAGAGAAGAGACGAGCGAAGCAGATAAAAACGCCGAGGCCGTCATAAATGAACTGAACGGCATAGACAGGTGTTTTGTAAATAACGACACAGACGGTATCAATGAGATCATGAAAAGAGCCGAAGCAGATCCTGCCTTATCCAACTGGAATAAGCTGAGGATCGTCAATGAATGCAAGTTGGCTCTGTTTGACCTGCGAATGTATAATGGTCATCAGAATGAAAACGAGATGATCACGCCGATCGACCCCGACTGCGATTCTGTGAACGGGCATCATTTGACATAAAAGGCCTTTTATGATGGAGAAGATGTGCAATCTTTGAAAAACGCGGATTCTTTGACATGCCAGCAGAAGACGTTGAAGCACTCAACGACATGGAAACGGCCATGGCTGCCGGCGGACTCGGACCGTGGATTGACAATAATACCAGGCTCAACGGCTGTTTTCTCGAAAAGCCCCCCAAGGCTCCGATCGAAGAACCTCTCATGCGTCTTAAAAACCTGGATCTTAATGAATGCAACGGCTTCGATTCCCGGAAATGGGAAAACAACCGTTAAGGCAACACCGCACGATTTCGTCACTTTTTCTTGAGGTACACAAAGTACATCTGCGAAAAAGTGCCTTTATCAGAACCCAAATTTTCTCAGGATCTGCTCTTGTCGAATTATGTGGTATTGCCTTAAAGAAAAACAACAACCAATGTACGGACAGTGGTCAGAATGATGATCACTGTCTATACATTTTTACGCAGAATTTATGTCCATCTTATCCCCGGGGTCTGTTTTATTGCTGTTCGGGTCGGGTGTAATGAGCCACAGAGTGTCGGGAGATAACGGCCAAAAGTAACCTCGATTTTGTTGAAACAGCAATCTTCAATCAAAATAAAAGAGCTGACTGATCCAACAAAAATCAGTTAGCTCTTTATCTATGAGTTAAAGTGTGAAAAAGATTGTCACGAGGCGTTTTCAAACCGGAAAAATCCAATGTCCATGCGCCTTTACAGCGTTTTTGCAATCATTCCCACTCGATTGTCCCTGTGGGTTTCGGAGTGATGTCCCAGAGGACGCGGTTGACGCCTTTGACCTCGTGGGTGATGCGGTCGACGATGTGGGCCAGAAGCTTGAAGTCCAGCTCGGCCACCTCGGCGGTGACGGCGTCGACGGTGTTGACGGCACGGATCACGACTGGCCAATCGTAGGTGCGCAGACCGTCGGTGATGCCGGTGGATTTGAAGTCGGGCACGATGGTGAAGTACTGCCACACCTTGCCCTCCAGACCGTTCTTCCTGAACTCCTCGCGGAGGATGGCGTCGGACTCGCGCACGGCCTCCAGGCGGTCGCGGGTGATGGCGCCGACGCAGCGCACGCCCAGACCGGGACCGGGGAAGGGCTGGCGGTAGACCATGTTATCGGGCAGGCCGAGGGTCTTGCCGACCACGCGGACTTCATCCTTATAAAGGAACTTGACCGGCTCCACCAGCTCAAAGTTGAGCTCGGGCGGGAGACCGCCGACATTGTGGTGGGACTTGACGGGGCCGGACTCGAGAATATCGGGATAGATGGTGCCCTGGGCGAGGAAGCTGATGCCGTCGAGCTTGGCGGCCTCCTCGGCAAAGACGTCAATAAAGACCTTGCCGATGATCTTGCGCTTGGTTTCGGGATCGGCCACGCCCGCAAGCTGGTCGAGGAAGCGGTCGACCGCGTCGACATAGATGAGGTTCGCGTCCATCTGGTTGCGGAAGACCTCAATCACCTGTTCGGGCTCGCCCTTGCGCAGGAGACCGTGGTTGACGTGGACGCAGACAAGCTGCTTGCCGACAGCCTTGATCAGCAGCGCCGCGACGACGGAGGAATCCACACCGCCGGAGAGCGCCAGCAGAACCTTCTTGTCGCCGATCTGCGCCTTGAGGGCAGTGATCTGCTCGTCAATAAAAGCCTGTGCCAATTCGGGCGTGGTGATGCGCGCCATGTTTTCGGGACGTCTTGCTTGTTCCATAGTACCTTCTCCTTCTAATCAGAATAGCTTTAAGATGCGGTTATTATACAGCAATCCGCCGTTTGCAACAAGTTTTTTCGCGCTGAAGGGTATAGAAATTCATGCCCTCAGCCGATGCTTGTTTGTAAAATATACCCGATGCCGAAAAGGGCTTGACAAATAAAAGTATGGAAAGTATGATTAGTATAAAATAAGATACAGGAGGACAATCCCGTGAACAACGAAAACGGCCATTACGCATGGACGGTCACGGTGGGCACCAAGGGGCAGATCGTGATCCCGAAGGAGGCGCGGGAGCTGTTCGGCATCACGCCGGGCGATACGCTGATCCTGCTGGGCGACGTGAAGCAGGGACTGGCGATCCCGCCGAAGAACGGCCTTTTTGAGGCTTACTTCAAACAAATATTCGGAGGGGAAGAGAAATGAAAATTGTGTGGTTCTGCATTCCCGCCTACGGGCATACCAACCCCACCGTCGAAGTCGTGCGGGAGCTTGTGAAGAGGGGACATGAGATCCGCTATTATTCCTTTGAGGAGTTCCGGGAGAAGATCGAGGACACGGGCGCGGCCTTTGTCTCCATCGACAGCTATCTGCCGCCGCTGGATGAAAAGAGTCAGGATCGCCTCAAGCGCGTCTCCACCACGGAAATGAGCGTCCAGAGCTTTGAGACCACCGCGCGTCTGGATCCGGTGCTGGCGAAGGAGCTGGCGGAATTCCAGCCGAGCGGGGTTGTTTCGGACTCCGCCTGCTTCTGGGGAAAGCTGACGGCGATCAAGCAAAACCTGCCGCTGATCTGCTCCACCACGACGTTTGCCTTCAATCAGTATTCTTCCAAGTATCTGCGCTACAGCCTGTCCGAGCTTGCGGACATGGCGCTCGGCTTGCCGCGGATGAACACGGCCATCCGCAAGCTCAAGCCTCTCGGCTACCAGGTCAGGAGCGCGCTGGAAATTGTGCAGAACTCCAACGACACGAACACCATCGTCTATACCTCCGCCCGCTTCCAGCCCTTTTCGGAAACCTTTGATTCTCAGCACTACCGCTTTGTGGGCCCCTCAGTGAAGGATGCGCCGGTCACGCGGCAGGAGGGGCAGCGGCCGCTGGTTTACGTCTCCCTCGGCACGGTGATCAACGAGCGCCCGGATTTCTACCGCTGCTGCGTTGAGGCCGCGCGGGGCGAGCCGTTCGATCTCCTGATCTCCTGCGGGAAGGTCTTCGACCCAGCCGCGCTGGGCGAATTGCCGGAGAATGTCCGGGTCGAGCACTATGTGGACCAGATGGAGGTGCTGGCCGGGGCAAATCTCTTTATCACACACTGCGGGATGAACAGCGCGTCGGAGGGCCTGTATATGGCCGTGCCGGAGCTTTTATACCCCCAAACCGGCGAACAGCAGGCCGTGGCCCGGAGAGTGTGCGAGATGGGCGCGGGCAGGATGCTGACAAAGAAGGAAGCGCAAAGCCCCGACGACATCCGCACGGCGATCCGCCTGGCGCTTATGGACGAGGAACTGAAAAAGGCCGCCCTGGCCATGCGTGAGGACTTCCGATCCTGCTCCGGCTTCAAAGGCGCCGCGGACTTTGTGGAAGAGGTGTTCGGATAAAACTCGGCCCTCCCGCAGGGGAGCATTCTGACGCGCGGGAAGCGTGCGACATTCAAAGCTTGCTGCTGCCGCATGCGGCGGTGACTGAGAGGTCGGATAACCCTCTCCGCCCCAGTGTTGCGACACTGGGGCACCTCTCCCAAAGGGAGAGGCAAGTGAATGTACAAAAAGATTTTGTCCCCCGCCGCACTCGCGGCGGGGGACAATCGTGTTCAGGGATTCTCGAAGGTGCTGATCGGGCGGCGTTTGTGTTCGCTGCGGCTGTGGTAGCGGTCGATGATCGCCCGGTCGTAGTGGTTGGCCTCGCCGCGAAGGAGAAAATCGTCGATGGCGCGGTAGGTCACGCCCATCTCCTTCTCGTCGGTCTGCCCCTCATAGAGCCCGGCCGAGGGCGCCTTTTCCACGATGGACGCCGGGGCTTTCAGAAAGCGGAGAAAGTCGAAAACCTCGGTGGCGCAGAGGTCGGCGATGGGGTTAAAGTCGCTGGCTCCGTCGCCCCATTTGGTGAAGTAACCCATGTAGATCTCACTGCGGTTGCCGGTACCGGCGACCAGACGGTTCTCCGCTGCGGCGATGGCGTACAGCGTCGTCATGCGCAGACGGGGGGCAATGTTGGTCAGAGCCATATCATTGAGCGTGGCGACGCCTTCCAGCGCCTTCAGCTCCGCCTCACGCACGGCAGTGAGATCGACGGTGCGCGTCTCAATCCTGAACTGTTCGGCGAGGGCGTTGCCGTCGTCCTTGTCCTGCCCATAGTTCTGCGAGGAGGCGCAGGGCATGATGACGCCCAGCGTGTTGTCGCAGGCGGCCTTGCAGAGAATGCCCACGAGGGCGCTGTCCTTGCCGCCGGAGTTGCCGAAGACGATGCCGTCGGCGTGGGCTTCGGCCAGTTTTGCGCGGATGTAAGCCACGCGCTTGTCAAACTCTTCCTGATAATTTCTCATACTTCCCACACTTCTCTCATTACGGAATATAGACTTCACCCTGATATTGAGACGGATCGAGGCCCATCACGGGAAGCTCCGGGGACGCCTGTCCCACTGTGGAGGACAGATCCGGCTCCTGAACGGACAGATCCGGCTGGGGCTCTGTCACAGACACAGGACTGTTATTGAAGACAAGATCCACATTCGGCTGCTCGACAGGAGTCCACTGAACCGGATCCGGTTCAGGCTCCGGCTCATAGACGGGCTCTTCATAGTACTCCGCATAGGGATCATAAGCGGGTTCATAGTACGGCTGATAGACCTGGGGCTGCTCCTGATAAACCGGGGCGGGCGTTGCCGCAGGCACCGGGGTCGGCGTGGCAGCTGCCCCGAATGCGGGCGCAGCCGTCGGCGAGGGGGACGGGCTCGGCGTCGCCTGGGGGATATAGCGGTAAGCCTCGTCAAAGAGGGGATCGTTCCAGGTAAAGTTGTAGACCGTATAGTCGTAGTCGCCGAACTGCTGGCGCAGCTTGATGTAGCGGTCGTGATAGGTATCAACGTAGGTGTTCACATAGTCCGCCAGGGCGACATAGCGCCAGCGGCCGCCGACGGGATCCTCATAGACGGAGGTGTCGATCTCGCAGTTGGGCGCGCGCCGCTGCATCTCGGCGATCTGCTCGGGCGGGACGGGATTGTAGCCGCCGATCCAGAGACGCTCCAGGCCTGTGAGCGGATAGAGGGGCGTGATGTCCTTCAGCGAGGGCCGTGTGCCGTCGCCATAGAAATCGTAGCCGATCCCCGCGACGTTCAGGTGGCGCAGCTTGCTGAGCCCCGATAAGGGGCGGAGATCGTCGCAGTAGGTATTGGATATCTCCAGATATTCAAGCTCCGGGCAGCTTGCCAGGGGGGACGCGTCCCGGATGTTGCACATGGAGAGGATCGCAACCTCCAGCTTCGGCATCTGCGCGACAAAGCCGATGTTCGTCAGCCAGGTGTTGTGGCCGAGGTCAAGGTATTTCACGTCATGGCAGTAGTAGAGGCCGGATACGTTGTCGTTGTTCAGCATGCCGCCCTTGGAGGCCATGGAGGCGAGGATGCGTTCGGTATCCGTGCGGGCGGTGTAGTTGTCACCGAAGAAAACGCGGAAGACCACCTTGGCGTTCGGGTGGTTCAGGTTGATCTCCTCAAGACGCTTGGGGTCAAGGCCGGTGTTGTCCATGTCGACATAGGTGAGCTGCGGCATATAGCGCATAACCTCGTCGATCAGCTTGCCGTTGTCGTTGACGGAGACTTTGTAGAGATTGATGGTGGTGTTGTCAAGATTGCAGTCCTGACCGTAAAGCTTGAAGGCGTAGTGAAAGACGGGCGTGGGGAGAAGCTCGCGCAGCTTTGCGATATCGCCCCAGTTCAGCGCGCCGCCCTCAGCTCCGAGCTCGACGCTCTCAAGGGCCGGCAGCAGGGAGAGCTTGCGGGCCGCGGCTTCGCAATCGGCGGCGGACAGACCGCGCAGATCGACGCTGCGCGTATCGGAGCCCAGCACGGTTCCGTTCGGGAGCGTAACGGTATAGCGGGTCTGCACGCCGGGATGCGCCTTGGCCCACTGCGCGACCTCGGCCTCGTCCGCGCTGCCGCTGAGATCGGCTGTGCGCAGGGCAGTCAGAAAATCGAGCTGGGCGGTCTCGCCGGCGGCGAGGGACATGCGCAGATCCGCCGTCTCGGACGCGACCTCACCGGCGGCGAAGCGCACCGGCCCCGGGGTCGGCACAGGCGTCGGCTCCGTCGGGGCGCGGCCCGGCGCCGAAGCGCCGCCCTTCCCGCAGGCGGTCAGCAGCAGGCACAGCGTCAGCAGCATGAGACACAGACCGTATTGAAAGAATCGCTTGTTCATCGGGTTCTCCTTTTATCCTGTATAGTCCCCATACAGGGGGTCGTTCCATTTGAGGGAATAGACGTCGTCGTCGTACTGGTCAAACTGCATCCGCAGCAGATAATAGCGGTCCACTTGGTTGCCCTCGCTGTCCCAGCGCCAGTGACCGCCGGTGGGGTCGTCGTAGACCATGGTGTCAAACTCGCAGTTCGGCACGCGCTTCTGGAATTCCTCGCACTGTTCCCAGGGTACGCGGTTCATGCTGCCGAGATACAGGCGCTCAAGCTGCGTCATGCCGTAGAGGGGGGTGATGTCCTCCAGCTCCACATTGCCGGCAATGTTCAGATGCTTGAGATTGCTGAGACCGGACAGGGGCCTGAGATCGGTACAGTTGGTGGAGAACATCTCAAGGTATTCAAGCTCCGGGCAGTTTGCCAGGGGGCTTGCGTCCTCCCAGTCGCACATACCGAGAATGGCGACCTCCAGCTTCGGCATCTGGGAAACGAAGGAGATATCCGTCAGCTGCTTGTTGTGCCCCAGATCCAGGAATACCACGTCATGGCAGCAGGACAGCGCCTCCACATCAGAGGGGTAGAGCATCCCGCCCGCCGTCGGCTTGGAGGCCAGGATGCGCGGCACGTCGGTGCGGACGCTGTAGGCCTCGCCGAACCAGACGCGCCAGACAAATTTGATATCCGGAAAGTCGGCGCGCAGCTTTTCCATCTCCTGATTGGATACGCCGCAGGTATCCATATCCACATAGTTCAGCTCCGTCATAAGCGGGATTCTGGCGCGCAGCTCCGCCCCGCCGTCGGGAACGGCAATATGGCTGAGATTCAAGGAGGGATCGGAGAGGTCGCACTCCTTCCCGTAGAGCTGGAAGCTGTATTTGAAAGCGGGCTCCGGCAGCAGCGCGCGCAGCCGGGCGAGACTTTCCCAGGTATGCGCGCCGCCCTCGGAACCGAGACGGACGCTTTTCAGCGCTGGCAGGAGGGCGAGCTTCGGGGCCAGCGCCTCGCATTCGGCAGGGGACTTGTCGCGCAGGTCCACGCTGCGGGTGCCGGAATCCAGGACCGTCCCGTCCGGCAGGGTGACCGTGTAATAACATTCGACCTCCGGATGAGCCATGGCCCAGGCAGCGATCTCCTCCTCATTCCTGCTGCCGCTGAAATCTGCGGCTGCAAGGTTGGGCAGGGAAGCGAGCAGCGCCGTCTCCCCGTCGCTGAGGGGCATACGCAGCTCGGCTGAGTCGGAGGGAGCGCTTCCCGCGGCAAAGACCACAGGCGGCGCCTTGGAAACCGGCGCGGCCGGAGCTGCGGCAGTCGACGGCTGCGCCGCCGCAGCCGTGCCGCCCTTCGCGCCCGCACCGCAGGCGGCAAGCGTCAGACAGAGAAGCGCGGCGCACAGCGCGGCGCTTGTTTTCTTTTTTATCATGATATACTCCCGGACGGCATCAGCCGCCAAAATCAGTACACGTCAAACAGGTCGGCAAAGTCCACGACATCGGGGTCGGGCACGACCTGACGGTCATATTCGAAATAAGGATAGAGGGGATCGAGCCAGTTGTAAGCATAGGCCTCTTCCGAGTAACCCATCTGCTCGCGCAGCAGCTCATAGCGGGGATCGTAACGCTGGTTGCCCATTTCGTCGCCGTGCTCGGCAAAGCGCCAGTATTCCTCGGTGGGATCGGGCGTGGTGTCGTTGACGATGCAGTTGGGGTGCAGCTCGCGGAACTTTGCGATCTGCTCGGGCGGGACGGGGTCATGCTCGCCGATCCAGAGGCGCTCCAGATTCTTGAGGCCGTAGAGGGGCGAAATGTCCGTCACGGCAAAGTTATAGCCGATGTTGAGATGCCGGAGGTTCTGCAGATTGGCAAAGGGCGTCAGATCATGCAGGCGCGAGGTGAAGGCCTCGACGTATTCCAGCTTCGGGCAGTCCTCCACCGGGGAGAAGTCCTCCACGAAATTCAGTGCCGCGATCAAAACCTCCAGATCGGGCATATAGCGGATGAACTCGATCGTGTCAAGATAGTTGTTGTGGCCGACGTCCAGATATTTTACCTTTGTACAGTATTTGAGGTTTTCCACGTTGTTGTGCACCAGCTCACCCGCCTGACCGGGCATGGAGGCGAGGATGCGTGTCACGTCCGTGCGGGCGGTGTAGTAGGCCCCAAAGTTGATGCGCCAGATGACGTCCGTGTTCGGCAGGCTGTCGCGCAGACGGGCCATGGCCTCATTGGTGACGCCGCAGCTGTCCATGTCCAGGGTGCGCAGTCTTGTCATGCAGGCGGCGGCCTTGCCGACCAGCGCGCCCTCGTCTTCCATCTGGATGTACTTGAGATCCATCACCTCATCACTGAGATTGAAGGAGCGCTCAAACATCGTGAAGGCGTAATCGATCACGGCCTGAGGCGCGGCGTCATGCAGGAGGCGGAGGCTTTCCCAGCTCAGGGGCGTCTCGGTCTCATTGCCGATGCGGATAAGCTGGAGCGCGGGCATGCGTCTGAGCACCGCGGCGGCGCCCTCTGCGTCCGCGTCCTTGAGCCCTGCCAGCTCAACCATGGTGTCGGCCTTGTTATAGAGCTTGCCGAGAATGCGCAGCTCCGGCTCCGGCGTGGGCGTGGGCGTGGGCGTGGGCGTAGGTTCCGCTGTGGACTCCGGCGTCTGTGTCGGCGCGGCTTCCGCGGCGCGAACCGATGCGGGAACGGCGGTATGCCCGGCTTTTTCCGTCTTGCCGCAGCCGGTCAGAAGCAGGCAAAGCAGCGCAATGATTACAAGACGGAGGAAGTGATGATTTTGTTTCATGCCAGTCCGTAGACCTCTTTTCCAAACATTCCGACATATTCGTCGGGCGCTTCCTTGTCGCACAGGGGATCAAGCCAGTAGAAGCTGTATTCCTGATAGTTATAGCCCATCTGCTCACGCAGCAGCTCGTAGCGCGGCACCCAGTAGTACTTCGGCTCCTCGGGGTCGTAGCGGGTAAAGCGCCAGGCGTCGCCGTGCGGATCGTCGGTGGTGGTGTTGACCTTGCAGCCGGGGACAAGCTCCTTCATGCGCTGGGCCTGTTCCGCGGGAACGGGCGTGTCGCGGCCGATCCACAGGCGTTCCAGCTCCGTCAGCCCGTAGAGCGGGGTGATGTCCTTGATCTTCGGGCAGCCCGCAATGTTGAGATGGTGGAGCCCCGTGCAGTTTTCAAGCGGACTGAGATCGGCGATGTTGGTGGAGTTGAGCTCCACATATTCCAGCTTGGGACAATTGCGCAGGGGGCTGATGTCCGTGATGGCGGTCATGGCGATGATCAGCACCTCCAGATTCGGCATGGAGGACACAAAGGAGAGATCCGCCAGGTCATCGTTGTGGCCGAGGTCGAGGTATTTGATGTCCGTGCAGTATTTCAGCACCGAGGCGTCGTAGATCATGCCGCCGACGGAGGGCTTGGAGGCAAGGATCTTTTCCACGTCGGTACGCACGCTGTAGTTGTCGCCGAACCAGACGCGCCAGACGATCTTGGTCTGTGGGAACAGCTCCCGCATCTGCTCAAGCGATTCGTAGGAGACGCCGGTGCTGTCCATGTCTACATAGGTGCAGTGGTTCATGCAGGACAGCGCTTTATAAAGCGCGTCGCCGTTGTCGGTAATGCGAATGCCGCGGTAATCCAGCTTTTCCGCGTCCAGATCCATCTGCCGCCCGTAGAGCGTGAAGCTGTAACGGAACTGTACGTTCTTGCAGTCGCGCTTCATGGTGGCGATGCCGTCCCATGGGATTTTCCCGGTCTCCTCACTGCCGAGCTCCACAACCTGCAGGTTCGGCATGCAGGCCAGCATCGCGGACAGCTCCTGCACGTTCTCCGGCCTCGCGTCGCGCAGGTCGAGACTCTGGGCGTCCCCGTCGAAGACCTGCCCGTCGATGACGGCGGAGAAATGAAGCCGCGCGTTGGGGACGTCCAGCTGGATATTCTTCATGTTCTCGAGACTGAAGCGCTCGCCGCCGACTTCGCCGAAGTTCAGCGCGCGGATGTTATGGAGGTAGGAGAGAGCGTCGCGCATGGCGTCGGTGTCCGCGTTGGTGAGCTGACTCAGGTCAAGCTCTTCCGTGTTGCTGTCCACGATCGTGCCGTTGGGCAGCGGCACGGAATAGATCACCTCGACGTCCGGGTGCGCTTCGGCCCACTGGGCGATCTCCTGGTAGCAGCTGCTGCCGCGGAAGTCTGCGCTCTTGAGATTCGGCAGATAATCAAGCTGGGCAAGGTCGCGCTTATTGATTTTTGCCTTGACACCTGGCGTATCGGAGTCCAGATATTTTCCGGCAAATTCAATCTTTGCGCTGCCGAACAGCGGCGCGACGATCCACGGCGCTTCATGGTAGATGCCGGACATGCCGAAAATCAGCGCGCTGCCGATGATCAGCAGGGCCACAAGCCGCCCGAGCGTTTTCTTAAAACTCATCTTCTCCCTCCGGGATCAAGTCCGGCAGGCGGAAACGACACCCGCGGAACAAAAATCACATTCTAAGGAAGCGCTGATTGAATCGACGTGCGCGGATTGGCGAGCATATTTTTCGGCTGTCGAAAGCTGAAAAACACAGGAATACTTTGTGTATTTCAAGTTTTTCAGCCGAAGACAGACGGGAAATATGCCGTCAAGCCGTACGCGGGGATTTATTCAGCGTTTCCCTAATCTAAAAGTATAACATTCCGCGTGTTTGTTTGCAAGACAAAGACCCGCCGGAAAAACAAAGATTCTGTTAAGAAACGGGAATGAAAATCGGGCGTTTTGGAAATCGGGAAAAAAGAAAACAGTTTTTTGAAATTTCTGCTTGACAAATCGGGATGCGTCTGCTATTATAACCACGCTGTGGCCGGGTAGTTCAGTCGGTTAGAACGCCGGCCTGTCACGCCGGAGGTCGAGGGTTCAAGTCCCTTCTCGGTCGCCACAGATGTGCCCCTTGAAAAAGGGGCACATACTTTGCTGCTATAGCTCAGCAGGTAGAGCGCATCCTTGGTAAGGATGAGGTCCCCAGTTCGAATCTGGGTAGCAGCTCCAGAAAAACGCCTGATTTTGAATGAAATCGGGCGTTTTTCTTTTGCAAAAGTTCCTTTAAATGATCTGAAAAACGGCGATTTCCTACGTTTTCCTACAAGCCCCAGGGCCTCAGTTTAACCTGCTTTTCGCCCCTCCGGCGATGGTCAGGATGAGGTCGGCCAGCCCCGGTGACTCTTTGAGCAGATGCAGGATCTGCTCTTTTTTTGCGTCCGCAGCCGAATTTTCGGCTGCATCCCCTTTCACGCCGCTGAAGAAGGTATCCTCCATCAGGCCCGCCATCCGTTTTCGGTTCTCCACAAAGGTGTGGCTGTAAACCTGCGTCACCATGGACGCCTGCGCATGGCCGGTATCTCCCTGCACCGCCTTGATATCCCCGCCGCTGACCTGCAGCTTCATCGAGGTGCTCAGGTGGCGGAGGGAGTGAAACACGACCTCCGGCAGTCCGTTTGAGACGATGAGCTCCTTGAAAGCCCTGTCAATCACTCTTCCTTCGGTCGGCCGCCCGTCGTCCAATGCAATGACCATCCCGTAGTCCGAATAGAGACCATGCATCAATTCCTTCCGCTTTTCCTGCATAGCACGCTGTGCCTGCAGCGCAACAGCCACGGAATTGGGGATATAGACAGTGCGGATGCTGGACTCGGTTTTCGGGATCTTCAGGACAAGCGAGGTGTTGCTGCACTCCTTCACGTCCGGGAACTTGAAATACACATTGCCCCGGTTCATCTTCTCCAAATCCTCCAGGGAATTTTTGTAACAGCGCTTGAGCTCCTGCTTGACTTCCAGCGTGGAGCTGTTGTCCTCCAGGGACTTTTCGTCGATGTGGACGTGCTTCCACTGCAGACCGAGAATCTCGCCCAAGCGCAGGCTGCAGCCTATGGCCAGCAGGATGCAGGTTTTCAGATTCGGGTCTGTGCAGAGGTTGATGGCCATCAGCGCCTGCTCCGGTGTCCAGACCTCCCGCTGTTTGGCCGGTACTCTGGGGAGACTGACATTCACGGCGGGGTTGAACTGGATATAGCCCCAGCGGACGGCCTGATTCAGCGCCGATCGGATCAGGCAGTGGCATTTTACAATGACGGGATACGAGATCTTTTTCTCGATGTCCTTATGTCCTGCCATAGCCTTTGCCTGGGTATTGAGCATGTTCTTGTAGCATTCGTCCAGAAACCTGGGGGTGATGTCCCTGACCAGAATATTGCCGACGGCGGGCTTGATATAGTCCTCGATCCGGTGCTTTGTGAGCGAATAATAGCTGTCGCCCCAGTGCGTCAGGCCATAGGTCTGCACATATTCGTCCAGCAGCTCGCTCATGGTGATGGGAATGATCTTCTGCCCCGATGCCGGAGGCATGAGATTGTGGTTTTTCCTCGCGATCTCGATCTGGGCGCAGCGCAGTCTCGCCTCTACTTCGGTGTCAAAACGTTCATAGAAAGCCTTGGGATAGCCGGGTACGCGATATTGTACCTCCCATTTGTTGCCTTTTTTACGTGGATTCATATCATACTCCTTTTCACAGTGCCTTCATTCTTATCTCCCAGACAACCGATCAGGAGTATCTGCTCAATAAGATTATACCGTTTTTCGCGCATTTTCGCAACAGAAACCGAACATTTTACGGATTCTTCCTCCGTTCCTCCGTCTCATCCCATGAAATGATGAGGTCGTGCGAAAAACCGCAAATTATAATGCGCAAAAGCGTCCGATTTCGCAGGAAACCGGGCGCTTTCGTGTTCGTTACGTCATATTGCTATTTTTCGTTTCCTACATTTCCGCGCAAAATGTCGCAAAAGGGAGAAGCTCACCGGTCCTCGGATGAATGCCTGAGCTGGCGCAGAGGAAGTACATCGCCTCGATAAATGCGGATCTGCTTGCCGACCTTTATTGAGGGGACGGCACCGCTGCGGACATATTCATAGGCCTTGTTCCGACTGATGCGGAGCAGCTTTCCAAGTTCCGGGACGGTCATCATGACCGGGATGTCTCCCAGCTCAGAGTCCTGGATCTGTGCCTCTCTTTGCTGACGTACCAACTCATTATAAAGTTTGCTCATTGACCGTCCTCCTTCCCTTCATCCAACTTTCCGCGCACGGAAGCCAGATAAATATTGGTTACGTCCGCCCGCTCATGCCCCAGCAGCCGGGACACTTCAAAGTGGGCATCCAGAGCACTCATGCCGTCGCCCAGCAGATTCATATATGTATCCGAGGCATAGCTGTGGCGCAGGCCGTGGAAGGTCAACGGCCGATCGTCTCCGGGGTCCTGGATCATTGCGCGCTCCCTGCGGAGAAAGCCCTGAAGCTCCTTGATCGCCCGGTCGGTCGGCTTGTCGTCCGGTACCAGCAGCTTGTGGCCGCGTTCGGTCTGGTCAAGAAGCGTTTCCAGGATGGGGCGTATATGCTCCGGGATCGGGACCGACCGGATCTTTCCGCCCTTGCCTTTCACGGTGATCATATTCTCCCGCAGCGCCTTTTCGGCCGTTGCCGTATCGATCCGAAAACACTCGTGGATGCGAAGCCCCGCATACCGGGCCAGATACAGCGCGAGGATATAGTCGTAGCGTCTCTCCGCCTGTGCCGCTGCCAGAGCACGGTTGAACTCGGGGACCGTCCATGCGCGGTCAGCCTCCGCAAAGAGGCGCTGCTCCAGCTCGATCCCCAGCTCCGCGTTCGTCGGCAGACGGTATTTCGGGTCTGACATCTTGTCGTGGAAAAAGCGGATGGCAGAGAGATCGGTTTTGATGGTGCTGGCTGATTTCCCGTGCTCCTGCATGTAAAGCACATAGGCCACCAGATGCTTCCCGCTGATGTTCTCGATCTTCTGAAGCTGATAGTGATCGGCAAGAAAGGCGCAGAATCGTTTGAACGCCTCGTAGTAGCGGTCCTTTGTACGGAAGCTGCCTTGCCTGTTGTGTCTTGCAAGCTTGTCCAGCTGCATGATTTGTGAACGATATATACCGGATTGTTTTATGGTTTTCATAGAAGTTGTCTCCTTTCTTCGGACCCTTTCCGACTCTGGGTCCCATCCCCACCTGCCCGCGCTGTCGGAATCGCATTCTCGCGGAGCGCAGGCCGGGAGCACTGCCTCTCCCTTGACGGTTTTCTTGCCGTACCGCCCAACGGCTGCTTTGATCTTCCTGTGATTCTGTTTGCTCGCAGGGGGCCGGAATGTGATCGCGGCTGTCCGGTCGGCAGGAACCGGACAATTTGACTCCGGCAGCACGGCTCTTTTGAAAATGGCCGAATTGCCGGATTAACAAAATCGCCGACACCAGTGCCACAAAAAAGCACATGTCAGCGACTATGACCGGATCGGCGAAGAGAGCCTTCGCTTCGCGGCCGCGATATAAGTCATGCCCGGTTGGGGCGATGATTATGATATGCCCGGGGATTTGGCAAGGAGACTGTGTAATGTACAGGAGACTGTGTCAGACTGGTTTTCTGACTCGACACTGTGAATCTCAAAGAATGTCTTTGGATCCTGCTTTATATATAGCATCCGAAAAGCTGCCCGTCAACAAAAAGTGTTCGACTTTTCAGCGGTAAACCCCCTTATAACCCGCCGTAATCTCGTGTTTTCGACCTGATTTTCGGCTTCACGTTTGCATTTGTCGAAAACTTTTTATATAATCCGGGCATAAATCTCGGTTTGGAGCATAGGAATTATGATTCTCAGTTTTACAGACGATCTCGATCCGGACCGGATCGCAGACAGCGGCCAGTGCTTTCGCTGGACGAGGATCGAACCCCGTACATACCGGATCATTGCCGGAAGCCGCTGCCTGGTTCTCACCGCGCTGGGTGACAGCCGGTATGAGCTTGATTGCAGCGAGGAGTCTTTCGACACCTTCTGGCGAAGCTATCTGGATCTGGACGAGGACTACGCCCGGATACGCGCCCGGATCGATCCCAAGTCAGACCCGTTTCTGGCTCTCGCCGCCGAAAACGAAAAGGGTATCCGCATCCTCCGGCAGGATTCGTGGGAGATGCTGGTCACCTTTATTATCTCGCAGAACCGAAACATTCCCGCCATCCGGCGCTCGGTGGAGCTGCTCGCGGAGCAGTGCGGCGAGAAGCGAAAAGACAGCCGCGGCGAGGTCTATTATGCCTTCCCCACGCCCAAGGCCGTCGCAGCCTTGAGCGAGGAAGATCTCAACCGCTGCCGGCTCGGTTATCGCTGCCGCTATGTCCACGCGGCAGCCCTCTCGGTTTTACGAGGTGAAATCAGTCTGGAGCCGCTCCGTGACGCGGATGAAGAGACGACCCTTGCCGCCCTGACCGGGCTTTTGGGTGTGGGGGTGAAGGTCGCAAACTGTGTCTCCCTTTTCGGGCTTCATCATCTGAACGCCTTCCCGCGGGATGTGTGGGTGAACCGCGTACTCGCCCGGGAGTATCCGAAGGGCTATCCCTTTGAAGCCTACTCCTCGTATAACGGGATCTATCAGCAGTATATGTTTGCCTGGTATCGCCATCGAGGCGAACAGGCATAGTTCACCCATTGGCACCGGCTGCCGTTTCCGCTCCGTTTCTCCCGGAAGCCGACTCGCCCGAACCCCAAAAGCCGCAGAGCAGCGGGCTTTCGCGCCCTTGCCTGCATGACTGTCTCTGTTTGATTTTTACGCAAGGTCAGTACGATGCGGTATGGAGATCATACTCTGTCAAAGGCGTTAAACCGTTGACAACCGCGGACACGACCGCTGAACTCGGCTGCGAATAACTCGCGTGTGTCCTTTCGACCCGCCCGACTGCGAGCCCTTGCCGGGGATATTGCCTGCGCTGTCGGCGCCGCGTTTTCTGACGCGGTGCGCAGGGCGGAAGCCTTGCCGCTTCCTAAACGGTGTTTACGCCATACCGTCTGAATGGCTGTTTTACCGGAGACTGTACTCCTCCATGCCGCATGGCCGATTGACTGCCGGAGCATGAGAAAGATGGCGGCTGACGAGGAGCCGGACAACATACGAAAAAACGCCGGGCTGGCAAGAACCCGACAAGTGAAGGTGCACCGCGCTGTGAAAATCGGAGCATACGCGGCGTATATTTGGCTCTTTGAGCCCTGAGACAGGACGCTGGGCGTCAAAAGAGAGACTGTGGCTGCATATGGCAGACCGGGAAACTGTTATCTTATTTATATCATATCTCAGAACAGGGGTCAAATTTCAGCCTCCGCGCAAAACGGCACTGCCCAAATCTCCGAAAAGACCGGGCAGTGCCGCTGTTATATATCCGGGAGTCTGCAAAAAGTGAATGCACGTTCAATGCTCATTCAATGTACGTTCAATGCACGTTCGTACGTTCAATGTACGTTCGTACGTTCAATGCGTTTACAATGCGCACAAGCGTAGTAATGCGTTTTTTATGCGTGTAAAAAGAGCAATGCGTTTTCTATGCGCATACAATGCGTTTTCTGTGCGCGCAATAAGAGTAATGCGTTTTCTATGCGTCTTCTTTGCGTGAAATACGTATTCTGCGAGTAAAATACGTATTCTGTACGCGTGAAATACGTATTCTGTTCGCATAAAATACGTATTCTACACGCACGGTCCATTCCCGCGGCTGATATTGACTCCAATGAGATCTATGCCGATTCTCAGTCTGGAGGAAAGCCTTTCTCAGACGAGTGCAAAAAGCCGGCTATAGTCTGCCAAGACCAGGTATCAATGCGATTCGAAGACTCTATGTACATACAACTATACATAAGCCTCAGAATTGCTGCTCTATTACATCTCCTGAGCATTCGCATGGGCGTAGAAAATCCGCCGCGGGTGACGGCTCAGGATCTGGCCCCAGTCCTTTTTCAGTCTGGGATTATCCTCATACCCATTCAGATAAGAATACGGTTCCAGATCGCCGACGATGCAGTCTCCGTCATCCAGAAGGATCGAGATGCTGTCCTCGCTGTGGCTGGGGGTATGCACGATCTCGCCGCCGATATCCAAGCTATGCAGGAATGCACGGCTCTCCTCGCAGGGAAGGACCTTTGCCGCACTCTTGGTGATTGGCACATAGTGAAGCCGCTTGTCCCTTGAAAAAATCTCATCCGGGAAGTGCAGGAAGCCGTGCTGAACGTCAGCAACCAGCAGGACAACGCCCAGCCTTTGAAGCTCCCCAATGATCCCGACGTGATCCGGGTGATAGTGCGTAGCCAGCACATAGGAGATGTCCGAAATCCCCAGGCCTGCCGATTTGATCGCCTTGAAAAACTGCGGCAGCGTGCCTGCCCAATCCGTGTCGATCAAGAGTCCGCCCTTCGAGCCGGGAATATAAAAGGTGTTTGTATTGCCATAGCGAAGCTTAATCATCTTTCCCGCTCCCCTGCTATTTCCGCTCGGAAAACACATAGGCCTGCTCGATCCAGGAAAGGAGCTCTTCGTCCAGCTCCTCAGGCGAGCCGATGACAAAATGCGTGGTCCAGCGCCCCGGATAAACTTCGGTCTTTACAGCGACACGCTCAGAATCCAGCGCATACGGAAGCCCCAGCGTCAGCGTGAGCCAGCTCTCCGGCAGCTCAGCCTTGCGCCTGACCCGGGCAAAGGACACGCAGGCAAAGACATGCTTATGATAATAAGTGACCTGTGTTTTCTGTACCCGCTTTTGCATCTCCGGGAAGTGCTCATAAAGCGTTGCTTCCAATGCGGTAAAGATGGGCAGCGTGTCCCGGTGGGCGTCGAAAAACATCAGGGTGTCCATATCGAGTTC
>ONVI01000048.1 GCA_900321275.1 uncultured Eubacteriales bacterium | reverse complement strand
AGTTTTCTCGAAAAACTCACTAGAAGTTTTTCGAGTCTCTCGGAGATTGTCTCATAAATGTGGGTCACTTGGTAGGCGGGTGCTTATTGTGCGCTTACCCAAAAAGCTCCTCAGATACATGCATCGTATCTGAGGAGCTCTCTGTTTTGTGCCCCCCGGTCAGGTTTCCCGCTGACCGGGGGCGCATGTTGTTTTGCTTACGGAGTGGGTTGCCTGATCTCAGTTTGGTCCTTTGATTACAACTCCGTCTCTGCTGCCGGGTGCTGTAACGCTGTCATCGCCGACGGTCAGAGTATAGCGAATCTCTGACCCGGGTTCAAGGGAATTGCCTTCTGCATCCGTTGTCTCAACCAGATAGTATATACCATATGGCAGAGTGCCAATCCAGGTTACGCCAGAGGATTGAGCCTTTAAGTCCTTCAGCGTCTCGACTATCCCATTCTGTTTCTGTAGTCTTACAATAGACTGACCATCAGCATAATAAACTGTAAACACGGGCTTATCCAAAGGTTTATATGCACTATCCACCTTGCGCAGAATTACTTTGCGTGTCACGGTCGGGGCGATATTCAAAACGGTATAAACCTCCAAGTCTCCTACAGAAGCCGGGGATGCCGGTTTCGTATACTTTCCGTTGGAATCCTTTACGAAATTCGACGTCGGCGCTGTCGGCAGCGATGCTGCTGTCCAGTCAGGCTTTCCGTCCGAACCGTACGCGGGAGTATAGATTGTATACCAGCCCATCTTGTCGAGCACAATCTTGTACTGTTCTTCTACTGTCCGGTACTTTGATGTAAAGTCCGTGCCGTTGGAATCGACGACCTTGGTCTCCTTCATGAAGTAGACACCGGGCGGGATTTTTTCGAACACGGCCAGACCGTCTCCGTAGACCGCCCTGTCCTCTGTTGTGTTGCCTGCGCCCTTCACCTTTATCATCACTGCCGCATTCTCATGAATGTTCCCGGATACGGCTGTTACATCCTTCTGAGAGCGCTGGAAGGGTTCTGTGATCGCCGTGCCGGTGTCATTGGCCTTATACAGTGTAAAGGTAGCGCCGTCCATATCTTTGCCGTAGCCGTCGATTTTTTGGAACAGAACATCGAAGCCTCCTGTCCAATATACGCAGTTCCATCCGCCGATCTTGTCACCGCTCTGGCCTGTCAGGTAATCGCCGCCGCAGTCGGTATCCGCGTCAGAACGTGCGTTGCGGAAGACCTTGTAGGTGTTTTCGTCGATCGTAACACCGTCAGCAATCACAGCGAACTGCTTGAGCATTTCGTAGTGATTAACCTTGCCCTTTTCGCCATCATTTGCCCAGACCCAGATTGAGCCGTCGCCGGAGGTGATTTTGCCCGTTATGCGGATGGCGTTATGAGGTGCCGCCGTACCGGGAATAAAGATGTCCTGGCGGACAAGATAGTAGTCTTGATTATCCTTCCGGTACGGCTTGCTGCCGTTCGTCGGATCATTACCCTCAGGCTTGAAGTCCGCCCCCTTCCGGACAAAGTTTCCGAGAGGATTGCCATCGGCATCGACAACTATGAAATTGCCTCCAGCATTTGTCCCTGTCCCGCCAAAGTACGGTTCGCCGGAGATGTACAGCACGGCGTGGTTATTTTCGTCGGTAAACGCCAGATAGATGCCCGCGCCGTTTAACGCAGTGTTGCCGTTGATTGTTCCTCTAAGCACGGCACCATTGGTCAATACTTCGTTGGCCATGGTCATTGAAGCGTTGGGATCGACATACACCGCGCCGCCGTTGCCGGATGCCGTGTTGCCGATAATCTCGCCGCCGGTCATGGTCAGTGCACCGCCGGAAGCGACATGCACCGCCCCGCCGCTGGCGGAGGTTGCGGAGTTTTGCAGCTTGGCGCCGTTTACGACATACAGTCTGCTTCCGGAGGCTACATTGACGATACCGCCATTCGCTCTGCTTGTGTAGGAACTCTTCGCGCCGTCGAGGGTGATGTCGGTCAGGGTCAGGGCTGTGCCTGTGGCAGCAATCATCGGGGCCTCAATCAAGGCATTTCTCCAGTTATTGTTTGGCTCTGTATTCGGCGTCAAATCACGCTGAATCCATGCTCTGCCGTCCGCACCCGTCCGATCGGTCTTGAAGCAGAAGTAGTCTCCCCGCGTTCTCATCACATCGGTCGGATCGCCTGTCTCTGCCGTGGTGAAGGTCACCATGCGGTTGCCCTGATACCGGATGCTCTTGTCAATGTCGTAATCCCTCAGCATTTTGAGCTTAATATCGGTCTGGTTCGTGTTCGGATACGCGGTGTAGGTATCCCCATTCTTTGTGTAGAGAGTCCCCCCCGCAGCGTCAAAGCCGTCATGTGATGCGTTGAAGCCGTTCGGATCACTCTCCTGGTCATCCGGCGCGGTGATTCTTGCATAGACAGCCTGGGCCTTGCGCGTCTCCGTCTTGCCGTTGATGGTGAGGTAGATGTCCTGATAGAGAATATTGTCGCTGGCATCCGTCAGCTTACAGATCACGTCCACCCAGTAGATCAGATCGTCATTGGGATTGTCTTCGTTTCTGACGCCGTAGAGGGACAGCGCATGGTCGCTGCGGAAGACCTGGGGATTCGCACGGGCGGTCTTATCCTGGAAGGTGCCGAAGGGCTTGCCCGGCAGACCGTGCTTCTCAAACACATTGCTGTCGCTCTCGATGACAAATACGCCGATTACGCCATTCGTCAGTCCGTCTGCCGTGGTATTGATAACCTCGTTGCTGTCTTCGTTCAGGACAAGGTTCATCTGCTGCGTATCGCCGAGGGCGCCAAAGTTGTCAAACACGGTGGGGCTGCCGCCAAAGTAGAGTCTTGCGTTTACGCCGCCGACATTGATAGCGCCGCCGTTTTCTCCGCTGGCTGTGTTGCCGGTGATGCTCGCGTCGATGGCGGTGACTTCGGCAGAGTCCTCCGCATAGACAGCGCTGCCGCAGGCTGCTTTGTTGCTGCTCATGGTCGTTTCATTCAGGAGCAACGTACCGTAGTCGCCGATCATGATCGCGCCGCCGTTCGCGGCAGAGTTTTCAGTGAAGGTACCGCCTGTAATCGTCAGCTCAGAGGGGGCGGCCGCCTCGGAAAGCGCCGCGATCGCGCCGCCCTCGCCGGCGTTGGTATCCCTTGTGTTCGCCTCGTTGCCGGTAAAAATGCAGTTATCCGCTGTCAAGCTGGAGTTCCCCGTAATGTAAACCGCGCCGCCATCATTTCTGGCTTCGTTGTTCCGGAAGACCACATTCCGAAGGGGTAGATTGGCCTGGGCCGCGCTGATCGCGCCGCCGTTGCCCTTCTTATTCCCGGCAGCCAACACGCTGTTGCTGGTAAACTGTGCGTTGCTCAGGCTGACGGTACAGTTTTCACCGATCGCGATCGCGCCGCCGTCGGAGCCGCCTTCCGTATAGTTCACAGTCTGGTTGCTCGTGAATACTGCCGATCTGCGCTGTGCTCCGCCGTCAACGGTCAGACTTGTGTTGTCCTCCAGAAGAATCGCGCCGCCTCGGATGTCGCTTTTCTCCGAATTTCTGATCGACACCTTGAAGTTCTGCAGCTGAACGCTGTCCAGAATGGTCAGGGAGCCGTCCACAACATGGAACGCCCTGCCGTAATACGTGTTCTTTTGGCCGTTGAGTCTGATATTTTGCAGGGTCATATCCGCGCCGTCGTCAAGGGTAATGAGCGCGCCCGCGTTTGCGTCGGTGGAGTTATCCTCCTTGTACGCGCGGCTGATCAGGGCTCTGGAGGTGTCTGAGGTACGGGTGGTGCTGAATATATAGATGTCCCTGCTATCCTCCCTGCTCCATGGCACCCTTGTTTCCGCTGTGGTAAAGGTGATCTTGCGGTCGTTGTTATAGAGTATCGGTTTGGAGATCGTAAAGTCCTTCAGCACCTTCAGCTTCAAGGCGTTCACGATAACCGGATTCCCGTTTCTATTGACAAAGCTTCCCGCCTGCGCGGCCTCGAAACCCTCCTCCAGCGTCGTGTAGATTGCGGGGAAAAGTCTGGCTTCGGATACCTTATTCTCCCAGACTTCATGTCCCTTGACATAGAGCAGATTGTCGTTGGCGTCCGTCAGCTTGCAGACGACCTCCTGGTTGGAAACAACGTAATATTCGTCGTTCGTGTCCTTGGAAAGCTCCTCATAGTGTGCGGGGCCGTCCTCATCGGCTGCTTTCCACTCGCTGAGCGTGACGTTGACCTCTTCCCTCGATCCTTGTTTCTCCTCGACCTCCAGCTTGAATACCCGGTCGCTCTCCAAATAGAAGGTGCGGTAGCCGCTCCCGTTTCGCTCAGGATACGCAGTCTCAAGGAGGTAATAGGTGCCGAGGGGCACCTCACGGAAATACACCATTCCCTTGGGGAGCGTTTTGTTTTTCACGTCCTTGTAGGCGGCAGTACCATCCGCGGAAACGGCAGGGTCAGGATATGTTTCTCCGTCGCGGCTCCAGCGCATCATCTTCGGATAACCGTCATCAAAAGTGTCCGGTTGGCCGCTGCTGTCCAGAATCGCGGTGTAGATCGTAAAGGCCGCGCCCGGCAGCGCAGCGCCGGAGCTGTCCACCTTCATAAAGCTGACCTGGTAGTCGTTGCGGACATTTTCTATGCCCACGCTGCTGCTGGCCAGATTCGCGCGGAGCTTTGCCTGCTTATTCTCGTCCAGCGGGAAGATGCCGTAGTATCTGCCTGCACTGGTCGTATGCTGGGCAACAAGGTCCTCGGCATTCGCTACGTTGAGCGGCCCGTCGCCCTCCCACAGATATCTGTTGTTGTCATTGGGGCTGAGGTACGGCGTGCCAACCAGCACCAGATATGTCGCGTTGTTTTCCTTGAAGCTGATGGGGACCTTGGTCTCCTTCATGTAATACACGCCGATGCGGATGGCGTTGAAGTCCACCATGCCTCTCTTCTCCTGGGCGTCGGAATTATCAGAGACTGCTGTCGCAACGACATTTTCCGGTATAAAGGCCTCTTCCTCGCTGACTCTGGTCAGATCCTGGTACTTATAGAGGGTGAACTCTGCGTCGGGCACTCTGACGCCCTTGTTGTCGATCTTCTTGAAGGAGACGGTATACATCTTGTCCCAGTAGACATTTACCGTGTCTGTGCCGAGCTGTACGCCGGCCAGATACTCGCCGTTGCTGCAGTTGGTTACGGCATCAGACAGGGCGTTGCGCAAATGACCCAGGCTGTCATCACTGACCGTGACGCCGTCGAGGATCTTCGCAAACTGTTCATTGGGCAATTTGTGGGGTGATTGCTCGGGCCAGACCCAGATGGTATCGCCGGTCAGTTCGCCGACGACATAGATCGACGCCGCATTGGTATCGAACTCTGTATCAGACGCATAACCCGCCAGGTAGATATCCTGGCGCACATAGTCTGTGACGCCGCCGTTGGGAATTCTGGGCTCGTTCGGCAGAATGTTGCGGCTGAACCTCGGGCTGCCCTGAAGATTGATTCGGCTGCCCTCGGACAGATAGATGCACGCGCCCTCTGTGGCGTCGCTCACTTCGCCGCCGCTGGTGGTATAGCCGTTCTGGGTAAACTCCGGGCTTTCGGTGAGGTTCAGCGTCATCTCGCTCGGGAGGTAGATCGCGCCGCCCTGATCGGCATAGCAGCCGCTGATCACGGTGCCGTCCTTGATGTTCAGGATGCTGTCGGTCGTCGCCATGTGGACCGCGCCGCTGTAGCCCAGGGCTATGCAGGCGTTGATGGTGGTGTTGGTAACGGTGCCGTCATCCGCCGTGTATTTCTGCAGGGTGAGCGTCTTGTTCTCGCTGTAGATCGCGCCGCCTGCGCCGTCCGTGACGCGGTTCGTGGAACAGCTTTCAAAGGCGGAGCCGGAAATCGTCGTTGCGGAATCATCGGCGTTGTTCTTGCAATACAGCGCGCCGCCGTGGTTATTGGCTGTGCTGTTTGTGAAGCTTCCGCCACTCACCGCGACCGTAAGGGCTTCGATGTATACCGAGCCGCCGAAGCCGTAATCCGGGCCGGTGCCGGTGGTCTTGCAGTTGGTGAAGACAGTGTCGGTGATCGTCGTGCCGGTGGTTCCCGCATGGTTGACCGCGCCGCCGTTCTGCTTAGAGCTGCAGTTATCGAAAACGGACTGCGCAAGCGTAAGCGTCACGGCCTTGGAGCTCACCGCGCCGCCGCTGAGCGTTGCGGAGCAGCTTGCAAAGGAGCTGTTGCTGATGGAAGAAGCATTAGCGTCGGAATCGCTGTGGCAGACCGCACCGCCCTCGCCGGTGCTTTGGCAGTTCTGGAACAGCGTGCCGGTGATGGACATGGTGCTGCCGCTGACATAGGCTGCGCCGCCGTCAGCTTCGGAGGCGCAGCTTGAAAAGACTGTACCGTACTCGCCCGCTTTGCTGCTTGTATTGGTGATTGTCAGGTTCTGCGTACTGATCGCACCGCCGCTGCCTGTTGCCGTGCAGTTGGTGATCTTAACGGTCGGCTCCTTCTTCTCCGTGTCATAGCTGCCGTTGATCGTCACCTGAACGGCGGTGATGGCCGCGCCGCTGTCGCTCTTCGCGTATTGCAGCGTGGTGCCGCTGTTGACAACGATTGCTCCCTTGTCAGATGTGATGAGCTTGTATGCGCCTTCTGTGGCTGTCTTGTCATTGCGGCGGCCATCCAGGGTGATGTCCTTGAGCTGGAAGACAGCATTATCCGTGCCCACACTGAACAGCGGGTTTTCACTGTTGGTGCGATAGATGGTGCTGAACGTGCCCTCCGTGCCGCGGTAGGGATGATCGGTGTCCGATTTGGAGGCTGTGGTCAGGGTGATGTCCGCGGCGGGGAAGTTGGTGATTGCGGTATCCTGCCGGACGGCATAGTTCTCCACCAGCATCTTGATATAGACCGGTTCTCCGCCTGTGACGCTTGTGAAATCGTTAACTGCCTGGGACATCTGCTGGTAGACGGCGTCTCTGCCGTTGGTGCGCTTGAGGGTGTTGCCTTCCGCGTCCGTGATCTTGCAGACATAGAAGCCCCAATGGATGTATGTGTCGCCCTGATAGCCGTACAGCTCGCTGTCGCGGTTGTTGAAGAAGGCGTCCAGGAAGTTGCTGCCGGCGGTGCTCTTGTGGTAAGTGCCGAAGGGCTGGCTGTACTTGCCGTGCTTGCCATAGATATCGTCGCCATTTACACCCGGCACATACACGCCGATATGCGCCCCGGAACCGAGGCCGTTGCTCGTGGTGTTGATGATCGTATTGCCGTTGATCTGCATCAGGACGTCGTGGTCATTGGCTTCGGCGCTGGAAGTATTCTTCTCCACCACCACGTTGCCCTCAAAGTACAGCTTGCCTGTGTCAACGGTCTGGATCGCGCCGCAGTTAGAACCGGAAACGCTGTTGCCGGAGATTGTAAGCGTGGCGTCAGTGAAATGGCCGCTGTCATCTGTCGGGCTGGAGAAAATCGCGCTGTGACCGACATAGACCGCGCTGCCGCTCACCGCCTGGCAACCCGTGATGCTGCCGCCGGTGATGGTACCGCGGGCGAGTGCTCCACTCGGCAAGGAAACAGCAATTGCGGTCGTTCCGGTTTCCTTATTGCCGCTTGTATTTATCTTTACATCCTTGTCGGAGAGATAAATCGCGCCGCTGTTGCCGGTTGTGCAGCCTTCTATGGTGCAGCCTGTAATTACGGCGCTCTGTGCAGCCGTCCACACTGCGCTTCCATTGATTGCCGCGCCGCAGCCTTGTTTGAACTCGCAATTTGTGATTTTGGTCTCTTTCTTTACGTTCTGTTCACTTCGGCAGTTCATGCCATGGTATACCGCGCCGCCGGAATCCGCAGTCGACATACAGCCATAGAACTTGGAGTTGCTGATTTCCAGCGTTTCAGCCGAGGAGAACACCGCCCCGCCGTGCTTCTTCGCCGTGCAGCTTGTGAAAGTGCTATTCGAAATTGTTGCCGAGCTTCCTGCTCCACATCCGCCGAGGTGGAGTGCGCCGCCGTCACGCAGGGTCGAAACACACTCTACAAACTCGCAGTCATCCACATTTACCGTATTGGCCTTGGTGTTGAGTGCGCCGCCATAGTGAACCACAATATCGACCTGAAAACGATCCTCTGCGCGGCAGCGGGTAAAGGTGCACCCAGACATGTTCAGGTAAGATTGTGACCACTGCTGTGTATAGTTGTTGCCAAAATAGTTATTGATACCGCCGCCTTCTTTACCGGCCCAGCAGTCGGAAAACTCTGAATTATTCAATGACATGCAGGGCAGGTAACTCTGGATCGCGCCGCCGCTTCCGTTTTGTGTACCTGAGGAACAATTCTCAAAGCTGCAGCCGTTAACCGTCAACAGCGCAGTAGTACTGGCATTTTCGTTATTCTGATAGACGCCGATACCACCGCCCTGACCCTTACAGCTATCATTCCTGAAGATGCAGTTATTGACCGTCATCGAGGTGCCATCCTTGATTCTGGCAAAAACCGCACCGCCTGTTGTCAAGGTATCGCATGCACTAAAGGTGCAATTCGATACCGTCATCGTATTGACATTATTCGCTGCAATGGCTCCGCCGCCATTTTGTCTGTTATCGTTTATGTTTACTTTTGCACTGCACTCGACGAAACTGCAGCCTCGAATAACGGCGACGCCGCTCGAATTGATATAGATTGCGCCGCCATTGCCTACGCTGCTGCTCTTCGCGACACAGGAAGTAAAAACAATGCCCGGATTGCTGACTTCGATTTTTTTGTTATTCGCATCGAACTGTGTCTCTCCCTGCGCATCTACCCTAAAGCCGTTGTCGGTTCCGCCGTCAATGGTCAGATTGCCGGAAGCGTTGTAATAGACCGCACCGCCGCTGGCCTCAGCAATGCAGTTTTCGAAGTTCGTGCTGCCGTTTGTTCCGGTAAGGTTCATGGTGGTGGCGCTGCCATCCGCGTAAATTGCGCCGCCATTCCGTGCATGGAGGTTCGTGAATAGACCTGCATTTATATTTAGCGTGCCTTTTTTAATGTTGATCGCGCCGCCGCGGCTGTTGTTGCCGTCGGTATAGTCCGCATATTCACAGTTGCGCAGGGTTGTGCCAGTCTCGACGGTGAGAGTGCCGCCCTCAATAAAGAGCAATCCGCCGTTTGCGGTATTCGCGATTTTAACGCCCAGCTCGCTGCCGCCATCCAGAACAATATTGGTCAGCGTGACATTGCCGGTGCTCAGCGTAAAGCATTTCGCGTTGGCTCCCGCTGTCGATCTGTAAATGGTCGCGCGATCCCGCACGCCGACATAGGGGAAGTCCGTGTCGTTTTTGCCCGCCGTGGTCAGCGTCATGGTCTTGTTCGGGAAAGCAATCGGCGTGGCCTCCTGGATGGTATACTCATCCACCAGCAGCTTCACCGCCGCTGCGTTTGTTATGTTCGGATAGGCCGTGAAAGCAGCCACAAGCGTTCCGTACACGGCAGGCTTGCCCTCGCTGTCATAGAGCACGCTGCCCTCACTGTCCGTAATCTTGCAGATGCCGGGAATGAAGGTGACAGTGCCGTCCCGTGAGACAGAGTCAATGGTGTGGCTCTTGTTGTCAGCGGAGGCCGTAAGCGTGTATTCCGAAGAAACCGCAAGAGATTCTTTGTCCAGACCGAGGACAAGCTCCATGCCGTCGGGAACCGTCAGGTTTTTGCTCTCCCCCGCTGGGAGTTCGAAGCTTGCCTGTCCGTTTTCGTTAGTGGTCAGGCCGTCAGCGAGGGCATAGCCGCTTGTCGGTATGTTGTCTTGACTCAACGTTGCGGTAACATTCAGGCTTTCATTGCTTCCGTTTTTGACGGTCACAACGCGCTCGTCGCGGGCAGGCTTCGCCCAGACCGCGTAGAGCGTGATTGGCGCGGTCACAGGAGTATTAAAGTCGTAAGCCTTTTCTGGATCGATCTCTGTATCGGTAGAATGATCTTGTTTTGCGTATTCTTGATACTCCGTCCAGCCGAGGAAGTCAATCCCCTCCGCGGTGGGATAGACGGGATCGGAGCTGGGTCTTGCGACCTTCGCGCCCGTGTCCACGGCCTTCTGATAGACCTTGCGGTCGCCGTCCCGGTCATGGTAGCCGTCCATCTCCGTCGTCCACGCGCCGCCGTTGGAGTCAAAGCTCACCAGCGGCTGCTCGGTAAAGGTGACGATGGAATCCTGAACGCTGTAACGGAGCTTGCCTTTTACCTCAAAGTCAGCCGCATCATATACGCGCAGAATCGCAGGATCGGCGTACTCATGGAAGGAGGGCTCGTTAATGATCGTATAGTAATAGCCGTCGGCAGGGGTTCTGCCATTAACTGTATAATTCTGCGAAGTGTCCATTTTTGAGGTGTCATGCTGGATTTCCAAAATAGCAGTATCACCGCTATCAATATCCAGCGTCGCCGTTTGATTGGAGCCGATCAGCGTTTGTCCTTTTTTATCAGCATTGACGCGATAGATATTGTTCTTTTCGACGGTGACCGTCACATTCTCAAGCTCCGACGACGTATTGTTTATCAGTTGCAAACCGATCAGCTGATTATTTGTAAACAAAAGCGGTGAAGATGATGACATGTCTGTTGTAACGGTAAAACTATCGCTCAATGCCTCGACAGCAGCTTCTCCGCCACGTTTTACCGTGGTGCTGTAGCCGACGATGAAGGCCTCTTCCACGGTCAGGGTCGCGCCATAGGGTACGGTCAGCGTTTTTGTCTGATCCTTCGTAAGTTCAAAGGTCAAAACGCCGTCTTCAAAATCATAGGCATCGTAATCGTTGCCGCTCTCACTTCCGTCGGTCACGGTAGCCGTGTAGGTAAAGGGAACCACGTTGCCGGAATAGCCGTTGACGGTGTTTTTCACAGTGATCGTCTTCGTCGTACGGGTATTGGTGAAGACAATGCTTCTGTCGGTGTCAGAGACAGCATTGATCGTCGCCGTCGCGCCGGTCGTGGCTGCAGCGCCGTTGATAGAATAAGTTGTGGTATAGAAACCCATATGACCGTTTGTATCCGTCTCCTCGACCACCAGCTTCGCGCCGTCAGGGATGGTCAGGGTGATGGCTTTGGCGGATTCGTCCTCCCCCAGTTCAAGGAGAATGGTCGCCTGGCCGCTTCCGTTCGTGACGATATTCTTTGCGGGGTCAGCGGAGTCTCTGTATATGATATAGTTCGCCGCGGCAGTCCCGTCCGCGCGGGAGAGCGTGACTGTGAACTTGAAGGATTCCGTCTTCGAGACCTTGTTCACAAGCTCCTTCCTGAGCTCGATCTCCGCCATCTTACGCACGTTGGCGAAGGTGACGTCGGCGCCGTCGTCCGTCACATCGAAGGCAAAAATGTTGGCGTTGCCCGTGTCTTTGTCCGGAATCGCTGTGCCTCTACCCTCTTCGGGCATGGTAACGGCAGAGGCCGTGATCTCGTAATTCAGATCAATGGTCTCTGTGATGGTCATGGTCGCGCCAACAGGAGCCATGAAATTCTTCACATCGTAGTGTTCGGCGGTATTACCATCCGTCAGGGACATGGTAAAGGTCGCCTCACCGTTTTCGTCCGTGGTGATCCCCTCGGCAAGCGTAAAGCCTTTAACCGGCGTGCCGTCCGCCTCGGTCAGCTTGACAGTGAAGCCAAAGTCCTGTGCTTCACCCGCCGCTTTCAGTCTGTCGTCCAGGGTCTTCGTCAGCTTCACGTCGGCCAGTCTGCGGGTGTTGGTCACCGTGACGGTGCAGTTATCATCCGCGGTGAAGCTGCCGTCGACGATGGGCATATCTCCCAGTTTGTAGGTCGGATTATAGTTGGAGGCGTCCTCCGCGATCGTATAATTGCCCACGGGCATAGGGGATATGGTGATTTCATCCTCTGCCTTAATATTTCTGAGGACGATTCTGCCGGGTCTGCCCTGTCTCGCCGCCGTGACCGTGTAATCGAGCGTACCGTCGATGATATAGGTGCTCATGATGATCGACTGCGAAGAGAGCGTGATTGTAAAGCGATCGTTGGCATTGGCGCCGACCGGATCAACGACTTTCTTGATTTTAATCGTCAGACCGTCCCAGACGATGTTGGTGGAGGTGCCGTCTTTCAGCTTGCCGCGATAGCCGTATACATCATTGACAAAACGGTTGAGATTTGCCGTCTGCCCGTATTCGGCCGTGGCAAACTGCTCGCCGATCAACATGTGGCCTTCCTGGGCCGTGACGCCGATCTGAGCGTCCTCGTTAAGACCGGGGTCGACAACATTCACAATGTTGTCGCTGTCAATACCGATATAGAGGTTGGCCGCTTCGCCCTGAGCATTTGTGTTGGCAATGATTACCGGACTGTACGAGAGATAGACCACGCCGCCGGCATCCTTGACCACCACCGCGCCGTCAGCCGCGCCGGTGTTGCCGGTGATGCTGCCGCCGGTCATGGTGAGCGTGCCCTTCAGATAGAGGGCGGAGGCGCTGGGCGCGCTGTTGCCGATGATGGAAACGCCGTCAATGATGTTCACCGGGCCTTCGGCGTAAACCGCGCCGCCCTTGCCGTTGGCGGCGGAATTGCGCAAAGTCGTCTTGTTGTTCAGGTTCAGCGTGCCGGTGCTGTTCACCAGGCCGCCGTCGCCGGTGGCTGTGATATTGCCGCCGTCGAGACAAATGTTTTCCAGCGTCAGCGTGCCCGCGTTTGTGAGCATGCTTTCGCCAACCCCGCCGCGGGTAATGACGGCGCGGTCAGTTTCTTGTCCGGGCTTGAAATGGAACAAATCGGTTTCGTCGGTCGTAGCCGTGGTGAGGGTCAGGCTCTCCTCGTCCGCAAGTTCGACCACGTCCGTCACGGGGATGGTGTAGTCCTCCAGCATGTAGATGGTCCAGGTATTTTCGTCGAAGTCGTCCGGATTTGTGCGGATATATTTCAGGGCGCTCTTCAGGGTTTCAAAGGGTACCTGTGTTCCATTATCCTTCACCACCTTGCAGACAACGTGCAGGGTGTTGGTGTAGGTAAGACTGAGCTCAGGGGTCCCGCTGTCGGTCACATAAGAAAAGGTACTGCCGCTTTCCTTGGTGGTGCCACCGTCCGTGCTTGTTTCAACCGTGTACTCGGGGTTATACGTCTCGGTGACGGTCGCCGTGACGCCCACGGGGAGGCTGAGCGTTATGGACGCCCCTTCTGTCGGCTGCTGAGCAGGATTTGTCGGCTTGAGCGTGAATTTAACTTCGCCGTTCCAATCCGTGACCAGGTTATTATCCGGATTTACCGCGTCGGTATACACCTGCCAGCTTCGGACGGGATGATTGTCGTCCACTTGCAGCTTCAGGGTGAATTCAAAATCTCTGTAAAGGGACTCCGGACGGGGATCGTCCTTCAGCGCGGCCTTTGTCACCGTCAGACCCACGGTAGACGGCGCGATCTTGTTTTTGATCAAGATTTCACCGGCTGCTTCGTTCAGCTCATACAGCTCGTTGCCGAAGGAGGGTACGGTCTCTAAAACATAATAGTAATAGAGATTGCCCAGGTCGTCCTGTCTGTCCAGGTCATTAATGGATGTATTCCAATCCGGGGCGCCGAAGCTCACGCCTTCACGCACCTTCGGCAGATTGCTGACAAAGGCCATCATATCCGCGTTGGTGACGCCATCGGTCGGGTCTGGATCCACAAAAAGTGTGGACGAGCGATAAACGTCGAAGGTGACGGGGGACTGCGCCGCAGGATCAGCAACGGGATTGCCGTTAAAGTCCTCCCACGCTTTGCTGACCGTCAGTGTAGTGGCCGGTTTGTTGCGCACGACATACACGCCGGCGCTGGAAGTGCCGTATTCCTGGTTATAGCCGGCTGTCAACGGATCCTGACCGTCGATGTTTTCCTCCTTGATGGAGTATATGATGTTTCCGCCGGCATCCCGTGAGGGCAGTTCCGTGAAGGCCGTGTTGTTGTAGGGTGCGGCGCTCGTCAACGTGACGGTACGCTTTGTAGTACTGCCATCGTAATAAACGGGATCCACTACGCCGCTGCCTTCGACAGACCGATACAGCCCAATCGTTACGTCGGTCACATCGGCAGGCCACGCGCCGCCCTGCCATATCTTCATGACAGGGATGGTAATAATTTCCTTTTGGTTGTCGATCGTGATTATGTCGCCGGAAGTTGTCAGGTTGATCGCCTCAGCACCCTCGGGAAGGTTCGCCAGAATACTCGGCTCCAGATATTCGTCATTGCAGAAGTAGAAATACAGCCATTCCTCTTCCTGCGGCAGTAGATAATCCGTCGGCGCGGTGGTCTCTGTGATACCGTAGAGAGTCTCAGATACAAAGGCGCTGCCGCCCTGGATCACCAACTCGCCGTCAGCCTCCGTCGTATACGTTATGACTGCTTCGCCGGACTTTGCGCCATTGACGATCTTGTAAACCGAGAAGACCGCGCCGCCTAACGTCTTGCCCGTTTGCTTATCCATCTTGACGATGGTCAGCTGCGGCTCCTCATAGCAGTTGTCAATGACGACGTCGACGCTGTCATCGGCACTATGGGCCATGAATTCCTGCGGTTCTTTTTTCGGGTCAGCGGTTCCCGTATTTACCAGACAGTAAAACGTTGTTTCAAGATGGATATCATCAGGCAAATCCCAGGGTCTTTCATTCTCTTCGACAACGCGATAGATATTCTGATACGTTCCTTTTGATGCGTCATACAATATTTCATTGAAGGTGATCGATCCATATAGAGTATCCGTATAGGGGTGGCGCTCAACCTCGACCCAGTTTTCATTATCCTCCAGCTTCTGGAGGATGGCTGTCACAGCGTTTTTCTGATCCGCCCGCAGGGCGTAGCTGCCGGAAAAGTGTATGGAGACGCGGAGTCCGGGGCTGGCGGGGTAAAGACGCACCTTCATTGTGTCGCCGTTATAATATTGATAGAATCCTCCTGTGTCATAGGACGGATCGTCCGTAATCATGAAGCTGTACGGGGTGTTGTCCTTCTGGTATCCCGCCACAGCCTGCTTCATTTCGAGGTAGTAGCCGGTATTCTTCTCAATGGAGACGTCGCCGGGCTCCTCGTTGAGCTCAATGTTGACATAGCCGTCGCTGCCGGTGGTAAAGGTAACGGGCTGCCCCTTATTATCGCCCACCTTATACTCCAGAGGGCGCTGACTGGCGTCCAAAAGGATAAACTCCGCCCCTACGACGCCCTGCTGCATCTGTCCATCGGCATAGACATAGAGCTTCACCATAAAGCTGTCGCCCATACCTCCGACGTCAGAGGGGCTGGGATAGATCGTGACCGCCTCCTCGGTAACGCCCGCCGTAGAGCTGGCAATCTCCCCAGCGGCGTCCCTGAGCCGTGCCGTACCGCGGAAGGTCTTCGCCTCACCCGGCTGGGCTGATATGCGCGTGCGATACTCGATCGTAACGGGCGTATTGTCCGGGATGATAAAGGTACCGGTGTTGCCGCTGTAATCATAGCTGTAATCATTAACGACAACGCCATCACGTTTTACCTTAACGCTGGAATAGTCAATGGACTGATCGGCGTCTATCTTTGTTTTCTTTGTCGGATAGTCGTCATCGAAAGTGTCGGCGAGCGTAAGGTCTCTGCCTTTGTTGAGCGTATAGCCGCTCGGATTTACAGTAACTTTCCAGTGCGCCCAGCTGCCGTCCAGTCCGAGATATTCTCTTGTGAGCGGCACATAGTCATCAGGCGTGAGGCGAATAAGTTCGACGGGTAAAGTCATGCCGTTGCCGAGCTCGTAGTCTTCCGGAATCGTGTCCGGCTTAACGGCCACAGACAGGGTGACGCCGGCCGTGGAAGCCGCGGTGACCGCGTCCCTCTGATCCCCATAGTTTCCTACTACGGTCAGTATCTGCAAACCTGTGTCGGGATCCGTGCCAAGGCTCACAGAGGCGGGGAAGGGCTCTTCAACGCCCGGGACGGTGATCGCGGCAAGCGGAAGCGATCCTTCAACAACCGTCAGGCCCGCGGGAAGGGTATAGCTCATCGGCGCCAGCAATGCCATCTGGCGCTCGCCCGCCTGCCCTTCCGGTATTTCGGAGAAGGACAGATTTAAATGTAGTACTTCATCCTGTGCAAGGAAGGCCGGTTTCGAAAGCGAGTACGTCTCCGTTTCGCCTTCGTAGCTGTATCCGGCAGCATCATCAAGGAAATCGTTGAGATTATCGGATTCCTCCAGTGACGGGCAAGCCACCTTGATCGCGCCGCTTAATCCGTTCTTGAGCCGAACAGTCAGCGTTTGCGGCTCCGTGAAGGCTTTCAGATACGTCACTGTCAGGCCGTCGACTTCCAGGATTTCCGGATCAGAAACGGCGATGCTGTCAACAACATCAGCAATGTCCGTGATTCCGTGGGCAGTGAAAATGTCCGTGATACCGCAGGTGGTGAAAATATCACCCAGCGTTACGGTGGCATTTCTGTTGATGGTATAGGGATAGTCGCCCCAGCAAATTACAGAATAATCCTCCGGTATCGTTACGGAGAGGTTTTCGGAAGTCCCATCGAAATAGATGATCAGGTCGTTGTCCGAGCATCCGGTAAGGTTCAGGGTAGGCCCGTGCAGCCGGAGAGATTCAGGCTGGTGACCGACGCGGGAACGCTGACGGACGTCAGGCTTGTGAAGCCGGAGGCGTCCAGCGTGGTAAGCGAATCCGGCAGCGTCAGCCAGGACAAATCCGTCTGGTCGTTGCGATTTCCGATTTTAAGCGTTGCGAGACCGGTGTGGGAGGAGAGATCCAGCGAGTCGATCCCGCTGCAGCCGGAAATGTCCAGCGTCGTTACGCCGCTCGGCACGGTCAGACTGGTCAAGCCGGTACAGTCGGAGACATTCAGCTCGGTAACGTTGGAAGGCACGTCGACAGAGGATAATCCCTCGCAGCCGACAAGGGACAAACTGGTCAAGCCAGTGCAGCCCGTGATGTTCAGCGTCTGGATACCGCTCGGCACGGTCAGGCTGGTCAGGCCCGTACAGCCGGACACGTCCAGCGTGGTCACACCGCTCGGTACGGTCAGACTGGTCAGCCCCGTGCAGTCCGAGACGTCCAGTGTTTCCAGCCCGGTGCAGCCGGTGATGTCCAGCGTCGTTACGCTGCTCGGCACGGTCAGGCTGGTCAGACCCGTGCAGCCCGAGACGTTCAGCGTGGTCAGGCCGCTTGGCAGGGTCAGGCTGGAGGCCCGTGCAGCCGGAGAGATTCAGGCTGGTGACCGACGCGGGAACGCTGACGGACGTCAGGCTTGTGAAGCCGGAGGCGTCCAGCGTGGTAAGCGAAGCCGGCAGCGCCAGCCAGGACAAATTTGCCTGGTCATTGCGGTTTCCGATCTTAAGTGTTGCGAGACCGGTGCAGGAGGAGAGATTCAGTGAGTCGATCCCGCTGCAGCCGGAAATGTCCAGCGTCTTGAGGCCCGTGCAGCCGGTGATGTTCAGCGTCGTTACGCCGCTCGGTACGGTCAGACTGGTCAATTTGGTGCAGCCGGAGACGTCCAGCGTCGTCACGCCGCTCGGCAAGGTCAGGCTGGTCAACTGCGTGCAGCCGGAGAGTTCCAAAGTCCGAAGCGATGAATAATCAGACAAGCTTAAAGATGCAGGCAATTTCGAACAATTATTGGCTTTAATAGTAGCAAGTTTTGTTTTACTTGCATCAAAGTCAGAGAGTTTTGTGAGTTTCGTGCCTGAAATATCCAAAGTCGTGATGCCGGTGCATTTTTCAAAATCTCTACCTTTAAAGCTGGTTAAATTTGTGTTGTTTGAGAAGTTAACAGTAGTAAGATTCTTTTGTGTACCTGTTTCCCCGCCATAATCACCTTGCTTAAATGTATTTCCTCCCGTCGATGTTAGTGTCGTGCACCCTGATGCGTCAATTTCCGTCATGCTGGCACGAGTTAGCATGTTATTACCTAAGTATGTAATGCCATCCTCAATAATTACCTTGGTAATGGCCTTCCTTATTTCATACGCTCCCCAAGGAAAACCCGCTGCACTATCTCTGTCTTTTATTATGCCTTCTCCAGAAAGAGTCAAGACACCGTTTACATCGATTTCCCATGTGCCGTGACCTCCGCCTTCACTCGTAAAATCCCACGTTTGGTTTGTAATAGGCAGCGTCACCGCGTCCGTGACCTTGATCTCCACGCTCCTGCCGTTTTTGAGGGTGAGGGTCAGCTTTTCGTCGGTGCTGAAGGGCGCAAGGGAGCGGAGCCGCCAGTCTCCGTCACGCCGAGCTTCTCCAGAAGGGCGGAGAGGGTGATCTCACTCTCGCCCGCGATGGAGTATGTATAGTCGCCCCAGTGGAAGTCCACGGTGTAGCCCGTGATCACATACACGGAAAACCCGTCTGTCTCGAATTCGACGGCGCTGCCATTGAGGGTATAGTCGACCTTCTCCACCTCTTCGCCGAAGTGGAGCAGATTCAGTTCGTCCGCCGCGCTCACGTCCGTGTCCAGCAGGGCGATGCTGACCTTCACGCCGCTCGCGGGCTGAACCTCGTCGCCGGTGTCGGGATCGGTGAGGCTGATGTCGAAAGCGCGGGCAAACGCGAAGTCCTCCGCGTCGGTGCCGAGCGCTTCCGCGCTCTGGTTTACATAATCTTCTTTCTCGTCATCGCCCAGCTCACGAACCGCAAGGTTCGCGTTTTCGGGCATGTTCGCGTCCTGATCGTAGGTCACGCTGACGCGGTAAGTATTGCCGTCACCGGCGGTGATGTTTGTCGTGAGCGTGACCTGCACAACGAGGTACGCGGAAAAGCTCTCCGCCGGGAAGCGCACGCTTTCGCCCTCGACAGTAAAATCCGGGATCTGCTCGCCGGTGCCGTCGTCGCGGATATGCCAGACCTGGAGCCGCAGATTTTCGCTGATCGCGGGATTGCTGATGCTGACCTCCAGCGGATTTCCGGGTGCGGGCTGGAACTTTTCTCCATCTACGGACAGGGAGATATCGTAGGCCGCCAATACCTGATACTGTGTTTCCGTCGTGCGCTGTGTGTTCGATTCCACATCGAAAAACGTCGGCGCCTCAAGCAGAGAGAACGCTGAATAAATGCTCGGATCAAAGTCGGCGTAGTCGTCGGTAACATCCGCTGTCTCGACGGTCGTACCCGCAGGCGCTTCGCCTGTGACGGAAACGGCCCCTTCGGAATAATCCAGTGTTTTGACTTCCCTGGTTTCTTCCTTGGTTTCTTCTTTCGCTTCTTCTTTGACTTCTTCTTTGGCTTCTTCCTTCGCTTCTTCCTTCGCTTCTTCCTTCGCTTCTTCCTTCGCTTCTTCAGCAGCTGTCTCGGTTACGGTTTCTTCTGCTTTCTCCGAAGCCTTTTCCTGTTCAAGTTTTGCGATTCTCGCAGCTTCGTTTTCCGCAGCGACCGAGGCCGCCTCGGAAACGTACAGATTTGCCTCTGCCGCGCGATCAGCCGCCAACGCTGCGCGGTTCGCCGCATCCGTCGCGTTCATGGACGCGTACGCCGCCTGCTCCGCTTCTTCGGCGAGACGTGCCGCGTTTTCTGCCGCGTGCTCTGAATCCGCCCGCTTCATCGCGGCTTCATTCTTCGTGCGCTCGGCTTCGGCAATCGCACGCTGCAGCATAATCTCCGCGGCTTCCTCTTCTTTTTCCAGCTGCAGCGCCGGAAGCAAAATATCACTTATTGTTTCTGAAGGCTTTTCGGTAATGACGGGGCTGTTTGTTTCCTCAACCAGCTCTGTGCCCTTCCCTTTCGTGTCGGGCTTATCGCTTTTCTTTTCCTCTGCTTTATTCGTTTTGTCAATCGGCTCCGCCGTCGAGCGGATTTCGTTTATTCTCTCGATTCTCAGGTCTGCCTCTTCGCGCAGTCGATCCGCTTCTTCGGCCGTCTGATAGGCCAGTTCTTCCGCGAACTGCGCCTCGGAAGCCAGGATTTCGGCCTGCTGCGCCGCCTGCTCTGCTTCCTCCGCCGCGATCGAAGCAGCCTCTGCCGCCCAGTCAGCTTCCTCTTTCGCGCGTCCGGCAATCTCCTGTGCGCGTCGGGCCGCTTCCGCCGCGCGGGCGTCGGCGTCAAGCGTCAGCGCATAGTCGCCGTTTGCCTCGGCGCAGTCCCGTGCCGCCTGCTCCGCCTCTTCGGCAGCGCGTTCGGCCTCTCCCGCAAGCTGCTCCGCCGTCTCTGCGCCCATCCGTGCCGCCTCCAGCGGTGTGACGGCGGCAGGCGCCTGCACAGGCGTGCTCTCTTCGACAATCAGCGTTTCTTCCTCCGCCCCCGGAGACAGGACGACCTGCTCCGTCTGCCCGGTTGTCAGAATCTGTTCCTCCGCATAGGAGACCGGAACCCCAACGGCAGCAAGGGACAAGCACTCCGCCGCGACCAGCAGAGACGCGATCGCACGGCGCAGCGAGAAGCGGCGAACATCATTTATTGTAGTATTCCTTTGCATCATGTCATTACCTCATTATTTTCCGCACAAGCGTGCGGACAGATCATCTATCGTCTCCCGCGGAACCGTTCGCAAGCGGACATTCTGCGGGCTATTATACAGAGTAAAATATACCACATTTTCATTAGGATTGCAAGCATTCGCGCGTATTTCAAACCTTAATTTTTGTTAGTAAATGGAAGTTATCCCGTTCTTCCGCAGTTCGCTCCCTGCCGTCAGGATGTGCGCGGGGATTTATGCTACTCCTTAAAAGGAATAGCATAAGCATTTTCCGAGCAAGAGCTTGCGCAGCACGGCGTTTTTCTGTATAATTACGATGATTCGGAACCATTTTTCGCGGCGTTTCCATGCTTGCGCGAGAGCGTACCGGAATGCCGGAAATCATGCAGGAGGCTTTCATGGCAGAGAACAGGAAAAAAACAGGCGGCCAGACCTATGCCATCGCTTTTTGCAGTCTGATGGCGGCGCTTGGAGCCGCGCTGATGATGACAGGCGGGATGATCCCGGTCATGACCTATTGTTCTCCCCTGCTGGCGGGTGTGCTGTTGATCCCCGTTCTGCGGGAGTACGGAAGCAAATGGGCCTGGCTTGTGTGGATCGTCACGGCGGTGCTGTCCATGATCCTCAGCGCCGACAAGGAGGCCGCGTTCTTCTACTTGTTTCTGGGCTGTTATCCGATTGTGAAGCAGTATCTGGATCGCGTGAAGCCCGCCGCTTTGTCGCTGCTTCTGAAGCTGCTCTATTTCGCGGCCGCACTGGGGCTGATGTACGGCCTGATCTGTTTCGTGTTTCGGCTGGATATCGGGATGGACGAGCTGGAAGAGCTGGGCCGGTTTGCCGCCGCGGCATTTTATCTGCTTATGGTGCTGACCATGCTGATTTATGACGCCGCGCTGCGCAATCTCGCCATTCTCTATGAATACCGTCTGAGACCGCACCTGCGGTTTCCGAAATGAAAGGGCCCCCGTCAGCGCTGAACTTTGCGCTGACGGGGGACTTCCATGTTTTTTTGATCTGTCAGAGGCACGCGATCAGCCGTTCGACGTCCTCGGGACGGGTCGCCCAGCTTGTGGCAATGCGCATGATCGTATGCGTCTCGTCGGTGTTTTCCCAGAAACTCATCTCGATCCTTTCCGAGAGCGCGGCGGCCTGTTTCTTTTCGAGAACGACGAAAATCTGGTTGGTCGGCGCGTCCCAGGCAAGCCGGTATCCCCGCTCCTGAAGGGCCGCGCGGATGCGGTCAGCCGCGTCGATGGCCGTTTGGCCGATGCTGAAATAGAGGCCGTCGGTAAAGAGCGTCTCGAATTGGATGCCCGCGACGAAGCCCTTCGCCAGCAGCGCCCCGTGCTGCTTGATGATGGTAAACAGCTGCGGGACAAGGTTATGCCGCGGGATGACAAGCGCCTCGCCGAAGAGCGCCCCGCATTTGGTTCCGCCGATATAGAAGGCGTCGCACAGGGCAGCAAGATCCGGGAGCTTCACGTCGTTCTTTGGGCAGGCCAGCGCATAGGCCAGGCGCGCCCCGTCGAGGTACAGCGGGATCTGATTGTCCCGGCAGACGCTGCTGATCTCCGTGAGCTCTTGAAGCGAATACAGCGTTCCGCACTCCGTGGGGTGGGACAGGTAGACCATGCCCGGCATGACCATGTGATCCCGGTTTGCGTCCTCCCGCCATGTATCCACACAGCGGGCGATATCCGCGGCACGGAGCTTTCCCTCATACTGCGGCAGCGTCAGCACCTTATGCCCGCCGAATTCGATCGCTCCCGCCTCGTGTACGCTGATATGGCCCGTCTCCGCCGCGATCACCCCCTGGTAGGAGCGGAGAAGCGCGTCGATCATGACGGCGTTGGTCTGCGTGCCGCCCGTGAGGAAGAACACGTCCGCCTCCGGAGCGCGGCATACGGCGCGGATCTTCTCCCGCGCGGATTTTGAATACATATCAAGCCCGTAGCCCGCGCTCTTGCAGGTATTGGTTTCCGCGAGACGGCGGAGGATTTCCGGGTGCGCGCCCTCCATATAGTCGGACGCGAAGGACAGTTTGCTTTCTTTCATTTTCTCCATCCTCCTGTGCTCAGGGAAACGCTGAATAAATCCCCGCGCACATCCTGACGGCGGATTTCCCGCCAGTCTGCACATGTCGATTTAATCAGCGCTTCCTTGAATTTTCGTCGGGTTTTATTGTATCGCGCATCACGGCAAAGCGCAAGAGAATAAAACTTCCGTATTGTCTCGCCGTGGGAATTCTGTTATATTATAAATATCCCGTGCAAATAGTAAAAGGAGGTTTTTCCCATGAAACGTATTCTCGCAGTTCTTCTGACGATGCTTCTGTTTGTCGGCTGTCTCGGCGGCAGCGCCTTTGCCGTCAACGAGGATGTGGAAGGCACCGTGGGTATTTATTCCTCGATGTATCAGTTCGTGCTGGACATGCTGGACGAGGCGATCAAAAAGGAGTTTCCCAACCTGACCCCCGCGTATGACGGCAGCTTTTTCTTCTACGGCGGCACCTCTTCTCTGATCACCAAGCTCTACGGTGAGATGGATACCGGCACGCTCAGCTGCGACATGATGCTCGTGGCGGAGCCCGCCTTCTCCCTGGAGCTCAAGGAGGACGGCTATCTGGAGCCCATCGAAATTGAGGGCGCGGACGATCTGCTCCGCTTCCCCTACGACGAAGAGGGCTATTGGTATCCCGTGCGCGTGTGCAACATGGTGCTGGCCTGCAACCCGGAGATGGCGGACACCTGGGCCGCGAAGGGCGTGAACATCCCGAAGTCCTTCAAGGACTTTGCGACCGATCCCTCCCTCAAAGGCTACATCTCCATGGGCAATCCCCTGACCTCCGGCACCACCTTCGCCGCCGTCGCGTCCCTGACGGAGGACAACCACTACGGTGAGGACTATCTCAAGGGTCTGGCCGACAACAAGGTCATGATCGAGTCCGGTTCCACCGCCATCACCAAGCTCCAGACCGGCGAGTGTGCCGCCATCATGATTCTGGAGGAGTCCATTCTGAAGGTTCTCAAGGAAGCGGAAGACGCGGGCACGCCCGTCACGAATCTGCAGATCATCTATCCCGAGGACGGCGTTATCCTGATCCCCTCCACGGTCATGACCGTCGCCGAGGACCGCAGCGCCAACGTCAACGCCGACGCCTGCGAGGCCCTGGAAAACTGGTTTTTGAGCGAGGATGCCCAGAAGCTCATCATGGAGGGTTATATGCACTCCGTATTCAAGGGCATGAAGGAGAACCCCTGGGGTTCCGTTGACACCGACGATCTTATTGCGAAGGATCTCGGCGTCGATTGGGAAAACGCCTATAAAAACCGCGAGGCCATCAACAAAGCCTGGACGGAGATTGTCACCAAATGAGCGCGCAATCCCGCGGCCCGCTGATTACGAAGCTCACCCTCGCGCTGGTCTTCCTGCTCGGGATCGCCCTGATTTTTCAGGGCGCCGCGGCGCTGCGCGAGAATGACAGCGCGGGCTTCAGCTCCGAGGCCGCTTTCGAGGCGATCTACGAGCTCTCCAAAGAGGTGGACGCCGACTGGAACGCGCTGTTGAAGCCCGCGCTCTCGGCGCTGAGCGATGAGGAAGCGGCGGCGCTGAACGACATCTCGGCAGAGCTTCTGCGCGAAAACTGGTCAGAGCGCGGCGCTGTCGGCACGGAAGCCTTTGAAGCGCTCGATCTTGAGAATGACGCCGAAACCGTGCAGAAGCTTCTCTATATCAGCTACGCCGTCGGCGGGCCGAAGCTCTCCGCCTCCGTAAAAAAAGCGGCGGAAACTGCCGGGGCGGAGATCGCGCCGGCGCTGCTGAAGGCTGTGCTTGACGAGAATGCGCCGGTGCCCGAAGCCGTCACCAAACCAGTCGAAAAGCTTGAGGGGACGGCGCGGCAGGCCATGCTCATGAAGCTGTATTACGCTTCCCTTTCCGGCTCGTCGCAGCTGAAAACCGCCAGCGTGAACGAGTTTAAAAAAGGTGTGCGGGATAAGGCGCTGCAGCTCGACGCCTTTCGCATGATCGCCTCCGGTGAGCTGACGCCCCTGCGCCAGTTCATTCTCAGCCACGCCCGCACCGTGATCCTGTGCGGAGTCCTGCTGAGTCTCGACGCGCTGCTGCTGGCCTTCATGATGGCGGCGGACCGGGTCTGGCGCTTTGATATCAAGTGGCTGATTATCCTTGCTATTCTGGACTTTCTGCTGGTGTTCCAGCTCATGCCGCTCATCTACACGGTGGTCAAGGCCTTTTTCCCGGATTCCCATTTTTCGCTGGAGACCTTCCGCCGCCTGTACAGCTACAAACTGAATTTTGACGCGCTGCGCAATACGCTGCTCGCCTCCTTCGCCACGATGCTCCTCGGCACGCTGTTCGCGTTTCCGCTGGCGTGGCTCGTGGGGCGGACGAATCTCTACGGGCGGCGCTTTTTCCGCTCGCTCTTCGTGCTGACGTACATGGTGCCGCCCTATGTGGGCGCGATGGCCTGGCTGCGGCTTTTGAACCCGAACGTCGGCACCGTCAACCACTGGCTGCGCGTGCTGCTGCATCTGAGCGATGCTCCCGGCCCGCTGAACGTCTATTCCCTGCCGGGCCTCATCTGGGTGCTGAGCACCTTCTATTACCCCTACGCCTTTATCACGATCAGCCGCGCCATGGAAAAGATGGACCCCTCTCTGGAGGAGGCGAGCCGCGCCTCAGGCGCGTCGCCTTTGAAAACCCTTGTGACCGTTACGCTGCCGCTGATGACGCCGTCGCTCATTTCGGGCGCGCTGCTTGTCTTTGTCAGCGCCGCGAGCTGCTACGGCATTCCCTCCATCATCGGCGCGCCGGGACGGGTACATACGGTGACGACGCGCATCGTGGAATACGTCTCGCTGGGTCAGCAGGGAATCAACGACGCGACGGGGCTTTCGGTCTTTCTTCTCACCATCGCGGTCGTAATCCTGTTTTTATCGGACGTGGTGCTGGCAAGGAAGCAGTACATCACCGTGTCGGGCAAGTCCGTGCAGCCCGCGCTGGTGGATCTGCGCTCGTGGCGCGTCCCGCTCACAGCGCTGGTCACGCTCTTCGCGGTGATCGTCATTCTGATCCCCTTTGCGACGATCCTGTTTACTTCGTTTAAGATCGACGTGGGCAAAAGCGTCCTGCGCGCCGGGAACTTCACGCTCGGCAACTGGAAGACCATCTTCGGCAGGGCGGAGACGCTGCACTGTCTGAAAAACTCCCTGCTATACGCCACGATCACGGCCACCGTGGGCATCGTGATTGCCTGCACCATGAGCTATCTCCTGCAGCGCACCCGCATCCGCGGGCGGAAGATTCCGGACTTTCTGATCACACTCGGAAGCGGAACCCCCTCCGTCGTCATTGCGCTGAGTCTCATCATGACCATGAAGGGCAATTTCGGCATCAACATCTACAATACCGCCTACATCATGATCATCGCCTATCTCATCAAGTACCTGATGATGGGCATGCGCACGGTGGTCTCCGCCATGTCGCAGATCCATGTCTCGCTGGAGGAGAGCTCACAGATTTCCGGGGCTTCGTGGCTCAGGACCATGTACCGCATTACGGGACGGCTTATCTTCCCCTCCATCGCAGCGGGGTGGTTTCTGATCTTCATCCCAAGCTTCTATGAGCTGTCCATGACCACGCTTCTGTATTCCAGCAACACGAAAACCATCGGCTTCCAGCTCTACGAGTACTGGACCTTCACCAGTCAGCCGATGGCCTGCGCGATGGCCTTCGGAATTCTGATGTTCGTCATGCTGCTGAACTTCCTTCTGGGCCGCCTGACAAAGGGCGCGTTCTCGATATGAGGAAATAACTATGATTCAAATTACCAATCTGACAAAAAGCTTCGACGGCGTGCCGGTTCTCAAGACCTTCAACGCCACCTTTGCGGACGGGGAATTCATCACGCTGCTGGGTCCCTCCGGCTGCGGGAAGACCACCATCCTGCGCATGATCGCGGGCTTTGAGATCCCCACTACGGGTGAGATCTGTCTTGACGGCAAGCTCGTCTCCGGCGGGAAAACCTTCCTGCCGCCCGAAAAGCGGGATATCGGCATGGTGTTCCAATCCTACGCGGTATGGCCGCACATGAACGTTTTCGACAACGTTGCCTATCCGCTGGAGATCAAGCATGTGCCGAAGGACGAGATCAAAACCCGGGTGGAGGAAATGCTCGCCACCGTACACCTGAGCCAGTACGCCGACAGGCTTCCCAGCCAGCTCTCCGGCGGGCAGCAGCAGCGCATCGCCCTTGCCCGCGCCCTGGTCGCAAAGCCCAAAATTCTGCTGCTGGACGAGCCGCTTTCCAACCTCGACGCGAAGCTGCGCGAGACCATGCGCTTTGAGATCCGTGACATCACCCGGGAGCGCGGCATCGGCGTGGTCTATGTCACGCACGATCAGACCGAGGCCATGGCCATGAGCGACCGGATCTTCCTTATCAACGACGGCGTCATCCAACAGTCCGGGACGCCCGAGGAGATCTACAACAATCCTGTCAATCCCTTCGTGGCGGACTTTCTCGGCAAGGTGGACTTCTTCCCCGGGACAGCAGCGGAGGGGGAGATCACAATCCCCTCATGGGGCGTTTCCATTCCCTCCGCGACAGAGCGCAGGGGCGCCGTAATTGTCGCCATCCGTCCGGAAAACATCCGCCTTTCAAAATCCAACGGCGGGATCACCGGTACCATCACCCGGATGACCTATCTCGGCGACGTCACCGACTGCCGTGTACAGGTCGGCGAGAGCATTGTGCGCGCCGTTGAAGACGGAGACTTCCGCCGGCATTTCAAGGCGAACGACACGGTCACGGTCGCGGTTCGTGAATTTATGGTATTTCCCGACGACGGCTCCACGCAGGAGCAGCTGCAAATCAGGACATAAGAGGAGGCATTTTCATGGAAGAAAAATGGTGGCAGAGAAGCGTGGTCTATCAGATCTATCCGCGCAGCTTTCAGGATTCCGACGGCGACGGGATCGGCGATCTTCCCGGCATCACCTCCCGCCTCGAATACATCCGGGAGCTGGGCTCGGACACGATCTGGCTCTCGCCGGTATACAAATCCCCCAACGACGACAACGGCTACGACATCAGCGATTATCAGGACATCATGACTGAATTCGGCACCATGGCGGACTTTGACGCGATGCTGGAAAAGGCCCATTCTCTGGGGCTGAAAATTGTGATGGATCTGGTGGTCAACCACACCTCGGATGAGCATAAATGGTTCATCGAGTCCCGCTCCTCCCGCGACAATCCCTGCCGCGATTACTACATCTGGCGCGAGGGGAAAAACGGGAGGGAGCCGAACAACTGGGGCTCCTGCTTCGGCGGCAGCGCCTGGGTCTACGATGAGAAGACGGATATGTACTATCTGCATCTCTTCTCGAAAAAGCAGCCCGATCTCAACTGGGACAATCCCGTGGTGCGCAGCGAGGTTTTCACGATGATGGACTGGTGGCTGGATAAGGGCATCGACGGCTTCCGCATGGACGTCATCAGCCTCATCTCCAAGCCTGAGGGTCTTCCCGACGGTGAGCCGCGTCCCAACGGGTACGCCTCCTTTGAGCTCTGCGCAAACGGCCCGCACGAGCATGAATATCTGCGGGAGATGAACCGCCGCGTTCTCTCCAAACACGATCTGCTGACCGTGGGCGAGTGCGCGGGCGTCACGCTGGAGGAAGCCAAATCCTACGCGAACCTCGACGGTTCGGAGCTTTCGATGGTGTTCCAGTTCGAGCACATGAGCGCGGACTTTGATCCGGTTCTCGGCCGCTATGCCCGGCAGCACAAGGACCTTGTAAAGCTCAAGGAGATCCTGAGCCGCTGGCAGCGGGAGCTGGACGGCGTCGCCTGGAACAGCCTCTACTGGGACAACCACGATCAGCCCCGCGTCGTCTCCCGCTACGGCAGCGAGAAGGAGGAATACCGGGAGCTCTCCGCCAAGATGCTGGCCGCCTGTCTGCACATGATGCAGGGCACCCCCTACGTCTACCAGGGCGAGGAGCTGGGCATGACGAATTTCCCCTGGACGAGCATCGACCAGATCAACGACATCGAATCCCTCGGCAATTACCGCGACTTTCATGCCAAGGGTCTCATGACCGAGGAAGAGGGCGTCAAAATGATGCGCGCGCGCAGCCGCGACAACGCCCGCACCCCCATGCAGTGGGACGCCGGTCCCAACGCGGGCTTCACCACGGGTACGCCCTGGCTGCCGGTCAACCCGAACCATGTGACCATCAACGCCGCCGAACAGGTACAGCGGCCCGATTCCGTGTTCCGCTTCTATCAGAAGCTGATCCGGCTTCGCAAAGAGATGGACGTGATCGTCCACGGGCACTATGCGCTTCTGGAGCCGGAGCATCCCGACCTTTTCATCTATACCCGCACGCTTGACAACGAGAGTCTTCTGGTCGTGTGCAACTTCTCGGAGCGGGAGCAGGCATACGCGCTTCCCGAAGAATACCGGGGTGCGGAAATCCTGATCGCAAACTACCCGGACGCCGCCCCCGCGGGCATCGTGCGTCCCTGGGAGACCGTGGTCTGTCACAGAAAGGGATGACACAGGCAGCAAATATTTGAAAGGAAAGAGGTCACCATGCTGTTCAGGGATACCGGACGGGAACTGACCGTCTATATCACCAACGACGAGGAGGAATTTCTGCGCGTGGAGGCGGAGCTTGTCTCCGAGGGTGTCCGCTACCGTGTGTGGACAACCTCCGAGTACCCTGTGTTCGGCTGGACACGCTGGGATCCCCGGCTCATGGGCAGACGGGAAAATCGCCTGCGCCGGGTCTGGCACATCGACGTGGCGGAACAGGACAGGCAGAACCTTGTCGCCGCGAACATGGCCGTCCGCCGGGTTACCGGAAAGCTCATGAACGCCGAGCCGGTGAGTGAAATTATATAATACAGGGCAAAAAATGGGTGATATGTACGCCGCGGCGTGCATATCACCCATTTCAACATGTCGGAAGGATTATGCTTTCAAGGGAGTTCAGCTCCCGGAAGGCGGCTGAACAGTTCCGCCCGCAGGGGGATTGCCGCCCGCTGGGGGATTGCCGCCTGCCGGGGGATTGCCGCCTGCCGGAGGATTCCCACCCGGAGGGGGATTTCCACCCGGAGGGGGTGGAGGCGGAGGATTGCCGCCCGAATGATGATGCCAGGGATCGAATTCTCTCATATATTCGGCAAGCACCAGCCATCCAAACAGCCCATTCAGCGAGCACTTCGATTCCCCGTACGGGGTTGTCGCGAAGTGAATTTCGATGGGCTCATACGACACGTTCCCGTCCTGGTAATAAGGCTTGGGAATGGCATTGGAATACTCTGTGACACAGGCGGGATCCACATAGACCGAGAAGTGAAAATCTCCGATGCAGTCCACGCCCTTGTCTGCCGGCCAAAGCGCGATGGCAGTGAAGGTCTCTCTCTTGTCGAGATCGATCTCATAGGTATACGGCTGTCCGTTTACATTCTCCTCTCTCAGGCGAAACACCCCGGTATGGTGCCAATCGCCTGCCGCGTCTCTCACATAGATGTAGTAATTTGCGCCGCACCAGCCGCTTCTCTCTGTCACGCTGAGCTCAAGCGTGACATGGTCGCAATCGGTCACGGGCTTGTCAAGATAGAAGGGGTTTGCAGCGCCCGTATCGCTGCTCCTGCGGATGGTTTCCACAGCGCCGAAGCTTCCGCTGAGCCTGGCAAGGGGCGCCGCGGCGTTTGCGGAATCGGCAAAAGATGCGGCAGACATGCTCAAAATCAGGGAAAAAACCAGAAGGATTGCAATGAATTTTTTCGTTGTAATAACCTCCTTCAGCTATAGGATGGTACTATTATATCAGGATCAGTTTATCATTTCAATACAGCAGGCGACAAAATGTCTGCGTTATTCTTTTCAAAGCCGTGCCGCTGGTGTGTGCCTTTTTCGCGCGCATTCTTTTCAGATTCTGCGTCCTGTCTGCGCCTGCGCTCTTTTCATTTGCGGCGTATTTTGATATACTCTTTCCATCATGATAAAGCAAAGGAGACGCAGGCTATGCGCTTTCTTCATCTCGCCGATCTGCACTTCGGCAAATCCATCTACGGTACTTCCCTGCTGGAAAACGGCGACCAGCCCGTGTGGGTCGAACGCTTTCTCGCCCTGACGGAAGAACTGCGCCCGGACGCGGTTGTGATCGCGGGTGATATATATGACCGCGGCGCCCCCTCCGGCGACGCGGTACAGCTTCTCAGCCGCATGCTGACTTCGCTGTCGGAGCTGCACATCTCCGTCCTGATGTGCGCGGGCAACCATGACTCCGTTCAGCGCCTCTCCTTCCTCAATTCCCTGCTTGCGCGGGAGGGACTGCATATCTCCGGGGCTTTGTCCGCCTCTCCCCTGCTCCGCTCCGTAACGCTTTCGGACGAGCACGGCCCGGTCACCTTCTGGCTGATGCCCTACGTCTATCCGGCGCTGATCGGGCAGGTCATCGGTGAGGACAGCCTGCGCGACAGCGACGCCGCCGTGCGTGAGCTGCTGTCCCGGCAGCCGATCGACTATGCGCAGCGCAACGTCCTTATCGCCCACCAGAACGTGACGGCCGGCGGCACAGAGGGAGAACGGGGCGGCTCCGAGTCCATGGTGGGCGGCGTCGGGCAAATCGACTATACCGCCTTCGACGGCTTCGATTACACCGCCCTCGGGCATATCCACGCGGCCTACCCCGTCGGACGGGATGCGGTGCGTTACGCGGGCTCGCCGCTGTGCTATCATTTCAACGAGACGAAGCAGAAGGCCAAAGGGCCGCTGCTGGTGGAGCTGGGAGAAAAGGGCGCGCCCGTCCGGGTTGAGACGCTGCATATTCCGCCGCTGCACCCCATGCGGGAGATCTGCGGCGCCTTTGAGGATATCCGCGATGCGCAGCTGCACGACACGCGCCGGGGCGAATATCTCAGAATCGTGCTGACGGATCGGCGCGTCAGCCCCGAGATCTCCGCTTTTTTCCATGAGCTGTACCAAAGCCGGGACAGCGTTCTGATGGAGCTCTGCTCGGACTACACGCAGTTTTCCGGCGAGGCAGGCGTACTCTCACGGGGCGATCTGGAAGAGAAAAGCGTCGATAATCTGTTCTGCGATTTCTATACCGAGCGCAGCGGCGGCGTCCCGCCCACAGATGAGGACGCGGCGCTTCTCGGCTTTGCGGGTGAGATTTTGCAGCACGCGGAGCCCCACGCCGCCCCAACAGCGGCAGAGATTGAAAAGCTGCTGGATTATCTCACCGGACAGGAGGCAAGGACATGAGACCGGTATATCTTGAAATGACCGCCTTCGGCTCCTATGCCGAAAAAACGGAAGTCCCCTTTGACAAGCTCGAACACGGCCTGTATCTGGTGACCGGGGACACGGGCGCGGGAAAGACCACCATCTTCGACGCGATCATGTTCGCCCTCTACGGCATGGCCAGCGGCACCGACCGCAGTGCAGACATGCTCCACTGCGATCATGTACCCAAATCCGTGGACACCAGGGTCATACTGCGTTTTCGGCAGGGCGAAAAAGAGTACGAGGTGGAGCGCAGTCTGCACTTTGTCAAAAAACGCGGAACGGAGAACCAGTACGGCGAGGCCAATCCAAACGCAACGCTTTGGGAACCCGCGCACGAGCCGCTCACCGGGGCAAAGAAAGTGACGGCAAGGGTAGAAGAGCTGCTGGGTCTAAGCGCCGAACAGTTCCGCAAGATCATCATGCTGGCGCAGGGGGAGTTCCGGGAATTTCTCAAGGCGGACAGCGACAAGAAAAACGAAATTCTGGGCAAGCTCTTCGACAGCGCCCCGTATCTGTACTATCAGAATCTGCTGGCGGCTGCGCGCGACGCCTTGAAGAATCAACGCGCCGGGCAGCGGGAGCAGCTGCGGGTGCTGCTGCAGAACCTGAAGCTTCCCGCATCGTCAGGCGGCGAGGAGGCCGCGCGCTATTTTCCAGAGCATCCGGAGCTGATCGAGAATCTGCGGCTGCTTACACTGGAAGATCAGGAAGCGCTGACCCGGCGCAGAAAGATCCGGGACGAGCTCAGTGCGCAAATCGCCGCGCTCAACACGAAGAAGGGCGCCGCCGAGGCCGACAACGCCCGGCTTGCCGAGCTTGAGGCCCAGCGGCAAACGCTTTCGGAAGCGGAGGCCAAAGGGCCGGATATGGACCGGCGGAAGCAGGCCTGGGCTCTTGCTGACAAGGCGATCCACCGCGTCAAACCGGCGCTGGACAATCAGGAAAAAACGCGCCATGCGCTTATCTGTACGCTTGCGGAAATCGAGGCTCTGCACACGAAGCTTGCGGCCTGTCAGATCGCAGCCCGTGAGGCAGCAGAAGCAGTCGAGGCAGACGCACAAACTTCTGAGGAGATCAGCGCCGTTTCCGCGCAGATCCGATCCATTGACGAACAGCTCCCCCGCTATGACGATCTCGCGCGGCTGGAGGCAGACAGGCGCTCCGCATCCGACGCCGCAGATACAGCGGGCAAAGCCCTGGAGAAGGAACGAAGGAAGCTTGAAGCGCTCACGGCGGAAACGGACGCCCTGCGTGAAAAGCTTCTCACGCTGGAAAATGCGGACAGTGAGGCAAAAGAGGCCGAGTATCGAGATGAGCGCGCACAGGAGCGGCTGCAGGCGCTGGACGGGGAAAGCGGCGTCCGGGAAGAGAAAGAGGCAATTTATGCGTTGGAGAAGAACCTGCGTGAAAGGCAGGAGCGGCTTACGGCTTTGACGAAAAAGGCCGCGGAGACAGAAGCGCATTTTTCAGATCTGTACCGGCGCTTCATCGCGGGTCAGGCCGGACTTCTCGCCGAGCAGCTGCACACGGCGCTGGAAACTGACGGCGAGGCGGAATGCCCCGTATGCCGCAGCAGATTGAACCGGGCGCAGATTCCGCAGCTTGCCGGGCTGCCGGCGGAAACCCCGAACCAAAAGGACGTTGAAGCGGCGAAGAAGGCCCACGAGAAGGCGGAGCAGGCCCGCAGCGCAGAAAACACCGGGGTCGAGACGCTCCGAACAGCCATCGAAGCGCGGAAGACAACGCTGCTGGAAAAGGCGCTGTCCGTCCTGCCGGATTGCACGGGTTGGGATATGCTGTGCGCCGACGGCTGTCTGAGCGCCGCCATTGCGGAAGCGAAAGCGCGGAAGTCCGAAGCTGAAAGCCTGTATGCCAAAGCGCTTGCGCAGCAGAAGGAGCGTCTGCGCTGCAAGTCACAGCTTCCGGAAAAGGAAGAAAAAATAAGCTCCTCGCGGGCTATGATCGAGCAGTACGAAAAGGTCGAACGTGAACAGCGCGCCGCCGCGCAGGCGGCAGACGCCGCGATCGGGGAGCTGAAAAAGCAGCTCCGCCATGACAGCGCCGAGGCCGCAAAAGCAGAGAAAGAGGCCCTGGAAGAAAAGCAGCGGCAGCTTGCCGGGCAGATGCAGAACCATCGGGCAGCGTTGGACGACGCGAACCGAAAGCTCAACACGACGAGCGGCATGGTAAGCGAAAAAGAAAACATCGCCGAAAAGCAGCGCGAAGAACAGGACGCCTCCGAAGCCGCGCTTGACCGCGCGCTCCGCGAGGCAGGATTTGAAAGCACGGAAAAAGTCCGTCTTGCCCTCGCCCCCATCGGAGACGAGGACGCTGAGGACTGGCTGAAGGCGGAGCAAAATGTCTTCACCGCGTATGCGGAAGCGCTGCGGCACACGCGGGAGCAGGTTCGGAAGCTGAGCGAACAGACCGCCGGGAAGCAGCCTGCGGATCTTGCGGCGCTGGACGAATTCCTTGCCGCCCTGCGGCAGGAGTACGACGACGCAAACGACGCCTGCGCGAAGCTGGAAGCTTTCCTGGAAAATCACACGGACGTCTTCCATAAGGCGCAGGCGCTGACGGCTTCCCTTGCCGCGGGCGAGGCTGCCTGGACACGGCTCGACCGTCTTGCCTCGCTCGCCGTGGGCACAAGCGGCGAGGGCGGGAAGCTGAGCTTTGACCGCTATGTGATGGGCGCGGTGTTCCGGGAGATTCTGGAGATGGCAAACCGCCGCCTGGAGCTTATGAGCGGCGGGCGGTATGAGCTCGTCCACCGCACGGACGCCGACCGCCGCAACGCCAAGGCCGGGCTGGAGATCGAAGTGCTCGACAACAGCACCGGTCTGCTGCGCGGCTCGGGATCGCTCTCGGGCGGCGAGGCCTTCTTCACCTCCCTGTCCCTGGCGCTGGGGCTCTCCGACGTGGTACAGAACCATGCGGGCGGCAGGCAGATGGAAGCCCTGTTTATCGACGAGGGCTTCGGTACCCTCTCGGACGGGGTGCTGGACAAGGCGCTGGACGTGCTGGGACAGTTCACCGAAGGGAACCGGCTGGTGGGCATCATCTCCCACGTGGACAAGCTGGACGAGAGCATCCCGCAGAAGATCCGCGTCAAGGGTGGTGAAAAGGGCAGCACACTGACGCTGGAACTGCCGTGAGGAAAGCATGCTGCGATTGTAAAGCCTCCTTTGTTATTGAAAAAAGGCTCCGAACCTGATATAGTACTGATACAGTAGGCATTGCCTTTGGTTTTATAATTCAATGCTTTTGAGGAACGCATTTGAAAGAACATACGGACAAGCACAATATCGTATTTGAAAGGAGACAGCCATGTACAAAAAACCACTGGTCGGGACGGCGCCGGATTATTCAAAGAGAAGAAACTGGCTTTCGTGGCCGAAAACACCGGACAAAGAAGTGGATCTGCTCTACCTCTACCCCTCAAGCTGTGAAGATCCTCTGGCAGACATCATCTGCTCGCTCAACAACCCCAGCATGCATTTGGGAGCCAAGCGAAACTTTGCCCAGCAGGCCAGCGCATTTGAACCGGTCGCCAATCTCTTCGCCCCATACTGGAGACAGGTGAATGGGATGAAGCTTTCCAAGATGAGCTTTGAGGAAGTGGATCAGGCCGAATGGTTAGAGCCGAGAACAGATGTCTATGCGGCTTTGGACTATTATTTTGAGAATCTGAACCAGGGACGGCCGTATTTCCTCGCGGGACATTCCCAGGGATCCCGCTTGAGCTACATAGTCCTGTCGGATTATATGAAAGCGCATCCGGATTATTATGCCAAGATGATCGCCGCCTACTGCATCGGCGATTCTCTGACCGGAAAATACCTGGAGGAGAACCCGCACGTGAAAGCGGCACAGGCGGCAGATGACCTGGGCGTTGTGGTCTCGTGGAACACAGAGGGACCCGCGAACAGAGGCAAGCCCTCCCTGGTTGTCTCTCCCGGTGCGATTTCGATCAATCCCCTCAACTGGCGTACGGATGATACGCCGGCAGGGCCTGAACTGAACCTCGGAAGCTTTGTGCCGCATGTCCTGAATTCCGGAATGGATGAACTGCCGATCCGGGCCGACGCCGTGCTCGACCTGGAAAGAGGCGTGGTCATGGTCATGAATCCCGCGTTTCAAAAGTACGCGATCACAAAGTTGCTGAAGATGGATGACCTGGAAAGCGTCTTCGGACCGGAGAGCTATCACGGATGTGACTATTCGTTTTTCTATCTGAATATCCGTGAAAATGCCCGCCTGAGAGCGGAGACGTGGAAGAATACGCATTCCATATAAACCATTGTTGCACTGAAAACCG
>ONVI01000022.1 GCA_900321275.1 uncultured Eubacteriales bacterium | reverse complement strand
GCGTTCTTCTTCACGTACTCGCGGTCGTGGGCGTATTGCAGCGCCATGTCGCGGGTGATCTGGCCGCTGCGGACGAGGCGGACGAGGGACTGGTCCATCGTCGTGCCGCCGAGCGCGGCGCTGGTGGCGATGGCGTTGGCGATCTGCGGCGTGTTGCCCGCGCGGATCAGGTTGCGGATCGCGTCCGTGACGATCATCAGCTCACAGGCGAGCACGCGCCCGCCGCCCTTCTTGGGGACAAGCTGCTGCGTCAGCACCGCCTGGAGGCACATCGAAAGCTGCAGGCGGATCTGCGTCTGCATCGCCTCGGGGAAGACCTGGACAATACGGTCGACCGCGTCGGAGGCGCTGCCGGTATGCAGGGTGCCGAAGACAAGGTGACCGGTCTCGGCGGCGGTGATGGCCGTCTCGATGGTGTCCTTGTCGCGCATTTCGCCGATGAGAATGACGTTCGGGTCCTCACGAAGGCTGGCGCGCAGCCCCTCGGAGAAGCTCTGGGTATCCTTGCCGACCTCGCGCTGGTTGATCGCGCACAGATCGGGGGTGTACATGTATTCCACAGGGTCTTCCAGCGTGACGATGTGCGCCTTGCGATGATGGTTTACATAATCAATCATCGCCGCGAGGCTCGTAGATTTACCGGAGCCGGTTTCGCCCGTGACAAGGACGATGCCCTTGTGCTGGTTCGGCAGCTCCATCGCGGCGGGCGGCAGGCCCAGCTTGGTCAGATCGGGGATCTTGTCGCGCAGCAGACGCAGCGCCACGGAGGGGTAGCCCTGCTGCTTGAACAGATGGATACGGCAGCGGTTGCCCGCGAAGGTTTCCGCCGCGTCCAGCTCGCCGACGCGCATGAACTCTTCAAAGGCCGCGTCGCTTCCCGCAAGGTCGCGGGCCAGACGGCGGCATTCCTTCTCGTCGAGCACCTCGTCGCACATGTTTTCGATCTGGCCGTCCTTGCGGTACTTGGGCGGCAGGCCGCAGATGATATGAATATCGGAAGCGCCGTCCTGCTTGGCCTGCGCAACCAACCCGTCAATCGTAATCATAAGAGTGTCTCCTTTGTCTCAAATTAGCTCCCTCCCTGAGGGAGCTGTCGCGGCGCGTCTCCCGCAAGCGCGGTGACGGAGAGCGTAAAAGCCTTCTCCGCCCCGGTGTGAGCACTGGGGCACCTCCCCCGCCGGGGGAGGCAAGGCGCGGGAGGAGTATCTCACGCGTCCTCGCTTATGACGCGCAGCAGCTCGCTGGAGGTGGTGATGCCCTCGCGCACGAGGCGCATGGCGTTGTCGCGCAGGGAGACAAAGCCGTTCTCCGGCTTTTTCAGCTCCGCCTCGATCTCTTCGCGCCCGCCGCCCTCGGCGATCAGTCGGCGCACACGGGAGTTGATGATCAGCATCTCAAACACGGCGATACGCCCGCGGTAGCCGGTGTCGAAGCACTGGGGGCAGCCCGCGCCGCGGTAGAACTGAACATCCTCTCCGGGGGGCAGTCCGAGCTCGGCCAGCTCGTCGTCGTCGGGGGTGTAGGCCGTCCGGCAGTTCGGGCAGATACGGCGCACCAGACGCTGGGAGATAACGCCGCGCAGGGCGCTGGACACCAGATAGGGCGCCACGCCGATATCCTCCAGACGCTCGATCGTGCCGACGGCGTCGTTGGTGTGGATGGTGGAAATGACGACGTGGCCCGTGATGGCCGAACGCATGGCGATTTCCGCCGTCTCGCCGTCACGAATCTCGCCGACGCCGATGATGTCCGGGTCCTGACGCAGAATGGCGCGCAGGCCGTTGGCGAAGGTCATGCCGGTCTTCTCGTTGATCGGCACCTGGTTTACGCCGTCAATATTGTACTCAACAGGGTCCTCCAGCGTGACCATGTTGACCTCGGGCTTGTTGAGCTCGCCGATCATGGCGTACATGGTGGTGGACTTGCCGCTGCCGGTGGGGCCCACGATCAGCAGCACGCCGCTGCGGCACTTGATCATCTTGTCGAAGGTCTCCATATCGTGCCCGCTCAGGCCGATGTTGTCCTTGTTGAGATTGCCGCCGCTCTTGTCCAGCAGACGGGCGACGATCTTCTCGCCGTATACCGTGGGCAGGGTGGAGACACGCAGGTCGATGTCCTTGTCGCGCACGCGCACGTTGAAGCGGCCGTCCTGCGGGATGCGGCGCTCGGAGATGTCCATGCCGCTCATAATCTTGACACGGGAGATCACGGAGCTCTGCAGATCCTTCGGCACGGTGAGGATTGTGCGCATCAGACCGTCGATACGCATGCGCACCACCATCTCGGTCTCGTGCGGCTCAAGGTGGATATCGCTTGCGCGCTCGTTGACGGCACGCTCAATGATGGAGTTGACGAGGCGGATGGTCGGCGCGTTGTTGACGGAGTCGTCGATCTGGTTGGCGATGAAGGAGCTGTCCGTCACGCCGGTCTCATTGCCCTGACCGGCGGCCGCCTCGCGCTTCATCTCCTCGATGGCGCGGGCTGCGCCCTCGTTGCCGTAGAGCACCTGAATCGCGCGCTCGACCTGGGCGCTGTGGGCCACCATGGGCACCACCTTCTTGCGCACGGCCTTGCGGACTTCCTCAATGGCGTAGAAGTTGAGCGGGTCGCTCATGGCGAGGTAGAGCTCATCCTTCTTCACGGCCACGGGTACGACCTGGTACTGCTTGGCGATATTCTTCGGCACGACGGAGGCCAGCTCCGTCGGGATATTGACTTTGCTGAGGTCTATGTATTCGATGCCCAGCTGCATCTGCAGGGCTTCGATCAGCTGATCCTCGGTAATGATGCCGTTGGCGATCAGCACCTCGCCCAGACGGCCCTTCTGCGTTTTCTGCAGAGCAAGGCCGCGATCAAGGTCTTCCTGTGTGATCGTACCTGCGGCAAGCAGAAGCTCACCGAGACGACGGTAAAAAGCCATTCCGCTTTCCTCCCGACATTAGTTACAAATTGGTTACTGGTATTATAGCATCCTGTTTCCGGTATTGCAAGAAGTTACCAGGATTTTTTTAAATTTCTGTTTGACAGTTTTATCCGGGGGACGAATTTCCGAAGAATCCCAGAAAAACGGCGGGAAGACTTGAAACTCCGGCGGGAGTATGTTATATTTACTATGTATAATTACGTGGTTGCACAGCCGCGAAAATCGGGAGGCGATGCCCGGAATGAGGACGATTAAGAAAAAACTGAATTCACAGCGCGGCGCTTCGCTGACCTTCGCGCTGCTGCTGTTTCTGGTCTGCGCGGTGGTTGGCTCGGTGGTGCTGGTCGCGGGTACTGCCGCCTCGGGACGGATGAGCAAGGTCGCAGAGATGGATCAGAGGTACTACAGCGTCAACAGCGCCGCGAGACTGTTGATCGATATGATCGACGATGAAACAGTTATGATCATTGCGACACAAGAAAGGTTGAATCCGGTCGAATCGGAACCCGAAAACCCCACAGACCCCACGGAACCCACAGATCCCGAAAACGCCACAGACCCCACGGAACCCACAGATCCCACAGATCCCACAGAGCCTGCAGAAGAGGCTGCTGAATATGGTGATGCTATATATGAATATGAAGATGAAGATGGAGATCACAAAGCCGTTAACCCGGAAAGCTTCGATTCAATCATAAAGGAAGCAGCGTACTATTACATTATGGATATTGAGCCGGACAACTATTCAGACCGCAAGCCTGGCAACGGAGCGGATTACCGATATGTCATCAAACTCACTGCGGGAGGCAACGGTGTGGATGACAAGATGAAGTCCGCGATGGAAGTTACCATTAAGGAAGAACTCGGGAACGACGGTAAGATGATTTTGACGGTGGATCAGAATGACGAATACGCTGTGATTCTGATCTTTAGCCCGGACGTGGAAAAGACCCTAGATGAACAGGAAACGCAGAAGGTTACGACGTGGAAAATCGGTTGGAATTTTCAGAAGGCCGAAGTCGTCAGCGGCGTTAAGAGGGTGAAATAAAGGGTATGAAAACAAAACTGATTAATCGGCTCCGCAGCAAGAGCGGCGAGTCAATCGCTGAGGTGCTGGTCGCGCTGCTGATTGCGGCACTTTCTCTCACGATGCTGGCGGTTATGATCAGTTCAACCGTCAGAATGGTCGAAACCGGCAAGGCAAAAATGACTGATTATTATGACGCAAACGCTAAGATAGAGCTGCAGAAGGAACCGGACGGGACGTTCAATCTGAACTTCAAATCGGAAACAGATAACAAACTGAAATTTACAGAAGAGAATGTGAACTATTATGAAAATACAGTTTTCAATAATTCCGTATATTCTTACCAGAAATAAATAACGGCAGTGGTGAACCGGCAGGGCATTAAAACGCGGAGGTACGGGCTTTGAAAAAAATCGTGAAAAAATTGAAAACGAACGCGGGCTTTACCTTGGCGGAGACGCTTATGACGGTGCTGATCCTGCTGATGGTTGCGGGTGTTGTGGCTGAGGGGCTTCCCTCTGCGGTGACAGCTTACAGCAAAGCTGTTGATGCCGCGAACGCCCAGGTTTTGTTGTCCACGACAGTGAACGCATTGCGCGGCGAACTAAGCACCGCGAGGGATGTACATTTCACGGGCAGCGATGTGATTTATATAAGCTCCGCTACAGGGAGTAAGACTAAAATATATAAAGGCAAAACGGACGATAATCGTGATACAATCATGATTCAGGATTTCCTGAAATATGACGAATCGGGACCGCAGGACGCTGATAATAATAAACCGCGGTCTCTGGTTTCGAAGGGTGCCGTAACGAATAATCTGCAAATAGTTTATGGGAATGTCAAATGGCATGACAGTGGAAAAACAATTCTCAATTTTCATAACATAACAGTGATAAAGGAAAATTCAATACTTGCAAGCATTGATGATTTGTACATCCGTTGTCTTAATTTGAAAGATGATACATCTGCGGAAAGCGGAGACTGAGCATATGATGAAGAAAATGAAAATGAAACGAAACAATCATGGCTTTACAATGGCGGAATTGCTGATTGTGGTGGCAATTACTGTCATATTGATGGGGGTTGCCTTCGTCGGTGTGCAGAACTATCAGCGTTCCATGACGCGTCTGGAAGATGACACCATTGCAAAGGAAATCTTCATTGCCGCGCAGAACCATCTTACCTCCGCACAGAGTCAGGGATATTTGCAATTAGGCACCAAAGCGGAGAAGATGGTTAAAGAACTTGGCACGCTTGGCACCAATAGTGCTGACACGCATGAGGAGCGGTATTTCCTGTACAGCTCTGTTGATAAGTACAGCTCAGATCCGCAGAAAGCGGAGTCTGTGCTTGATTTGATGCTGCCCTTTGGCGCTATAGATGAGACGGTGCGCGCAGGCGGTACATATATTATCCGCTATCAACCGGCTACAGGCCAAGTACTGGATGTCTTTTACAGCCGCCCCGCAAAGAGCAGTATGTTGACTGTTTCCGGCGTAAACCTTGCCGCGTCAGACTATAGCACCCTGATGGATACTTGCAGAGGCGATTCTTCCGCGGCCAAACAGAACCGGGAAAGCTTCGGTGTTGTTGGCTGGTACGGCGGAGGAGAGGGGATTCCCATTGGTACGCATTTAGAACCTCCGGAACTGAAAATCCATAATGAAGATACGCTCTGGGTCGAGGTCACCGATACAAACGGGGGCAAAGGATCATTGAAGCTTATTGTTACGGGCGCGATCAGTGGGGCACAGACCTCTTTTGATCTGCGAAATATCAGCAGTAGGGTTGAGAACGGATCAGTAACTCTTGACGATATTACCAGGTCGGGATTTCACTTTGCGGATCTGGGTTCGGAAAACGACAAACACTTTATTCCGGGCGAGGATGTGATCGTCGAAGCGATCGCATATAACAACGCGGAACTTTCCAACATAGCATCCAGCGGCAAAAAAACGACGAATAGTCTGTTTGCAAATTTGAGAGGAAAAACCGAGGCAGGGGTTGTAAAGCATACGGCTGGTATCACAAGCTTCCGTCATCTTGAGAATCTGGACGCCCACATTTCAAAGCTTGAAAAGCATGATAACAATGACACAAACGAGGACACGAAGAATAAATTAAATGTTGTAGGCGCAACACAGACAGCAAACATAGATTGGAATAAATTCAGGAATAATCCAAAAATCAGTTCGCGCGACATTGTCCCTTATGAGGGCAATGATCAGCAAAACGACTGCTATCTCCCGGTAACACCCAGAACTTACGGCGGTTCGGCATACAATACATTTCCGTTGGTTTATGATGGAGGAACCCACAGCGTTTCCAACGTCAAGGTCAATTTTGGCGGTAATGCCGGCATGTTTGGAGAACTCATGAACGGCAGCGAGGTTTCCAACCTGAAACTGATCGACTTCAACGTCACCGGCACAACAAGCGCCGCTGCGCTGGTCGGCACGGCGACAGGAACGACAGTCACCAATGTGATCACTTATCACACCGAGAAGGAGGATGCATACAAAACGGCGACCGTCACAGCCTCCTCCGGCAGTGCGGGAGGACTCATCGGCAGCATGAGCGGCGGCAAAGTCGAAAAATGCGGCGCGGCGCTGGTCGTCAGCGGCAGCACAAATGCGGGCGGCTTGATCGGCTCGACCACCGGGGGCGAGGTAAAGGCCAGCTATTCCGGCGGACATACATATTCAGGCAATCCCAATTATACCGGGACGACCGCACCTGACCCTGCCAGGACACCGAATGCCGTGCGCTATTACGACGAAAACAACAATCCCATCTACAACGTGAATGCTTCTTCCGGCAATGCCGGCGGCCTGATCGGCAATGCCGGGAATACCGAAATCAGCAACAGCTATTCCACATGCTCCGCAAAAGGCGCAACAGCGGGCGGCTTTGTCGGCACGGGCACCGGGAAGATGACCAACTGCTACTGCACCGGTCTTGTAGAGGGGACCAATGCTAAGGGGGCGTTCACTGGCGCTTCAACTGCGAACGCGGAAAAATGTAAATACTTTGAGATCATCAATGAGGTTCCGAAAGACAACGATAAGAGCAAGGGTTATGAATACTTACCGCCGCTGCAAAAAACCGGAGACGAGGAAAACGCCGGAACGCATAACGAAATCACGGCGTTTGACGACGCCGTAGAGACCTACGAAGCTTTCTGCGGCGGAAAAGACGCTTGGCAGAAGGCCGAGCCCTACGACAACGCATTAAAACAGTTTTATCATGATGATGAGAATAAGCCGCTTTACAATTTGAAAACGGTCAAGCAGCTTGGGGCGAGCGTTTCCAACTCCGACTTCGTCGCCACCCACTACGGCGATTGGCCCGCGCCCGAGGAGTTTGTGTTCAACTGAGGGCGGCGCCTTGACTCCTTCCACCGCTTCGCGGTCAGCAAAGCTTGGAATGTCGCACGCTTCCCGCTCGTCGATATCCTCCCTCAGAGAGGGAAGTTATATAGCTCCCCCGACCCGCTTCCGGGCCGGGGGTGCATTTATTTAAGAATTATTACAAATTGTAAACAATGCCCCTTGCACATCGGAAACGTGTGTGCTAAAATAAGCATGAATCATTATGACCTGCCATAAACTGTCAGGCACCGGCAGCAGGGAAGGAGCCGCGCATGAATATGCCGATTCGCGCAAAATTGAAGAGTGAACGCGGCATCGCCTGGATTTTTGCGATCCTGATTGTCCTGATCATCATCCTGGCCATTACCAGCATGATTCCGGCCTATAAAAAATACCAGCGGCAGGGGCAGATCGTCGCCTGCGGCACCGCGCTCGACACCGCGAGACGCCAGCTGGCTGCCAACTTTATGCTGAACGGCTTTGAAGACGACTCCGCTGAAGCCGCAAAGGAGTACATCACCTTCGTCATGAACGGGTGGGATGATCTTTGCCCGGAGGGCGGCACCGTTTATATCATTCCCAAAGCGGACAGTGAGCTGGACTGGGACATCGTCTGCGGCCTGCACTGCTCCGACAAAAAGCTCTGCACCCGCCTCAACTCCTTCAACGTGCTCGACCAGCTTCGGGAAGAGCTGCTGAAGCGGCAAAACGAAGGGGAGGCTTATCCGGAGAGCCTGCCGTTTACGCTCCATCACAAGAACTATACCGCCTTGCTGGTGGATGAGCCGTCCGGCCTCAAGCGCGGCACCCGCACCACCATGGGGCTGGAAAAGGCCGGCATCGTCGCTTATTACTCCATTGTGGGCCACAGCGACTTCGGCGCGGACTCTGCCAAAAAGGAAGGAGAAATCTGGTATTTCTCCTACGCCGACGAGGATCACTGCGCCAACTGGACATACCGCGAGCAATGGACCGGTGACAGCTACAGGAACGTGACCGGTACAGATTATCTATACAAATCCGATATGGTGATTCAGCAGAAGTAAAGGGGGAGGCCTGTGTCAATCTGGATCGACAGGGGAGTGCTGATCTACTGCTGCGTGATGGCCTTCGCGCTGGGCGCGGTGTTCGGCTCCTTCCTCAACTGCGCCGCCTGGCGTATTGCCCACGGCGAATCGTTCCTGCGCGGACACAGCCGCTGCCCCGCCTGCGGACATGCGCTGGGGCTGCCTGATCTTGTCCCGATTTTCAGTTGGCTTTTCCAGCGCGGCCGCTGCCGCTACTGCGGGGTAAAAATCTCCGTGCGCTATCCGCTGACGGAGCTGGCCTTCGGGCTGATAACGCTTTTGTGCCTGCTGCGCTTTGATCTCACGGTGCTCTGCCTGAGAAACTGGATCTTCCTGTGCTGCCTCTTCTGCCTGTCACTGGTGGATCTGGAGTGCTATACGATCCCGGACGGCTGCCTGCTGATTGCGACGGGCGCCTGGGTCGCGGCGCTGCCCTTCCTGCGCCCCGGCTGGGCGGAGATCGGCCGTTCGGTGCTGGCCGGGCTGGTTTTCGGCGGCGGCATCCTGCTTTTGTCCATCGTGATGGATAAGCTGCTCGGCAGGGAGAGCCTCGGCGGCGGAGATGTAAAGCTCTTCGCGGTGGTGGGGCTGTACCTCGGCTTTATCGGTACACTGTTTACCATGTTGTTTTCCTGCGTGCTGGGGCTGCTGTTCGCGCTCTGGCAGAGCAGACGCGGCGATAAGGGAAAGGCGATTCCCTTCGGCCCGTCGATCTCCCTCGCGGCGGCGTTCATGCTGCTGTTCGGCGAGGGCTTTGTGAAGTGGTATCTGGGCCTTCTTGGCCTTTAATATAAAAAGGAAGCTTGGTGAAAAGAATGGCTAAAACGATTTTGGGCGTGGACATCGGCTATGACACCCTGAAGCTGGCACTGGTCAACGGGAAAACCGTCCGCAAGGCCGCCGTCGTCCCTATGCCCAAGAATCTGATACGCGAGGGCCGGATCGTCTCAACCGAGACCATGGGCGAGCTGATCCGCAAAACCATGAGAGAACACGGCATCCGAGGCAACCAGGCGGCGATCGCCCTGCCGAACGAGACGGTCTTTATCCGGAGCGTGACGATGCCGCTTATGACGATCGACCAGCTCAATTACAATCTGCCCTTTGAGTTCCGCGACTATATCACCGACGAGCTGAAGGATTACTACTATGATTACGCCGTCGTTTCCACCTCGGAGGAATCCAGGGAGGAAAACACGAACGGCGAAAGCGGCGAGGACGGCGAAAGCGGCGGGACCATCATGGAGCTTATGGCTGTTGCCGCTCCCAAATCGCTGATCACTGAGTCGAAGGAGACGCTGCACCGGGCGGGACTCAAGATGGTCAAGGCCGCGCCGACGGTCTGCGCCTACCAGTCGCTGATCCGTGCCATCGGGAAAAAGGACGAAGAAAAACCGCAGGAATACTGCATCCTTGACCTGGGGTATCAGAGCATCCGCATGTACATGTTCCGCGAGGACCGGCACATGGTTACGCGCGTGCTGGAGATCGGCATGAGCAGCCTGGATCAGGTGATCTCGGAAGCGTATTCCGTAGACGTGCATCTGGCGCACACGTATCTGATTTCCAACTATGAGGACTGCCAGAGCAAAGAATACTGCATGAACGCCTACGGCAACATGACGGTAGAACTGATGCGGGCGCTGAATTTCTACCGCTTCAGCAACCCGGACAGCCATCTGGAGGATATCTGGATCTGCGGCGGCGGCGCGTGCATCAAGCCGCTTCAGCAGACGATCGCCGAGACGCTGGACATGAAGATCCATCCCGCCGGCGAGCTGATCCCCGGAGGAGCGGCGGTCGAGCATGATTACGCGCTGCTGCAGGCGATCGGCATTACAATGGATTAAGCGGGGGTGAGGAGCTGTGGCTATCGCCATCAAGAGTAAAAACAAAAAGGTGGGCGTTCGTAAGCGCCGCGGTCAAATGCCGACCAAACGCACGATCAACCTCGCTAACGTCGGCGAGAAGCCGATGCGCGTCGGCCTTGCGATCCCGGGCGTTCTGCTGATTCTGGTCCTGGCGGCCGTGTTCAGCAAATTCCTGGTCATCGACAGAATGGCAGAAGTTGACGCTGCCCAGCGCGCGGTATATGAGCTTCAGCAAAAGCTGGACGCGGGTTACGAGGAACTGGCTGATTTTGACGATCTCAGTGATCTGTATGCCCACTATACCTATTCCGGCTTCACACAGGAAGAGCTTGCCCGCGCCGACCGCGTGGCGGTGCTCAAGCTCATCGATGACACGATCCTTCCCTACGCCGCGGTCAGCTCCTGGTCCGTGTCCGGAAACGAGCTTACCGTGAATATGAGCGGGGAGAGCCTGGAGCAGATCAAGCTGATCGTGCAGCAGATAGAGGCCCACGATCTGGTGAACTTCTGCACGGTGAACACCGCCAACACCAACGACAATACGAAGGGCAAAAGGGATACCGTCGAGTATGACGAGGTAAAGGCAAGAGTGTTGGTCTATCTCAATTCCGAGGCGGGGGTGAATGTGGGATGAAAGTTCTCAGCCGTGACTTTACGCTGAAAGAAAAGCTGCTGCTTTTGCTTCTGAGCCTGGTCCTGGTGGGGCTGGCCTACTATCAGTTTGTCGATCAGCCGGTGCGCTCCAAGGTGGAGAGCGCCCACGCCGAGGCAAATGCGTTGACTACGGAACTCAAAACCGTAGAGGCAAAGCTTGAAAAGATGCACCGCATGCGCAATGAGCTGGATGATGTCACCGCCGGCGGCACAGCCAGCGAGATGGGCAGTTACAACAACAGCAAGGAAGAGTATCAGGTGCTCAACGATATTCTTGGCAATGCGCTTACATATTCCATCACCTTTGCAAACGTCACCCGGGACAATGACCAGATCCGCCGCAATTTTACCTTCCAGTTCACGATGGACGATTATGAGGCGATGGAGGGAATGATCGACGATCTGCTGGAAAACCATTACCGCTGTCTGATCGACGACCTGCGCTGCACGGCTTCGCGGGATGGGGACGTTACAGAGGGAACCATTACTGTCAACGGCACCGCGACCTTCTACGAGACCATGGTCGGCGGCACCCCGGACGCGGGACTTCCTGAAAGCAAGCCTGCCCAAAAATAAGGGAAGCGCTGATTCAATCGGCGTATGCAGACTGACGAGCGAATTATTCGTCAGGCGGAAAATACACCGCCAGGATGTGCACGGGGGATTTATCCAGCGTTTCCTAAATACAGTACGCGGAACGCGTTCATCTCTGCAAAGTGGATAAAACCGACCCGACGGCGCGATGTTTTGCCGCCGGGTCAATCTTTTGTTTGACAATGGCCGCATTCCGTTATAAAATTCTGATATTCTGAGTAGGGAGAGAGTGCCTTGCTTTTTAACTCCGGAAAATACGTGATTTTCCTCCCGGTCGTCGTGCTGCTTTACTATCTGCTCCCGACGAAAATAAAGAAATACTGGCTGCTCGCGGCGAGTTATTATTTCTATATGTGCTGGAATGCGAAGTACGCGCTTCTGATTCTGGCTTCCACGCTCGTCACCTGGCTCAGCGGTCTGGGGCTTGAGCGGGTGAGATCTGGAGACTATGACACCGCCGGGCGCGAAAGAATGAAAAAGCTGATCGTCGCGCTGAGCTTTATCATCAACCTCGGCATTCTGTTTTATTTCAAGTATTTCAATTTCGCGCTCGATTTGCTGCAGTCGGCGCTTGCGCGGGTGCATATCACGCTGAACGTCCCAACCTTTGACATCCTGCTGCCGGTCGGCATCTCGTTCTATACCTTTCAGGCCCTCAGCTATACGATGGACGTGTATCGGGGGATTATCGGCGCAGAGCGGGACTTCTTTACATACGCGCTATTCGTCTCCTTCTTCCCACAGCTTGTGGCGGGCCCGATCGAGCGCTCCGGGAATCTGCTCGGACAGCTCAAGACGGCGCACAGGTTCGAGTTTGACAATCTGCGGGAAGGGCTTCTGATTATTATCTGGGGCTTCTTTCTCAAACTGGTTATTGCGGATCGCATCGCGCTTTTTGTCGATGCGGTCTACGGTGAGCGCTATCTGTACCCCGGCTGTTATCTGGCGCTGGCGTCGATTCTGTTCCCGATTCAGGTCTACTGCGATTTCTACGGGTATTCCACCATCGCCATGGGCAGCGCAAAGCTCCTGGGGATCGAGCTGATGGAGAACTTCCGCTCGCCCTTCCTCTCCGCCTCAATCGCGGAGTTTTGGCGCAACTGGCATGTGTCGCTCACCTCCTGGTTCAAGGATTATCTCTATATCCCCCTCGGCGGCAGCCGCAGGGGGCCGGTCAGAAAACAGATCAACCGCATGATCGTTTTTCTGGTCAGCGGCCTGTGGCACGGGGCGAACCTGACTTATGTGGTATGGGGCGGGCTCAACGGTTTGTATCAGGTGGTCGGGGATCTGCTGATGCCCCTGCGCCTGAAGCTGTCGGGACTGCTGCACATTGACAGGGGGTCCCTGGGCGTCAAGCTGGTGCAGGTCCCGGTGACCTTTCTGCTGTTCGCGTTTTCGATGATCTTCTTCCGGTCAAGCTCCGTCCGGGAGGGCCTGGCCGTGATCGGCAGCATCCTGCATGTGCACAATCCCTGGATTCTGTTTGACGGCTCCCTCTATATCCATGACTACGACAGCGCGATGGTTCTGCCCATGACGCTCTTTATGGGCGCGCTGCTTTTCTCGGATATCTGCAAGCAGCGCGGCGTCGCCGTCAGGAGGGTGATCCTGCGCCAGGACGCGTGGTTTCGCTGGCTGACCTTTGCTGTCTCCACTGCGGTCGTGCTGCTCTTCGGCGTGTGGGGCCCGGGCTTCAGCGAGGCGAACTTTATCTATTTCCAATTCTAAGGACGGACTTGTCAGATGCAAACACGGAAAAGAATCCTGAGCTGCCTTGCCGCGCTCTGCCTGACGGTCCTGCTTCTGGGCGGATTGACCTGGCTGACGCAGAAAAAGGACAGCTATGCCAAGCACGCGGAGTTCTTTGAACAGGACGCGGATTATGACGTGTTCTTCGTCGGCTCCAGCCGCCCCATGAACGGCATTTTCCCCATGGAGCTCTGGGAAAACTACGGGATCGTCTCCTACAACTGGGCGCAGGCCGGGCATCCGCCTCCCGCGTATTACTGGGTCATGCGCCTGGCGCTCGATTATAAACAGCCGAAGCTCATGGTCATCGACTGCTACGGGATGCACTTTGACGCCAAGACCACGGGCGTGTTCGGGCTCATGCACATCTCCATGGACAGCTTCCCCCTGAGCCTTACCAAGATCCGCGCCGTGCGCGATATGCTGGACGACCCCTCCATGACCGAGGAATACAATGAAGGGGAGCGGCGCAGTGCCTTCAATCTGCTGTGGACCTTCCCGGTTTTCCATTCCCGCTGGAACCAGCTGACACAGGAGGATTACCGGCCGACAAAGAATTATACCCGCGGCGCCATCGCCAACGGGGACATTTTCGGCGGGGAATTTGTGCCCGACGACAGCGAGAAAGGCCGCGTCTTCGATACCGTGGGCGTGGAGTATCTGCGCCGCGCCATTGAAGAATGCCAAAGCCGTGGCATTGAGGTGCTGGTGACCTTCCTCCCGCTTTTCGGCGATGCCGAGCAGCAGGCCGCGGCTGAATACGCGGGGCGGATCGCCGCGGAATACGGGGCGGATTATATCAATTTCTTCGACCTTGACCTCGTAAACTATCACGTGGATTTTGCCGACAGCGCCGGACACCTGAATACCGCGGGCGCGCGGAAGATCACGGAATACATCGGCGATTACATCACGAAAAACTACGGCATTCCCGACCGCCGCGGCGACGCGGCCTATGACAGCTGGGAACGCGACCACGCGATCTATACGGAGAAGAAAAATGAAGACCTGCGCGCGCAGGAGGATCTGTACCGGTATCTCATGCTTCTGGAGCGCGACAGTGTGGACGCTGTGCTTTTCGTGCATGATACGGGGCTCTTCAAAGACCCCATCGCGGCAGAGCTTCTGAAAGAGCTCGGCGCGGAGACCGGAGCACTCGGAGAGAATACAAAGCTCATTCTCATCCGAAACGGCGGTGAGCATACGGCGATCCTGGACCGGCTGCCCGGGGTGGGCGAGACCGTTGAAACCGAGGCGGGAACGCTCGTCGGCGGAGAGACGCTGACGCTGGACGGCATGACGCTTCCTCCGGACGACGGCGCGGATCTTTGTGTGCGTGTCCTGCGCGGCGGCGCAGCGGTTGACCGTGTGGATTTTTCTTATGTCTATGACTCTGCGCGCGGTGTAATCAGTCAGCTCGGAGCCGTGCGGGAGAGCGTCGCAAACGATGATTGACAGGCAAGGAGATCGGATCATCGTTGGCAAGCTGTTTTTTTGACAGATTTACAATCACGGATTGCCTTTCTGAGACGAAGATGATAAAATGGAAGCGTTGAAGTGGGCAATCCCGGCAGAAGGATAAAACGCAGGTGAATGCAGCAATATTACAAAAGAAGACAGAACGGCAGCAGTATTTTGTCAGAAATACGTTCCGCAGCTTTTTCGTTCCGGCGCTGATCAGCAGCGTCTGGCTTGCGGTGGCTGGCGTTGCGGACAGCATTTTTATCGGCAACGCCATCGGCGCGCCGGGGCTTGCCGCAATCAGTCTCGGACAGCCGGTATATCTGTTTTATAATATTCTCAGCTACGGCTTTTCCATCGGCGGCTCCATTCATTATGCCGCTGCGCTTGCGCAGGGGCATGAGGAGGAGGGAAACCGGATTTTCCTCTCGGTGCTGGAGCTTTTGCTGATCGTCTATGTGGTGACCGCGTCGCTCGGGCTGCTGTTTCTGCCGCAGCTCATGAGACTTTTGGGTGCGGACCCGGCTGACGGCATTGTGCGCACCTATATTCACACGCAGCTCATCTTTGTGCCGATCATGTTCTGCCAGGGACCTTTTTACTACTTCGTCAATGCGGACAACGGGCCGAAGCTTGCGGCGGCGGCCATGACGCTTTCAGGGATGCTGGATGCGCTTTTCAGCTATATTTTTGTCATTCGCATGAAGCTTGGCGTGGCAGGCTCCGTTTACTCTACGGTCGTGGGTGCTGTGGTCATGCTGGCGCTGACCGGATGGCACATTGCCCGCAGAAGAGGGGCGCTGCGTTTCGGCCTGATGAAAATTGACTGGCATACCGTCGCGCTCGCCGCGCGCACCGGCTTTGCCACCGCAGTACGTTACCTGTTTGAGTTTATCACCATGATCGCCGTGAACCGTATTTTGATGAGCCTCAGCGGTCAGGCCGGCGTGGCTGCCTTTAACGTTGTATATAATATCTCCATCCTCTGCGCCGCAATCTCTGACGGCACCATCATCGCGACCGAACCGATGCTTTCCAGCTATCGCAGTGAGTGCAATCTGGACAATATCCGCTTTACGCTGAGACTGTCACTGCTTTGGGCGGGCGTTATTTCTCTGGCTTTCGCAGTGCTTCTGGCTGCGTTTTCTCCTTTGACAAGTTCGCTTTTCGGGATGCGGGAAGGCCTGGAGCTTGCGTATACCACAACCGGAATCCGCGTTTTCTCGCTGAGTATTCTCCCGGCGCTGGTCAATGCCGTTTTCGGCGGCTATTATCAGGCAATTCTGCGCGAGCAGCTTGCCTACCTGATTACCTTCCTGCGCAGCTTTATCTTCTACCTTGTGGCGCTTTTCCTCTGCACCCGGCAGGGAATGGACAATTTCTGGTTTGTTTTCCTGATTGCGGAGCTGCTGACGCTTTTCGGCTGGGTTCCCGTCGCCGCTTTCAACGGCGGTATGCTCCAGCTTCATGATATTGACGTGAGCAGGGTTCGAACCGTTCTGATCGACAGCACATCCGGGGAAATCGGCGCTGAGATCGGCCGGCTGCAGGAATTCTTCCAGCAGGTCATCGCCGATTCCCGCCTGTGCATGTATATCGGCCTTACGATCGAAGAGATCTGCTGCGCGATTATTGAGCGCTTCCGCGGGCGTATGGATGAAATCTATATTCAGGTAACAGCCGTCGCAGGGGACGGGGGATGCACAATTTATCTGCGCGACAACGCATCTGCCTTCAATCCCTTTGATGCGGACACCGAAAGCATTGATCTTGAGTCGGAGCAGAGTTTGGATCTCGTGGGCCTGCGCATCGTGAAGAAAGAGGCGAAACAATTCTATTACAGGCACTATACCGGCTTTAACACGCTGGTGATCGAGCTCTGAGCGGTGGGAGCAGACAAATTTCCGGCAGATGGGGGGACAGCGGTTTGAAGAAAGAAAAAATAAAATTTCCTCTCAGCCGGAAAATCGCGCTGATGGTGGTTTCCCTTGCCCTGATTCTGGGATTCCTGCTGATCGTCGCAAATTATATCCATTACCAGGACGTTATGCTGGAGCATTATGAGCATGATGCCATGAACATCGGCGCAATTGCGGCCTCACAGATTGACCCGGATCGGATTCAGCATTACCTTGATACGGGTGAGCGGGACGAGGAATACGAGAGGGTGTACCGTATCCTGTCGGATATTCGGGCGAACAGCGAAGCAAAATATCTCTATGTCGTCAAGCCCGGGACGGATGAAGTCTGGTACGTTATGGATACCGATCCATCGGAAAACGCGATCCCCCTGGGCTATCATGAGCCTTATTATGCGGGCGCCTTCAAGGAGAACGCCCCGCGCATGGTTCGCGGCGAGAGAATCGCGCCGATCGTCAGCAATGAGGAATTCGGCTGGCTTATGAGCGTCTATTACCCCCTGCACACCTCCGCGGGAGAACCTGCCGGTTATGTGGGTGTGGATATCCAGATGACCGAGATGGTAAATGATCTGCGTCTTTTCCTGAGCCAGCTGATCGGCTTGACGCTTGTTGTCGCCGTGATTGCGTGTATTGTATATATCACGATTACAAACCGCACCATCGCGGAACCGATCCGGCAGCTGTCCGGTGCGGCCAACCAGCTTGTCGAGGCGGAGCAATCCGCCGAAAAAACGGAGACCAGAATTTTTGAAAATCTGACCATTCGATCACAGGACGAGGTCGGTGCGCTTTACCGCAGTCTCTCCCAGATGGAACACGATATGAATGCGTACATTCGGGATTTGCTGACTGTCACTGCCGAGAGGGAACGCATCGGGGCGGAGCTGAACATTGCAACGCAGATCCAGGCCGATATGCTCCCGCGGATCTTCCCGGCATTCCCGGGGCGTACAGATTTTGAAATCTACGCCACCATGACCCCTGCCAAGGAAGTCGGCGGAGACTTTTATGATTTCTTCCTCATTGACGACGATCATTTGGGCCTGGTCATGGCGGACGTATCCGGCAAGGGCGTCCCTGCCGCTTTGTTCATGGTGATCGCAAAGACGCTCATAAAAAACCGTGCCCAGATGGGCGGCGGCCCGGCGGAAATTCTCCAGTACGTCAATGAGCAGCTCTGTGAGGGGAACGAGGCGGAGCTGTTTGTGACGGTATGGCTTGCGATTGTGGAGCTGTCGACCGGAAAAGGACTGGCGGCCAATGCCGGGCATGAACATCCGGCCATCCGCCACGGGGACGGGATGTATGAGCTGGTCGTGTACCGACACTCACCCGCTGTCGCGGTGATGGAAGGAATGCGGTTTCGTGAGCACAGCTTTCAGCTGAACCCGGGCGATGCGATCTTTGTCTATACAGACGGCGTGACAGAGGCTACCGATAAAAACAATGAGCTGTTTAAGACCGACCGGATGCTGGCGGCCCTCAATCGGGAACCCTCGGCAGAACCGGAGAAGCTGCTGAAAAACGTCAAGGACGCGATCGACAGCTTCGTGGGAGACGCACCGCAGTTTGACGATATAACCATGATGTGTATACAATACACCGGACCGGAGGCAAAGAAAATGAAAGAACTGACGATTGAGGCGCGCGTAGAAAATCTGAGTGAGGTGCTTGCCTTCGTCGATGGACAGCTTGAAGAGATATGCTGTTCCATGAAGGCACAGATACAGCTTGACGTCGCGGTGGAAGAAATCTTCGTCAACATCGCGAATTATGCCTATACGCCGAATGTCGGCAGCGCGACCATCCGCACGGAGCTGGAGCCGAAAACCGGTATGGTGGCCATTACCTTTGTCGACAGCGGCATACCCTATGACCCGCTCAAGAAAGAGGATCCGGATGTTTCTCTTCCGGTGGAGGAACGCCAGATCGGCGGTCTCGGAATCTATATGGTCAAAAAAAGTATGGACGACATGCTTTATAAATATAAAGATGGGCAGAACATCCTGACCATCAAAAAATGTATTCGCTGATTATTAAAAAACAATAAGTGCAACAAAGTGAAAAGGAGAAATCATCATGCTGAACATTACCAAGAAGAGTGAAGGCACCACGCTCGAAGTCGCGCTGGAAGGGCGCCTTGATACCACGACCGCGCCTCAGCTTGAGGCGGAACTGAAGAGCGATCTGCCCGGCGTTACCAATCTGATCATGGATTTTGAAAAGCTGGAGTACATATCCTCCGCCGGCCTTCGCGTACTGCTTTCCGCACAGAAGATCATGAACAAGCAGGGCGAGATGAAGCTCATCCATGTCAGCGACGTCATCAACGAGATCTTTGAGGTGACCGGCTTCAGCGATATTCTGAACATCGAATAAGTTTGGGCATTCATCTTCCGAAAATCGAAGGAGCGTCGCATGCCGGGATGAGACTGACGGTGCTCGGGGCGACAGGTTCAATGGCTGTCAGCCGAAAAGGGCGGGAGTCTTATGGCGGCGCCACCTCCTGTTATATGGTGCAGGCCGGTGAGGACTGCGTCTTTCTGGACGCGGGCAGCGGCCTGCTTGCCGCGCCGTCGAAGTTTCCGAAACCGCCCCTGATCCTGATCAGTCATCTGCATCTGGATCACATGCTCGGCCTGGGCATGTACGGCCGCCTCCTGCTGAAGGGAGAGAAAACGCGCCTGTGCATGCCGACTTCAGACGTGGAGAGTGCACGCGAAATGCTTGACAGACTGTATTCTCCACCCTTCTGGCCGCTCAGTCTGCTCGACTGTGCTGGTGAGCTGGAACTTGTGCCTCCACGCTTTCCGATGCAGTATGGGGACTTCCTCATTGAAAGCATGGCAGGAAACCATCCCGGCGGCTGCCTGGTTTTCAAGCTCAGCAGCGGGGGAAAATCCATGGTCTACCTGACGGATTATGAGTATACGCCGGACGGGTTTTCCAAAATTATCGAATTCGCGCGGGGAACAGATCTGCTGCTCTGTGACGGTCAATACAGCGAAGAGGAGTATCAGGTCAGGAGAGGCTTCGGACACTCATCGCCCGAGAAGGGGATCATTCTGAAGGAGAAATGCGGTGCAAAGCGGCTTCTGCTGATCCATCACAATCCCTTTTATTCCGACAAGGAGCTTCATGTGAGGGAAGCGCTGATACACAATCCAGACGTTCATTTTGCGCATGAAGGGGAGGTGATAGATCTGTGAACGATTGTGAAGAAAAACTTCTTGTGGCGGAAGAAGAGATCCGGCGGCTGAAGGATTCGCTGGAATCCAGAGACCGTTTTATTCATGATACCTTCGGCCGTTATCTGACGAGCGAGGTGCTGGAAGAGATCCTCTCCGGAAAGACACAGGTTCAAATCGGCGGTGAACGCCGCGTTGTGACCATTATGTTTGCGGATCTGCGCCAGTCGACGATGCTGTCAGAGATAATGGACCCTGTCGATTTTATCAGTATGCTCAACCACTTCCTCGCGGGGATGATCGAGATCGTCAACGCCTGGCAGGGCAATATTCTTGAGTTCGTCGGCGACGCTATCGTGGCGGTCTTCGGCGCGCCGAGGGTGAACGATTACGCAGCCCGCGACGCCGCAGCCTGCGCGGTCGCGATGCAGCGGCTCATGCCGAGGGTGAACGAATGGAATGCGCGGCAGGGATTCCCGGAAATCTCCATGGGCATCGGCCTCCACACCGGCGAGGCGATCCTTGGAAACATCGGCTCCCAGACCCGCACCAAATACGATATGATCGGCCGAAACGTCAATCTTGCCTCCCGCGTACAGGGATATTCAAAAGGCGGGCAGATCCTTGCAACCACGGAGCTGCTGGCGGCGGCGGGGAATCAGGTTATTGTCAATGAACAGGGCACCATGCGGGTCAAGCCAAAGGGCATTCAGACAGAAATCCTGCTGCATGATGTGATAGGCTTCGGATCTCAGTACATTCCCCGGACGAAGCAAGAAAATTGACCCCGGCCGGCAGAAGGACGACGTGAGAAATATGGGGACAAATAATGATGATGCGGCAAATTCGCGCTTACGAATTTGCCGCATGATATTTATGATTATAATAGCTTCTTGATTTCCCGGTAAATCTTCAAGCCCTGCTCCTGTCCGAATTTGCTGATGATGGAGCGATAAATCAACTGCTTGCCGTTTTTCTCGGAGAAGAGCTTTGTCACCTGCGAGGCGGCAAAGGCGGCGATTTCGTTGTCGAACTTCGCGTTGCTGAGCGCCTTCATGACGGCATTGTTGACGGCTGTCTTGTCCTTCGGCTCGACGGGCTTCTGCGCTTTGGAACCGGCAGTCTTCTGCGTCTTTCCTTCCCCGGCTTTCTGAGGCTTTGCTTCATCCGCCTTTTCCGTTTTAACGTTGACGGGAGCGGCGGCTTTTTCCTTTGCCGCTGCCTTTGGGGAAGCGGGGGCCTTCTCCTTCGTCGAAGCCTTGGCGGATGCGGAAGCCTTTGCGCCCGCTTTTACGGGGGCGGCGGGCTTGCTTTCCCCAAACTTGTCCCGGCGCTTCACCGCAACATTCAGCTCTGTCTTCCAGAACTGAACAATATCGTCGTAATCGGTATCGTTGCTGAGAATGACGATTTTGGGAACAGGCCTGCAGCTTCCGAGCAGGTAGCCGAGATAGGAAACAAGGTGCATGTCCACAGACTGGCTTTTCGCCGGAACCTCATGCACCAGCAAATTGGTCCCGTTAAAATTGGCAAGGATTGCGGTGGTGATCTTCGGCGCGTTTCGCGTGGAGAACAGGTGTACATGGTCATGCGTCGTGAGCTTTTCCGCGCCTTCCAGCCCCTTCAGCCCCACATTTTCAAAATCTATCAGGTAATAGGTCTCTTCCGCCATCTCAAGCAGTGCCTCCAAAAAACGATCATAATGTAGATACTATACCATAATGGGATATGATCTGACAAGAAGAAACCTGAGGAAACGCTAAATTAATCCCCGCGTACATCCTGACGGTGTATTTTCCGCCCGGCGTCGCCAGACGAAAATCCACTCACCGGTCTGCGCACGTCGATTTGATCAGCATAAATGTGTAAACAAAATTATGTAAACATGAGTCTTTGCCTTGACCGCATAGAACTTCCGTGATACAATACCAAAGTTAACGACAAAGATAATGGAGAAGGCTATGTTTGTTGCAGATCAATGGCAGGATTTTGAACTGATCGACTGCTCGAAGGGCGAGAAGCTGGAGCGCTGGGGGCGCTTCTATCTTGTGCGCCCGGATCCTCAGGCCATCTGGGATACACCGCGGCGAAATCCCCACTGGAATGACCGCAACGCCCGCTACAAGCGCAGCGAGACCGGCGGCGGAAGCTGGGATAAGGGCGATCTGCCCGAGAACTGGCGCATCCGTTATGGGGAGCTTACCTTCAACGTCAAGCCCATGAATTTTAAGCATACCGGCCTCTTTCCGGAGCAGGCCGCAAACTGGGACTGGGCGATGGACAAGATCCGTAAAGCCGGGCGTGAGATCAGCGTGCTGAATCTCTTCGGCTATACCGGCGCGGCAACGGTGGCCTGTCTCAAGGCCGGGGCCAGCGTCTGCCATGTGGACGCCGCGAAGGGCATGGTTGCCTGGGGCAAGGACAACGCCGCGGCCTCCGGACTGCAGAACGCTCCGGTGCGCTGGATCGTGGACGACTGCGCCAAGTTTGTCGAGCGGGAGATCCGCCGCGGACACAAGTACGACGCGATCATCATGGACCCGCCCTCCTACGGCAGAGGTCCCGGCGGCGAGGTCTGGAAGCTGGAGCAGAATCTCTGGCCCTTTGTCTCGCTCTGCGCCGGGGTGCTGTCGGACGAACCGCTCTTTGTGCTTATCAACTCCTACACCACGGGCCTCTCGGCGTCGGTTCTGAGCTATGTGACCGAGAGCATCTTCACCAAAAAGTTCGGTGGCCGCTCCGACAGCCAGGAGCTTGCTCTCCCCGTCACCGAAAGCGGCCTGTATCTTCCCTGCGGCGCGTCCTGCAGATGGGAAAGCTGACTCCCGCCGCCGGGGGCGGAAAAAGGGAGTCAGGTTTCTCCGCAGCCGCGCAATTGGCGGGCCGAAGCGCTCAAGCCCGGCCTGGGAATTGCAAATGCGGCAAGGCGGCAAAAGCTGACTCCCGCCGCCAACGTCAGAAGAAGGCAGCTGCATTTCGCTTCCGCGGTTTGCGAAAGAGCCGCGAAAGCTCCATATCCGCAGCCTCCTTCTTCCTTTCCAAATCGGACCCGCGCAGCTGGGCTCCGATTTGGTTAACATGGGGCCCGGCCTGGGAATTGCAAATGCGGCAAGGCGGCAAAAGCTGACTGTGTTTATTCACTCTTAGAATGAGGGACTTAGTATTGGAACCGATCATCGTATTCGACAACGTACACTATACCTACCCCGGGGACGAACTGGAGAGCCTCTGCGGCGTCAGCCTTTCCATCGAGAAGGGCAGCTTCGTCGCGGTGCTGGGGCACAACGGCTCCGGCAAATCCACGCTTGCCAAGCACATGAACGCCATCCTCGTCCCGAACGAGGGACGCGTACTCATTAACGGTGTGGACACCGCCGACGAAGCGCGTATCCTTGACGTGCGGAGCAGGGTCGGCATGGTGTTCCAGAACCCCGACAACCAGATCGTCGCAAATGTTGTGGAGGAGGACGTGGCCTTCGCGCCGGAGAATCTGGGCTTGGAGCCCGCGGAAATCCGCAGAAGGGTCGATGCTTCCCTGCGCCTGGTGGATATGTATGAGCACCGTTTGCATGCCCCGCACCTTCTCTCCGGCGGGCAAAAGCAGCGCGTCGCTATCGCGGGCGTGATCGCCATGCAGCCGGAAATCATTGTCCTGGACGAACCGACGGCCATGCTCGACCCCCAGGGGCGGCAGGAGGTCGTCAATACCGCCTACGCGCTCTGCCGGGCAAAGGGTATGACGGTCGTCTACATCACCCACCACATGGACGAATGCATCGACGCGGACCGCCTGATCGTGATGTCAAACGGCAGCATCGCAGCCGACGGCAAACCGGCGGAGGTCTTCACGGACTATGCCCTCATGGAGCGCGAAGGGTTGGACATACCGGAGACCGCGCGCCTTCTGCGGGAGCTGCGCGAGGCCGGCATGGAGCTGGACGGGGAACCCCTCAGCGTAAACGCCTGCGCGGATCTGATCGCCAAGGCAATCAAGAGCGAACGGAGTCGGAAGTAAATGGCGGAGATCATCACTGAAAACCTGACCCATGTGTTCAGCCCGGACACGCCTTTTGAGAAGGCTGCAATCCGGGATGTGAGCCTGTGCATCCCACAGGGGCAGTTTGCCGCCCTGATCGGGCATACCGGCTCGGGAAAATCCACCTTTATCCAGCATCTCAATGCCCTGCTGCAGCCGACAAAGGGCAGGGTTCTGCTGGACGGGCAGGATATCAACAAGGACAAATACACGCGGCGCGACGTGAAGTGGAAGGTCGGCCTCGTGTTTCAGTACCCGGAGTACCAGCTCTTCGAAGAGACGGTCTACCGGGATATCGCCTTTGGGCCGACCAATATGAAGCTCGGCAAGATCGAAATCGATGAGCGTGTGCGGGAGGCTGCTGCCTTCACCGGCGTGGAGGAAGAACTGTTTGAGCGCTCTCCCCTTGAACTCTCGGGCGGGCAGAAGCGGCGCATCGCCATCGCGGGCGTCATCGCCATGCGGCCGGAGGTGCTGATCCTGGACGAGCCCACCGCAGGTCTCGACCCTGCCGGCTGCGCGCAGATCCTTGAAAATGTCCGCAATTACCGGGAAAAGAGCGGTGCGACGGTTCTGATCGTCAGCCACAGCATGGACGACGTGGCCCGCATCGCGGAGAGGATTATCGTCTTTGACCACGGCGGTGTCGCCATGGACGGTACGCCGGTCGAAGTGTTTTCCCGCTCCCATGAGCTCATGGAGATCGGCCTGAACGTGCCGAAGGCGGCGGAACTGGCTGTGGCGCTGCGGAAACGAAACATTCCGCTGCCGGAGAGCGTCTTTACCCATGAGCAGCTTATCGCGGCGCTGCTCGCCGTCAGGGAGGGGAAGACATGCTGAAAGACATCACCCTCGGCCAGTATTTCCCCGGCGATACCATCATACACCGCCTGGACGCGCGTACGAAAATTATCCTGGTCGTCATCTATATTGTGGCCCTGTTCCAGGCAAAAGGCTGGATCGGCTACGCTGTCGTGACGGGGGCCACGCTCCTGTGCATGACGCTTTCCAAAATCAAACCTTCCGCCATGTTCAAGGGTGTCAAGCCCATGCTGGTCATCATCGTGCTGACGGCGGCGCTGAACATCTTTTATACCCAGGGTACGCCCATCCGTCCCGGCTGGATCATCACCTGGGAGGGCATCGCCCGCGCGGTGCAGATGGTGCTGCGGATCGTGCTGCTCATCTCCGGCACCTTCCTCCTGACCTATACCACCAGCCCCATCGACCTGACCGACGGCCTGGAGCTGCTCCTCAACCCGCTCAAGAAAATCGGGGTTCCCGTGCATGAGATGACCATGATGATGAGCATGGCCCTGCGCTTTATCCCCACGCTGATCCAGGAGACGGACAAAATCATGTCTGCCCAGAAGGCGCGCGGCGCGGACTTCGAGACCGGCAGTCTTGCCCAGCGCGCGAAGGCCCTGCTGCCGATCCTGGTTCCGCTTTTCGTTTCGGCTTTTAAAAGGGCGGACGAACTGGCGGTGGCTATGGAGAGCCGCTGCTATCACGGCGGCGAGGGGCGCACGCGCATGAAGCAGATCAAAATGTGTACGCGGGACTATATTGCCCTCGCCCTGGGATTTGCTTTCCTGGCGCTGATGATTGCGCTCAAGAGGTTGGGGCTATGAAAAATATTGCCCTCTGCCTGCGCTACGACGGCAGCCGCTACCATGGATGGCAGGTACAGAAAAACGACGTCACCGTAGCCGAGACCGTAGAGGATGCCATCTTCAGGGTCTGCGGGGAGCGGCTGCGCGTCGTCGGATGCGGACGCACGGACGCAGGCGTCCACGCCCTGCGCTACTGCGCGAATTTTCACAGCGGGACCCGCATACCCATGGAGAGACTGCCCCTTGCGCTCAATTCACGTCTGCCGGAGGATATTGCCGTTCTGGACGCCTGCGAGGCGGCGGAGAATTTTAACGCCATCGGTTCCTGTATAAAAAAAGAATATGTATATAAAATACTCAACAGGACCGTGCGCGATCCCTTTCTTGAAAAGCGCGTCTGCTTCTATCCCCAGCATCTGGACATGGAACTGATGCAGCGCGCGGCGAGGGCCTTCGAGGGCACCCACGATTTTCGTGCCGTCCGGTCGGTCGGCACCGAGACAAAAACCACCATCCGCACGGTGCACTGGTGCCGCGCGGAGCGGGAGGGGGATCTCATCACGGTCTCCGTCTGCGCCGACGGCTTCCTTTACAACATGTGCAGGGCCATGGTGGGCACGATGGTCTATGCCTCCTACGGAAAGCTCCTGCCGGAGGAAATCCCCGAACTTCTGGAAAAGGGCGACCGGCGTCTCACCGGGCCGACCATGCCCCCGCAGGGGCTCTATCTCAACCGCGTCTGGTACGAGGGCGCCGTCGGGGATATGATGGCGCGAAATTGATTTGTTCACAAAAATGTGCTACACTATTCCTGCTTTGAAAAGGATGAGCGGTACATATGAAAGCTGTTATTGACATTTTATTGATCATAATAATCGCCCTGTGCACCTGGAACGGCTATAAGCGCGGTCTGGTGGGCGGCGTCGCGGCCATCCTCGCGATCATCATTTCGCTTCTGGGGGCCAGCATTATCTCGACCGCCTATTCGCATGAGGTGGTGCCGGCGCTGGAGCCCTTTGTCTCCGGCTATCTGGACTCCCACCGCAACCGCGACGCGATTCTGGAGCGCATGGGATACGGCAGCAGTGAGCTCTCGCTGGAGGATATCCTCAAGCAGGACAGCTCTCTGCGTTATGATTATGCCTATGAGAGCCTGATCGACCTCGGCCTGTACAGCAAACGGGCGGAGGATCTGGCGCGTAAGGCGGTGAATATCGCGGAGGAGACCGGCGTCACCATGACGAAGGCCATCGTGACCGTCCTCTGCGACACGATCACGTCTGTCGGCACGATGGTGATTGCCTTCCTGCTGATCCTGATTCTGCTCGTCGCCGTTGCCAGTGTCGGCAACCTCTCCTTCCGCCTTCCGAATCTGGAAAATCTGGATGAGATCGGCGGTGCCATGCTCGGCTTTGGAGAGGGCTTTCTGTTCTGCATCCTGCTGTGCTGGCTGCTGAGCTTCCTGGGCATCATCATCGGAAAGGACACCATGGCGCACACCACGCTCGGACGCTTCTTCCTGATCTTTGACTCGCTTACCAGCAGTCTGCTTTAATTCGATTGCAATTGGAGGAACCCAATGCGGCCTACACTATGCTCCCGCTGCGGCAAAAATGTCGCGGTGGTCTTTATCACAAAAATAGAAGCCGGCCAGACCAAAAACGAAGGTCTGTGCCTCAAGTGCGCGCGTGAGCTGCACATCAAGCCCGTGGACGACGTCATCAACAAAATGGGCCTCTCGGACGAGGATCTGGAGGGCCTGACGGGCGAGATGATGAACGCGCTCAGCGGCGTGGAGGATCTCACCCCCGTGGACGAGGACGACCAGGGCGGGGACGACGACGGCAAGACCGCCACCTTCCCGTTTTTGAACCGTCTCTTCGGCGGCGGGAACAGCAATACCGACAATACGCCGCCCCCGCCCCCTCAGCAGGACAACCGCCGGGAAAACGCGCAGCAGCCCCCCAAGGGCGGCAAGCGGAAGTTCCTGGATAACTATTGCATCGACCTGACCCAGCGCGCGAAGGAGGGCAAGCTTGACCGGATGGTCGGGCGCGAGGAGGAGCTGGAGCGCGTGATCCAGATCCTCAACCGCCGCCAGAAGAACAATCCCTGTCTCATCGGCGAACCGGGTGTCGGCAAGACCGCCATCGCCGAAGGCCTTGCCCAGCGTATCGCAAACGGCGACGTGCCCGTGAAGCTCCGGGATAAGCAGGTTTACCTGCTGGATCTCACGGCGCTGGTGGCGGGGACGCAGTTTCGCGGTCAGTTTGAAAGCCGCATGAAGGGACTCATCGAAGAGATCCGCAAGCAGGGCAACATTATTCTCGTCATCGACGAGGTGCATAATATCGTCGGCGCGGGCGATGCCGAGGGCAGCATGAACGCCGCCAACATCCTCAAGCCCGCCCTTTCCAGAGGCGAGATCCAGGTCATCGGCGCCACGACCTTCACCGAGTACCGCAAGCATATCGAAAAGGACTCCGCGCTTGAGCGCCGTTTCCAGCCCGTCACGGTCAACGAACCGTCGATCGAGGACAGTGTGCAGATCCTGCGCGGCATCGCCCCTTACTATGAGGAATACCACGGCGTCGTCATCAGCGATGAGATGTGCCGTCAGGCTGTCCTGCTCAGTGAGCGCTACATCACCGACCGTTTCCTGCCGGATAAGGCCATCGACCTCATTGACGAGGCCTGCTCCGATGTCAATCTCAAGCACCCGGACATCAACCGCCGCATGGAGGCGGAGAAGGATCTGGAGAACATCCGCTTCGAGCGCGAGGCGCTGATGAGCGCCGATCCTCCCAAGGGGCAGGAATTCTCGCAGGAAATGCTCGACAAGCGCTACGCCCGCATCGCGCAGCTCAGAAGCCGTGAGATGCAGCGCGAGAGCGAGCTGCGGGAGCTGGACGCAAAGCCGCGCCCGGCGCTGACGATGGATAATCTCGCCCGCATTATCGAGCTCTGGACAAAGATTCCCGCCTCCACCATCCGCGAGGATGAGCTGGAGCGCCTTGCAAAGCTGGACGAACGTCTCAAAGCCCGCATCATCGGCCAGGACGAGGCGGTGGACGCCGTCTGCGCCGCCATTCGGCGCGGCCGCGTCGGGCTGAAGGTCAAGCGCAAGCCCGTGAGCTTTATCTTCGTCGGCCCCACGGGTGTTGGCAAGACGGAGCTTGTCAAGCAGCTTGCCGCCGATATGTTCGATTCGCCGGAGAGCCTGATCCGCCTCGACATGTCCGAATTTATGGAGAAGTTCTCCGTCTCGCGCATCATCGGCTCGCCCCCCGGCTACGTGGGCTATGACGAGGCCGGACAGCTCACCGAGAAGATCCGCCGCAAGCCCTACAGCGTGGTGCTCTTCGACGAGATCGAAAAGGCGCACCCGGATGTGATGAACATCCTGCTGCAGATTCTTGACGACGGACATATCACCGACGCGCAGGGCCGCAATATCAACTTTGAGAATACCATCATCGTCATGACCACCAATGCGGGTTCTTCCACCAAGTCCGGCTCCGTCGGCTTCGGCGGCAGCCTGAGCGACATGTCGAAGGAGCGGGCGATGAAGGCCCTCAACGAGTTCCTGCGCCCGGAGTTTATCAACCGCGTGGATGAGGTCGTGTGCTTCAATCAGCTCACGGAGGAGAACTTCCGCGCCATCGCCGCCCTCATGCTGGGCGAGCTGCGGGACGTCATGCGCGAGAAGGGCGTGGAGCTGAGCTGGGACGAGAGCCTTATCGACTATCTGGTCAAGGAGGCCTATTCCGTTACCTACGGCGCCCGCAATCTGCGCCGCACCATCCAGAAGAAGGTGGAGGACGAGATTGCCCGCTATATCATCGCAAACCGCGGTCGGGAGGTACACAGGATTCACCTCTCCGCCGACGAGGGAAGAGAAAAAGTCATCCTCACGGAAACATGAAAAACCGGCCCCGTTTTCGGGGCCGGTTTTTCATGAAGAATAGTATCAAGAAGTCGCGTCGGCCGGATTCTGCACGTCGGATTTCAGCGCGAACGCTACCTTCACCGGGTTGTGGTCGGAGTTTTCAAAGCCCGCGTCCACGGTCTCAACGCCCTTCAGCTCCACATTGGGGGAGAGAATCACGCCGTCGATGACATAATGCTGCGTGCCCTGCGTATCATTGGGATTGTATGGCTGATTGAGCAGGCGGCAGGTCGGGGTGGAGGAGTCGTAGGCCAGCGCCCAGCCCGCGGGGAGAAGCTCCGCGTCCAGAACGCCCGGCTTCCAGTTCTCTTCGTGGGTGTTCGGATAGATCGACAAGCTGCCGGGAAAGACCTGATTGAAGTCGCCGCCCGCAATGACGTAATTGCCCTTCGCGTATTCGTCCTCAATGAACCCGCGCAGCTGCTTTGTCTGGGCGATCTTGCCCTCGCCGGAGTCGTATGCTTCCAGATGGAGGTTTACCAGCACAAGCTGCTTGTCGCTGCCCTCGACAGGGAGATAGCTTGCGAGCAGGCAGCGCTTGAGATTTGCGATCCGCATCGGCCAGGAGAAGGGGCAGGGGAGGGCGACACGGTTGGCCTCGTCAATCGCGAGACCCTTCGTCATGGTGAACAGGCCGCTGTGTACCTTGCCGATGGGCGGCCAGGGAACGGGCACAAAGGGACAGGAGTAGTTGAGCGCGTAGGACTCGCTGCTCATGCCCTGGTCGAGATAGCTGCGCTCGTCCAGCCCGTAGGTGCGGGAGGAATCGGAATCCACTTCCTGCAGGATGACAAGGTCGGAGGCCTGCTCGGCAATGGTGCCGCGGATGCCGTCCAGATAAGCGAGCGCGACGTTTCTGTCCTGCGGCTTTGACAGTTTGCCGCCGTCCATAAAGAAGTCCTCGTTTTTCCCGAGTCCGCCGTAGCCGATGTTCCAGCACAGCAGGCTCAGATCTTCACCTGTTTTGACGGGACTGTTGACGCCGCTGCTCACAAGCTCCGCCTTCTCGACCGGCGCGGGCTGAAACTCTACCGCGGTCAGCCAACCCAGCAGTCCGCCTGCCGCGATCACGGCAATCAGAATCAGCGTCATCAGAAATTTCAGAATTGATCTCATGATACGATCCTCCTGCAGATTTTTTTACAATAGTATCATGCGCCGGACAAACTTGCAAGGCAATTCCCTCGACAATCTCAGCCCGCCTTTTCTAAGGAAACGCTGAATAAATCGCCGCGCACGTCTTGACGGCGGATTTTCCGCCTCGCTTTGCCTGAAAAGCTCGAAATACACAAAGTATTCCTTCGCTTTTCCGGCTTTGCCAGACGAAAAATCCACGCGCCAGTCTGTACACGTC
>ONVI01000047.1 GCA_900321275.1 uncultured Eubacteriales bacterium | reverse complement strand
TCAGCGTAGCTGTGGCGCCAGTCTCAACCGTGACATTGCCGTCGATCGTGAAAGTACTACCATCGGGAGCAAAGATAGTAACATCAGAGGCAATCACGATGTCACCCTTGTAGGTAGCACCGGATGTACCGGTAAGGTTGATCTTTTTATTGCTTTGAATGGTAACCGTCTGAGCAGTGCCTTCACTGGGATATGATGCCTTCATCTGGATAATAGAAGAGGTATCATCGTCAACTGCAGCAACGGCTGCGTCCAGCGTTTCCTGCACGTCCCAAGGCTCAGAAGCTCCATCTCTGTAGATCCCGAAGTTCAATGCAAGGCCGAAGGTCTCGGCAGACTCGAGATTGGCAGTCATCGCAGCGGGAGCGGCAGGCTCCTCAACGGGGGCGGCGGGAGCAGCAGGCTCCTCAACGGACTCCTCGATGAGGGCGTCGGGCTCCTCGGCGGGCTCCTCGACGACGGGCTCCTCAGCGGGCTCCTCGACGACGATCTCTTCCACCGGTTCGACGTACTCTACGTAGTCTGTCGGTTCTTCTTCAATAATTTCCTCAACGTACTCTTCCTGGGGTTCTTCATAGTACTCTTCGTCGGTGAGGACGATTTCCTCATCCCATTCCTCGGCAAATACCGAGACGGGGAAGAAGGAGAGGACCATGCAGACAACCAGGGCGAGTGCAATGATTTTCTTTAAGTTCATCAAAAATGTCCTCCAATCTTCTGATTGTTTGGATTGATTTTTCCGGGCAGGCGCCCGATTGGATTTTGTCTTTTGTTTCGCCGTGGGTTTTGCGGGGTCTTTCTTCTTCCGATCACCTCCGTGAAATTCCGGTGGGCGTTACGGCTGCCGGTTCAGCAGCTACGCGCCGGCTGCCGATTCTACGGCGTGCCGTCGTCGCCCGTGTATGTCTCCTGTCTATTCCAGCGGGGATAGCAAGTCCCCGATGAAAGCGTGCGGGACCTGATCGCGTTCGTCAGCTCCCCCATCTATCAGATCTCTCCTGCGAGAGGAATCTGTATGTTCGCGGCGCGCTATGCGCCCCGGCCGTACAAGAGCCGCTTCCAAAAAAGAGACTATAGCCCTTCTACTATATTAAGCTTACCACATTGTACCACTCTTTCAAGTGAATCGCAACTGTTTTTTTAATTTTTTCGGCAGAATCCAAATTGCAGGGCCTCGTCCCCTTGTTATTTCCCGCAACAAAGACGCCTCACGATCATTTTTTGAATCGTGAGGCATTTTTATGCCCATCTTATCTTAGCGGGAGACGGACTCGGATTTTACGTTTTCCGTGGGCTTCATGGTCGGGAACAAAATCACATCCCGGATTGAGCTTGCGCCGGTGAGGAGCATGACGCAGCGGTCGATGCCGATGCCGAGTCCGCCCGTGGGGGGCATACCGTATTCGAGGGCGTTGATGAAGTCGTCGTCCATCATGCCCGCCTCGTCGTCGCCCCTGGCGCGCAGCTCCATCTGCTTGACAAAGCGCTGCTTCTGGTCGATGGGGTCGTTGAGCTCGGAGAAGGCGTTGCCCATCTCGCTGCAGCAGATGAAGAGCTCAAAGCGCTCGGTCAGGCGCGGGTCCTTCGGGCTGCGCTTGGCAAGGGGCGAGACATCCACCGGATGCATGGTGATGAAGGTGGGCTGAATCATCTTCTCCTCCACCTTCTGGTCGAAGCATTCATAGAGCGCATGACCCCAGGTGGGCTCCACCTTCTCCATATCGACGCCGACGGACTTCGCCGCGGCGACAGCCTCCGCGTCGTCCGTGATCGCCATGAAGTCGACGCCGAGGTACTCCTTCACCGCCTCCGCCATGGTCATGCGGCGGAAGCCGGGGGCGAGACTCACGTCATGGCCCTGCCACTGGACATTGTAGGTGCCGAGAATTTCCAGGGCCGCGCCGGAGAGCAGCTCTTCAAACAGGTCCATCATGTCGTTGAAATCGGCGTAGGCCTCATAGAGCTCGACCGTGGTAAACTCCGGGTTGTGGCGGGTATCCATGCCCTCGTTGCGGAAAATGCGGCCGATCTCGTAGACGCGCTCAATGCCGCCGACGATCAGGCGCTTTAGATTCAGCTCGGTAGCGATGCGCAGATACATGTCGATATCGAGGGTATTGTGGTGCGTGACAAAGGGTCTTGCGGTAGCGCCGCCGGAGATGGTATTGAGAACCGGGGTCTCCACCTCCATATAACCGCGCCCGTCCAGATAGCGGCGGACGTAGGAGATAAAGCGGGAACGGATCTCAAAATTGCGGCGGCTGTCCTCGTTGACGATCAAATCCACATAGCGCTGGCGGTACTTGAGCTCCGTATTGGTCATGCCGTGGAACTTCTCGGGCAGGGGGCGCAGGGATTTGGCGAGCAGCACGACCGACTGTACATGCACGGAGATCTCGCCCGTTTTGGTCTTGAACACATAGCCGCCCACACCGATAATGTCGCCGATGTCATACTTGCGGAAATCGGCAAACTCCGTCGGCGTCACCGCGTCGGAGCGGATATAGAGCTGGATCAGACCGCGGTCGTCCTTGATGTGGCAGAAAATCGCCTTGCCCATGCCGCGCTTGGACATGATGCGGCCCGCGACGCAAACCTGCTTTTCCTCGAAATCGTCGTAACGCTCCTTGATCTCCTGCGTCCAGGCCGTGCGCACAAACTTTGTCTGACGGAAGGGATCGCGCCCCTCTTCCTGCAAAGCCGAAAGCTTGTCGCGGCGAACCTGCAGGATCTCGGACAGCTCCATCTCAGGCGCCTGCTGATTGTTTCTCTCTTCGCTCATACCAAAACGCTCCCGTTACTTATTCTCGACAGAAAGGATCCGCAGCCTGATCTCACCTGCCGGGGCGGCGACGGCAACGGTATCGCCGGCGCGGTGGGAATGGAGCGCACGGCCGACCGGGGAATCATCGGAAATACGCCCGGCCTTGGGGTTAGCCTCCTGGGAGCCGACGATCTCGTAGGTCTCTTCCTCGTTAAATTCCAGATCCAGCACCTTGACGATGCTGCCGAGGGTAACGGTGTCCTTGGGCGCGTCCTGCTCCGCCTTGTCGATGATTTCGGCGTTTTCAATGAGGACCTTCAGCTCCGCGATCTTGGAATAGAGCTTGCCCTGCTCGGTCTTGGCCTCGTCATACTCGCTGTTCTCCGACAGGTCGCCGAAGCTTCTGGCTTCCTTGATCAGCTCGGAAACCTCTTTCTCGCGGACGGTTTCAAGGTAGTAGAGCTCCTCCTTGATTGCGTCAAGGCGCTCCTGGCTCATTTTGAATCTGCTTGCGTTAGCCATTTCTGACGATCTCCTTCTGCCGCGCGGCGGCATATATTTGAAATTGATTTTTACTATGAAAGCTGACGCTTCCATAGTAAAATTTGATTCAAACGCGTCATTCTCGCCGCTGACGCGGCAACCGAATGACATGCTTGAAAATCCCCATGCCGACAGGGCTTTCATTTATCGTGGCGCAGCATTGCTGCATGGGGATTTTAATTATCTGCCCGACGGCAGGATAGATTATATTGATTTTCAGCTTCTGTGTCAACTCAAAAGCTTGAGCGCGTACATGAGCTGTTCATCGTTCGACGTGACGCCGGTGCCGGAGCTCTCGCCCGTGGTGCCGGCGGTGGTGCCGGTGGCGCTGGGATCGGAGTTGTGCATGATGTATTCCGGCGAAACGCCGCCGCGGGTGCTGATATCCACGCCGCTGCCGGTGAGATAGGTGCCTGTGGACAGGCGGATGGCGCTGCCGTCGGAGAGGGCGATGGTCTCCTGGGTTCTGGTCTTGCCGGTGGTCGGTTCGCCGATCAGGGTACCCCACTGAAATTCCTGGAGCGCCGCTGCGCAGACCTCGGCCTCGCCGTAGGTTTCGGCGTTGATGAGCACGCACATGGGCATCTGGATGCACATGCCGTCGGATTCCGTGACGATCTGTTTGCCGTTCTTATTGGCCTGGATAAAAAGGCGTCCATTCGGCAGGATGTAATCCAGGAAAGCCGCGACCTCGGTATCCAGTCCGCCGGGATTGCCGCGCAGGTCGATGCACAGCGCCGTCGCGCCGGAATTGAGCAGGGCTTCGATGGCGTCGATGGCGTCCTGCGCGGTCCCGGCTTCAAAGTTTTTGATCTGCACATAGCCCGCGAGCGTCTTTTCCAGACGCGCCAGAACGGAGCTGACGTAGACGCGGGAGCAGTCAACCTCGATTTCTCTCCTTCCCTTGCTGAGACCAAGGATGAACTTGGTGTTGAGCCGGGAGCGGATCAGCTTTCGCGCCTCGTCCAGCGTCTTGTCCCTGAGGTCAATGCCGTCCACACTGACGATCACGTCCCCTGCGGTGAGCCCCGCCAGGGCCGCCGGGGAATCCATATTGACGGAGATTACCTCAAAGCCGCCGTCCTCAGTCTTGAGGATAGCCATCCCGATGCCGGAATATTCGTTGGTAGAGCTGAGCTGATAGGCTTTATACTCGTTGGGGGACATGTAGTAGCTCCATTTATCGCCGAGGCCGGCGATAATGGCCGCGGCCGCGTTGTCTCCAAGGGTGGAGCGGTCTACCGGATCAATAAAGCGCTCGTCCACGACATCCTTGATCTCAATATAGCGCATGGCCTCGTCATAGTCGGACTGACCGCCCACGGCCTCCAGCATGCTGCGGTGCGTCTGCCAGTACACGCCGCCCGCAACCAGAAGCAGGGCGAGGATCACAAATTTCAGCCTGATCGGGATATTGAAAACTGCCGCAATAAAGCGCAGTATTCCGTTCAGGATTCTTCTTCCAAGCCTCATCGAAAACCTCCGCAGAATAGACGTATGCGGTAATATCGCTTAGTGCCGGGCAGTCTGTTTCGACTGCCCGGCATTTTTCTTCCTCCGGTCAGACGCCTGCGTCCGCCGAAATATTCAGTCCCGAATAAAACTGTTCCGGATCGATGCGCGAACCGTTGCTGTATACTTCAAAGTGCAGATGCGGTCCGGTGGAGTTTCCGGTGCTGCCAACCTGACCGATCGTATCGCCCTGGTTGACATACTGGCCGTTTTTCACCCCGATATAGGACAGATGCCCGTACAGCGTTTTATAGCCGTTGCCGTGCTCGATCATGATGCAGTTGCCGTAACCGCCATACCACTCGGCCAGGACGACTTTTCCGCCGTCCGCCGCGTATACCGCGGTGCCGGAGTTTGCGGCAATGTCCATGCCGTTGTGGTTTTTGAGCTCGCCCGTGATGGGATGTATGCGCTCTCCGAAACGGCTTGAGATATACGAATACGTGGCGACCGGGAAGATAAAGGTGCCGTTTGCGTAGGCGGCCGCTCCGCTGCCCGCACTGCCGCCGTCTCCGCCGCCGCCTGCCGCCGCTGCGGCCGCCGCCGCGGCCGCGGCGCGTTCGGCCTCCAGCTTCGCGACAAGTATGGAGATGGCCATATTCGTGGCGTCCTCCTGGGCCTGGATCTCGGCGATTTCAGCCTGCCGGTTCATATAATCCTCATGCAGGCCCAGCAGAAGCTCGTCCGCCTCGTCGATCTCCGCCTGCAGCTTTTCCTGATCCTGGCGCAGCGCATCCTGCTTGCCGTTGACTTCCTTTCGGTAAGCCTCATATTCGGCCTTCAGTTCCTCGGTATTCTCGCGGGCTTTGATATAATTATCCTCAAGCGCCTTATCACGCTGCATGATTTCACCCACATCATCCATGGCGGTGAGCATCTCGCCCAGGTCGTTGGATTTGAGAATCAGCGCCAGATAATTGAGCGTGCCGTTTTCCTCCATGGCCCGCACCCTTTTCCGATAGCGCTCAAGCTGCTGTTCTTCCAGCTTCTGCGCGTCGAGAACCTCTCTCTCCTTATCGGCGATCATTTCGTCATAGAGAGCGATTTCCTCTTCGTTGAGCTGAATCTGCTGCATGGTATACATGTTGCGTTCATCCAGGGCGCGTTTCTGAACCAGAATGCCGACGGCGTCCTCTTTCAGCGCGTCGATCTCGGCCTGCTTTGCCTCGCGCTGCTTTTCAATCTCATCGCGCTCGGCGCGGAGAGCTTCGATTTCGGCCTGCGAGACCTCAGCCAACGCGCCGGGAGGCAGCAGCGCCGCAATCAGCACTGCGCATAATACAGCGCCAAGCATTCGTATAAGCAATGATCTTTTCTGTCTTTTCATACGCTTGTCGGAGTTGAACCGCGGCCGCGCAAGCGACCCATCTTGCCGGAGAGCTCGGGCGGTATTCAGCAGTTATAGTACGAAATACCGGAAAAATACTGTGCCGGATCGACCCTTTCGTCGCCGACATAGACCTCAAAGTGCAGGTGCGTACCGGTTGCGCGGCCTGTCGCGCCGACATAGCCGATGGTTTCACCCTGACTGACGGTCTGTCCGTAGGAGACGGCGAGGCCGGACATGTGCGCATACACCGTGGATGTACCGCCGTGATCGATGATGACATAATTGCCATAGGCGCTGTCATACGACGCGGTGATGACCTCGCCCGAAGCGGCCGCAATGACGGGCGCGCCGTCATTTCCGAAGCCGTCGATATCAATGCCGCTGTGATAGCGGGATTCTCCGGTGAAGGGGTCCGCGCGGGTGCCGAAGCGGCTTGTCACGCGCTGACTGCACGGGAGCGGCCATACATACCCGCTCGACTGACTGCCGGCCACATAGCCGACCTGCGCTTCCTCGGCAATCTGCTGGATCTGCGCCTCCGAATAGATCGGCTCATATCCGGCGGCGATGGCTTCATAATTCGCCTGCGCCATTTCCATAACCTGCTGCTTGGCCTGCGCCACCGCCTGGGCAGCGACTGCCTGCTCCGCGGCGCGCTCGTTCGCCTTGCGCGCGTTATAGCTGGCGATCACATTGGAGATCGTGGCCGCCGCGGCCTCTTCAGCCGCCTGCGCGCTCTCCCACTCTTTGATCGCGGCGTCAATCTCATCCTGCAGCCCATAGAGAATCTCTTCTCCGCGTTCCATATCGGCCTGGATCGCGGCCTGCTCGTCGCGGAGTTCCTGCTGCTTGCCCTCATAGACCGTTTTTTCAGTCTCATACTGGGCCTTTACCTCTTCCGTCTCCTCACGGGCGGTCTCGTACTCATGCTGGAGCTGCTTGTCGCTCTCCATGATTTCGCCCATATCGTCAATGGCGGTAATAAGCTGCGAGAAGTTGTCGGATTGGAGGACAAGCGCCAGGATGTTGTAGCCTCCGCTCTCCTCCATTGCGCGCACGCGGGTGCGGTATTTTTCGAGCTGGACGTTTTCGCGATCCTTTGCGGCGTCGACTTCCTTCCCCTTGTTCTGGATCAGGATTTCGTATTCCCGGATCTCCTCATCGATGATCTCAAGCTGCTCCTCGGCAAGCCTGTTCTGCTCCATAAGGGCGACCATCTGTTCGAGAACGTTCGCCTGCTGCTCTTTCAGACCGTCAATGCGCTCCTTGATCTCCTGTACCTGACTGCTGAGCTCCTCCTTTTTCGCGCGAAGCTCATCCAGCTCATCCAGCTCATCCGCATGCGCGGTGAGCGGAATCACGCCGACCACCAGGGATAACAGCATCAAAACAGCCAGAATCACGGCAATGACGGATACTGCTTTTTTCCTGTTCATATAAAATGCTCCTGTGAAGTAAAACCTCGTATCAAACTTTCAGATAGTTTCTGATCGCATTCAAGCCGCCGAAAACGCCGACGAGGATGCCGGTCGCCATAAAGACGATAAAGACCGGAAGCGCCACATCCCGGAAGGGCACCACATTGAGCAGCGTACCTGTCATCGAACCGATGACACGCCCGGTGACAAGGTTATACAGTCCCCACTCGGCCAGGAAGGCGATGCCGCCGCCCAGCATGCCGAGCACGAGACCCTCAATCACGAAGGGCAGGCGGATAAATCCGTTTGTTGCGCCGACCATCTTCATGATGGCAATTTCCTCCCGCCGTCCGAAGGTGGCAAGCTTGATGGTGTTGGTCATGATAAAGAAGGAGACGAAAATCAGCATGACGATCAGCACAAGCGAAACGATGCTGACCACATTGCGTATGGTCACAAAGCTCTTCGCGTAATCCAGATGCGCGTTGACCTTGGCCACGCCCCGAATCGCCTCAAGCTCCGTCTTGGTCTGAGACATATAGGCGATATCGTTCAAACGGACGACAAAGCGATGGCGGAAAACATCCTCGTCGATGCCCTCCATCAGAGAGGCGTCGTACTTGCTCATGAAGCTGTCCATCGCCTCTCCCCGGGAGACGAACTGGGCGGACGCGACATTGTCGACGGCTTCGATATTCCGCTGCAGATCGCGGGCCATGGCTTCGTCGCTGAGGGATTCATCCACAAAAACGACGATCTCATTCTGGTTTTCAAGATCCTTGATCAGTGCATTGATATTCATAGCGAGAAGGGAGACGCTGCCCATGATGATCAGGCAGGCGACGATGATGGCAACCGTGGCAAAGGACATGAAGCCGTGCGTCGTGACGCTGCGGAAGCCTTCGCGGATCAGATATCCCAGTCTCATATGTCGTAATACCCCCCCTCCGAGCTGTCGCCGGTCTTCTCGCCGCTGTCAATGGTAATGACGCGTTTGGAGAAGGCGTTGACCAGCTCTTTTTCATGGGTAACGACGACAACGGTAGTGCCCATCTCGTTGATTTTTTCCAGCAGGAGCATCAGCTCGAGACTGCGCGCGGGGTCGAGGTTTCCGGTGGGCTCGTCCGCGACGATCATGCGCGGGCTGTTGACCAGCGCGCGCGCGATGCCGACACGCTGCTGCTCACCGCCGGAGAGTTCTCCCGGCATTCTCTTTTCGCGGCCGCCGAGGCCGACAAGCTCCAATATGTAGGGCACCCGGGTGCGGATCTCCCGGTTGGGCGCGCCTACCACACGCATGGCAAAGGCCACGTTGTCATAGACGTTCATATTCTCGATGAGGCGATAATCCTGAAAGACAACGCCGAGCGTCCTGCGCATCTTGGGGAGCTTTCTGCGCTTGATGGTCCCCATATCGAAATCGTTGACCACAACCCGGCCGGAGGTCGGGCGCACCTCGCCGGTGATGAGCTTCATGAGCGTCGTCTTGCCCGAGCCGGAGGGACCGACCAGGAAAACAAACTCGCCGTCCTCGATGGTAAGGCTCACATTGTCGAGGGCAACCGTATTGCTGCTCTCATAAACCTTACGCACGTTCTGCATTAGTACCATGGTAAATAATCCTCCACATAGGGTAAAAGCCGAACCGTGCCATACATTTTAGCACGCGGCGCTGAACGGGCGCTTAATACTTGTTGTTAAGCGAATCAAGGTACTGCTTGACCATCATGGCGACCTTGAAAACGATGGCATGGTCAAATTCGCGCAGATCCAGCCCAGTCATTTTCTTGATTTTCTCCAGGCGGTAAACCAGCGTATTGCGGTGGACATAGAGCTTTCTTGAGGTCTCGGAGACGTTGAGGTTATTCTCAAAGAAACGGTTGATGGTCTCCAGCGTATCCTCATCCAGCGTCTCGATGGGATTCTTTTTGAAAACCTCGTTCAGGAACATCTCGCACAGGGTCGTCGGGAGCTGATAGATGATGCGGCCGAGGCCGAGGCTCTCGTAGTTGATAATCGTCTTGTCGCTTTCAAAGACGCGGCCGACATCGATGGCAACCTGCGCCTCTTTGTATTTGTCGGCAAGCTCCCGCAGATGGCGGGCGTTGGTGCTCACGCCGATGACGGATTTGATGCCGAGTTCCTCCTGCAGGGTCGTCTCGATGCTCTTTGCAACGCGCAGCACCTCATCGGGACAGTTGGCGTTGGGCAGGGCTTTGACAAGCACGATATCCGTCTCGTTGATGTTCAGCACGAAATCCTTCTGCCGATCCGGGAAAAGGCGCTGAATCGCCTCCACCGCGGCGACGTCCGGGTTCTCCGTCTGACGCACCAGCAGCACGACGCGCGGCTCGTCCGTGACAAAATGGAGTTCCTTCGCGCGGACATACACGTCGCCCGGGAGAATATTGTCGGAGATGATGTTCTTGATAAAGGCGGCTTTGTTGTGCTTTTCCTCGTAATTGTTCTTGGCCTCATTGAAGGCGACGGCGGAGATGGCGCAGATCGTGCGGCTGAGCGCGTCGGTGCCTTCCGCAAACGCGGCATAATCGAACTTGGCCCCCGGCGAATAGAGGGCGCAGTACGTCCTCGTCCCCGTGGTGACGGGCCGTTCGTTTCCGTCGAATTCATACAGGTGAAAATCGTCCAGTCTTGATCCGATCATGGCAAGCTCACTGCTGGCCACGACAAATCCCTGCTCGTCCACAACGCCGATGGTTCTGTCCACGGCGTCCTTCATTTGAATGATCACATTCTGAAATATTCTGCTGGACATGCTTTCTCTCTCCCATTCTGCCGCTGTATTGCACAGCCTTCTCCTTCGGCTGCGGGCGGCGGATCGTACTTGCACGGTTCCGGCCGCCCTCTCCGGCGGCCTTTCTCTTTTCTCTTTTCTGCGCTCTGCGAAACAGCGCTTTGAGCAATATGTCAAAACAAAGCGGGCAGGGTTCTCTGTCCGCTGCCGATGTCGCCTACCATAATAACGCTTTTTTATGTAATTATCAATAGAAACAATGCGGTTTTTTTGTGAATTTTTTTTGCTTTGTGTCGTTAACGCTCAAAAAATCTTTGACAATTCATGGTTTTTTTCGACTAATTGACAACACAGAACCCCTTCAACACCTTGCACAAATCGTTTTCCTCCAGTTCGCGAAAGCCGCCGGGGCCAAGGTCTTCCCCGATCTCAAGCTCCCCCACGGAGAGTCTGCGGAGCCTCTGTACCGGCTTTCCGCGAGACGCCAGCATGCGCTTGACCTGGTGGTATTTTCCTTCCATCACCGTGACGAAGCAGACGCTGCCGCCTGTAATTTCCAGCTTTGCCGGAAGACAGCGCGTCCCGTCCGCGAGGATCAGCCCCTGCGCGAAGGCGCGCGCGTCCTCCTCGTCGGGGACGCCCTCCACCTCGGCGCGGTAACGTTTTTCCACCCCCGCCTTCGGGGAGATGACCCGGTGGGCAAAGCCCCCGTCGTTGGTCAGGATCAGCAGGCCCTCGGTATCCTTGTCAAGCCGTCCGACCGGAAAGAGTCCCAGCCGTTTCAGTTCCGGCGGCAGAAGATCCAGCACGGTCTGCTGTTTTCTGTCCTCCGTGACGCTCAGGACGCCCGCGGGCTTGTCCATCATGAAATAGCGAAAGCGTCTCAGGCGCAGAGCAGCCCCGTCGAGGCAAAGCTCGTCTTTTTCCGGATCGATATGTTTCTCCGGCTCGGTGACGGTCTGACCGTTCACGCTGACGCGCCCGGAGCGGATCATCTGCTTCAGCTCACGCCGGGACGCGACGCCGAGCTCGGAGAGCACTTTGTCAAGTCTGACGACCATACGCGGCCTCCTTCCTGGGAAATGTTGAATTTCGTTCATAGCGCCGCCGGGCGTGGAATAGCATAGACAAGGGAAGCGGCCCGCAGGCAGCCGCGTATCGGACCGCTTATCTGTAAGCCGCGGCGGAATGGAGAAGACTATGGCACACACAACCGGAGGATTCACACGGAGAAAAACGCTGACGCTGCTGCTCATCTGCGGCATCGTTCTGCTGCTGATCTTTACGGCGCGCAGTGTCTTCGGTACAAAGGAGCAGCCCCTTGACCTCAATACGGCGGACGGGCGCGAAGCGTATTTAAAATCCCTCGGCTGGGAAATCGACCGGGACAGCGAGAGCTTCCGCAGCGTACTGGTACCGCAGAAGCTGGAGGGGATCATGGCGCAGTACAACAAGATACAGCTCAGGCAGGGCTATGACCTCAACAAGCACCTCGGTCAGAGCTGCAAGCAGTATTGTTACGACGTAAAAAACTATCCCGGCGGGCAGGGAAAGGTCATCGTCTCCCTCTACATCCAGGACGGGAAGGTGATCGCCGGGGATGTACACTCCACGGCGGTCAACGGCTTCATGCACGGTCTGAGCCGCACGGAGGCCTCCGCCAGCCCGAGCGCCGCCCCGGTGACCCGCAAGCCGTCCGATTAGTCGGACACGGAAAATCCACGGAACAAAAGTCCGTGGATTTTTCAGTTTACATAGGCTTAGTGGATTCGAAGCCGTGCCGGTTTGTATCCGTTAAGCCTAAATTACAGTAACATGACGCCGGCTTTTTCGCAGGTCTCCTGGGTTTCCCTGTCCCAGATGGAGGCCTGCACCTCGCCGATATGCGCCTTGCCGAGCAGGAGCATCGAAAGCCGCGACTGGCCGATGCCGCCGCCGATGGTCAAGGGAAGCTCCCCTGCGAGCAGGGCCTTGTGGTAGGGCAGCTCCCTTCTGTCGTCACAGCCGGCAAGGGTGAGCTGGCGATCCATGGACGCGGGATCGACGCGGATGCCCATGGAGGAAATCTCCATCGCGCGGCCGAGTACATCGTCCCAGAACATGATATCGCCGTTGAGATCCCAGTCGTCATAGTCCGGGGCGCGGCCGTCGTGCTTTTTGCCGGATTTGAGCGTCTTGCCGATGCCGATGATGAAGACGGTCTTGTGTTCCCTGACATAGGCGTTCTCCCGCTGCTTGGGGGTGAGATCGGGGTACATGTCCTCAAGCTGCTGGGTGGTGACAAAGCTCACGCGCTTTTCAAGCTTCGGCAGGCACGAGAGCTGGGGATAGATGGCCTGCATGGTGCTCTGGGTGTCGCAGATGGCGGCGACGATATCCATGACGGTGGACTTGAGATAGTCGAGGTTCCGGTTCTCCGGCAGGATGACCTTTTCCCAGTCCCACTGGTCGACATAGACGGAGTGGAGGTTGTCCAGCTCGTCTTCGTCGCGGCGGATGGCGTCCATGTCGGTGTAGATGCCCTTTCCCGGCCAGAAGCCGTAGCGCTTGAGGGCGAGGCGCTTCCACTTTGCCAGGGACTGCACGACCTCGGCCTTCGCCTCGGCGTGCAGGATATCAAAGGAGACCGGGCGCTCGTAGCCGTTGAGGTTGTCGTTCAGGCCGGAATCCTGAACCACAAAAAGCGGCGCGGAAACGCGGTAAAGATCCAGCTTCGCGCCGAGATTGTCCGCGAAAATGCGCTTGAGCAGGCTGATCGCCTTCTGGGTGTCGTAGATGGACAAAAGGCTCTTGTAACCCTCGGGAATGTATGTGTTCATGAAATCGCCTCCGTAGGAATTGTTCTCTTGCCTGTTACTGTTTGCTCAGCATTTCGATGAACTGCTGATAAAAGGCCTCCGCGTTTTTGCGGAAGTTCTTTTCCATCGTTTTCGCCTGCTCCTCGCCGGCGCAGAGAAGACGGAGGCGGATGATCTCCCCTTCCCCGTCGGACATGGCCAGCTCCACATAGCAGCCGTCCTTTTCCATTTTGTGCGAGGTTTTGATCATGGCCTCGCGGCGCAGGCGGTCGCGCTCCGGCTGCAGGAGTTTGTCGGCGTTGCGGCGCACGGAATACGGGATGCTGGTCTCCACGACCTCCACGTTCTTTGCGCCCTTCTCGGTGATGCGCAGGCCCTCCTCGCTCTCGGCGATGAGGCCGTTGTCGATGAGATCGGCAAGGCAGTCGCTGTAGGCGAAGTAGCCCACGCCGGTGTCGCAGTCGCGGCAGAGGTCGCTGAGCGTATTCGGATCCACCGATCCCGGCAGGCGGCGCAGGATATAGAGGATCAGGATCTTGATGTCCAGCTCCTCATGAATGAAACCCCAGTGATCCACGCGCAGACCTCCCTCCCAAAAATATTGCTCCGCCAATTAATTTTTGAATTAAATGGCGAGCAATTTTGCCATGTTTCGCGGTTGCCCCGCCAGGGGCGAGCAAAACGGCAATTCAATCATGATTGATGTGCCTGTATTCGGTACCGTCTTGATTCAAGATTAAATCGGCACATTAATAACTTCTGTATTATACACAGGGAAAGGCGCTATTTCAAGATTTTTTTGACACGCCCACTCCCCCTGCGCATACACTGTAGTGAATCCCAAAAACAGGAGGTATCTGTATGGCCGACAGAGTTACCGCCGGGCCCGCGCAGAGTCCGGCTTCCATCCGCGAGGCTGTGTGCGTCAATACGCGGAAGATTTTCGACAGCTGCCGCGACAAGGACTGTGTGGACGATCTGCGCGTCTATCCGACCGAGAGCTCCCAGACCTACATAGAAAACGCCCTGAGCATCCGTCCGAAGAACGCGCAATTACTCAGTGTGGACGTGAGCGTCGAGCCCGTGAGCTTCAACCGCGGCTACTACACCGTGGACTGCACCTATTTCTACGCCGTCAGCGGCGAGACCTTCCCCGCCGGGCAGACCGTCACGGGCCTGTGCGTATTTGACAAGCGCGTGATGCTTTTCGGCAGCGTCGGGAGCGTGCGCACCTACAGCTCCGACGGCAGCAGCGAGGGCGGCGACGATCTCCCAACGGCGGTGGTCAGTGCGGTCGATCCCATCTGCCTGCACTGCAAGATCTGCGACGCGGAGACCATCGTCGCCACCGAGCTGGAGCACCGCAGCATCCCCGAAGGCATCCGCCATGTCTTTTCCGAGAAGCTGGTCTTCAACGACACGGCGCGCCGGTGGTTTGCCACCGTCGGGCAGTTCAGCATCATCCGTCTCGAACGCGATACCCAGCTCGTCGTCCCGGCTTACGACTACTGTATGCCGGAAAAGGAGTGCCCCGGCACAATCACGGACGATCCCTGCACCCTCTTCAGCCGCATCCACTTCCCCGTCGAGGAATTTTTCCCGCCCGACAGCATCAGCGAGACGGAGGATTACCGCAGTCTCAAATAAACAAAGCCGCCCAACCGGGCGGCTTTTGTGATTATGTAAACAATATCATGTTTACCGCATTATGTTAATCAAGTTGCGTTAATTATATTATGTCTACTCTGTTACGTCAATTGAATTATGTTTACTTCTTAAGTACGATATCCACCTTGTCCTTGTAGATGGAGTTGGCGGGGATGACGCCGCGGACGCAGGAGGTGGGATAGATGTTGGTATGGCGGCCGACGACGGTGCCGGGGTTCAATACGCTGTTGCAGCCGACCTCCACAAAGTCGCCGAGCATGGCACCGAACTTCTTGCGCCCGGTCTCGATGGGGCCGCCGGGAACCTTGACGGTGACGAGGGTCTTGTCGCTCTTGACGTTGGAGGTGATGGAGCCCGCGCCCATGTGGGCCTTGTAGCCGAGGACGCTGTCGCCGACGTAGTTGTAGTGCGGGGTCTGGACGTTATCGAAGAGGACGGCGTTTTTCAGCTCCACGGAGTTGCCGACGACGGCGTTCTTGCCGACGATGGCGCTGCCGCGTATGAAGGCGCAGTGGCGAACCTCCGCGCCGTGGTCAATGATGCAGGGCGCGCCGAGGAAAGCCGACGGGAACACCTTCGCATCCTTGGCAACCCACACGCCCTCATAGGGCTGATCGAATTCCTCGGGGTCAAGGGTGGGGCCCAGCGCGAGAATGAATTCCTTGATCTCATCCAGAACCTCCCAGGGGTAGGTCTTGCCCTCAAAGAGCTTCTTTGCGATCGTCTTGTCAAGATCGAACAAATCCTTGATTTCTACCATGACGCAGCCTCCTTATTTGACTTTGATCAGCTTGCCCGCGGCGCGCATGGCGTCGATGATGGCATCCACCTTCTCCTCGCACAGCTCCTTCGTGGTGGCCTCGCTCATGACGCGAAGCAGGGGCTCCGTCCCGCTCTTGCGCAGGAGGACGCGGCCGTTGTCGCCCAGCTCCTCCTCCGCCTTCTTCACGGCGGCCTGCACCTCGGGGCAGTTGAGGGTCTCGTCCTTATCGGTGACGACGACGTTCTTGAGAACCTGCGGGTACATGGTCATGCCGGAGGCCAAGACGGACAGGGGCTGCTTGGTCTCGGTGACGGCCTCCATGACCTTGATGGCGGTCAGCAGTCCGTCGCCGGTGTTGGCGAAGCGGCCGAAGATGATGTGGCCGGACTGCTCGCCGCCCAGAAGGTGGCCGTTCTGGCGCATGTTCTCCGCGACGTACTTGTCGCCGACCTTCGTCTTCTCATAGCCGATGCCGAGCTCATCCAGCGCCTTGTAAAGGCCCATGTTGCTCATGACCGTGGTGACGACCTTGGAATCGCCGAAGCTGCCGTTTTCCTTCATATACTTTGCGCAGAGGTACATGATATGGTCGCCGTTGACCTCGTTGCCCTTCTCGTCCACGGCGAGGCAGCGGTCCGCGTCCCCGTCGAACGCAAAGCCGAGATCCAGCTTGTTCTCGGTGACGAAGCGCTTGAGGTTATTCAGGTGGGTTGAGCCGCAGTCGACGTTGATGTTCAGCCCGTCCGGGTGGTTGCCGATGACGTAGGTGTCCGCGCCGAGGGCATCAAAGACGCTCTTCGCCATCTGCCAGGTGCTGCCGTTGGCGCAGTCGAGGCCGATGCGGTAGCGCTTGTAGGAACGCGTGGCCAGGGAGATGAGATAGCCGATATAGCGGTTGCGGCCCGCGGCGTAGTCCACCGTGCAGCCGATGGCGTCGCGCGTGGCGTAAGGCAGCTCACGGTCGGAGTCGAGGTATTCCTCGATGCCGTCCAGCACGCTCTCCTCCATTTTCTCGCCGTCGCCGTTGAGAAGCTTGATGCCGTTGTCGTAATAGGGATTGTGGCTTGCGGAAATCATGATGCCGCAGTCAAAGTCGTCCGCGCGGGCGATGAAGGACACGCTCGGCGTGGAGGTGACATGCAGCAGGTAGGCATCCGCGCCCGAGGCGGTGAGACCAGCGCACAGGGCGTTTTCAAACATGTAGCTCGAGCGGCGGGTGTCCTTGCCGATGACGACCTTGGCCTTGTGGCCCTGGCTGTAATACCAGCCGAGATAGCGGCCGATGCGGAAGGCGTGGTCGACGGTCAGACCGACGTTCGCTTCACCGCGGAAGCCGTCGGTTCCGAAATATTTACCCATATGTATTCCTCCTAATGTACCAATTAAAACGCTTGCGGCGCGTATCTCCCTGCGCGCGGTAAACGTTTGGAAAACGAATTACGTACCCTCTCCGCCCCAGTGCTGCGACAGTGGGGCACCTCCCCTGGAGGGGGGCGAGAAGCTTATTGCGGGGTCGAACCCGGCTCCCCTTTTGGGGGACCTGTCACAGCGGCAGGCCGCTGTGACTGAGAGGGTCACAACTTCTCCGCCGCGGCCTCGTCCAGCAGCACGGTCACGTTCAGCGGGATCTGCAAAAACGCGGCGGGGATATAGCTCGTTGTTTTGGCGTAGTGCATCTGATAGACCGCGGCGGCCTTGTCTGCGCCCCCGGCAAGCAGCAGGATCTCCCGCGCGTCAGTCAGGGTTTTGATCCCCATGGTCACAGCCTGCCCGGGCATTTCCGCCTCGGCAAAGCCGCGTTTTAAGAGCTGGCGCTTCGTGCGGTCGGTGAGCTTCTGGACATGCGTCCGGGATTCAAAAAGCGTGCCCGGCTCGTTATAGCCGATGTGGCAGTTTTCGCCGATGCCCAGCACCGCAAGGTCGATCCCGCCGAGTTCGTCGATCATGCGGTCGTAAGCCTCCGGTGTGTCCGGGTCGGGAAAAAAACAGTTTTCGGGCCGAATGTCGGTTTTTCCCAGAAATCCCTTTGTCATAGCATACCGGCAGCTTTTGGTCTCTTCGGCGCCGCAGAGCTCCGTCACGCAGAGGACGCGGACGTCACGCAGGCTGAGCATGCCTTTCGCGCAGTCATCGGCCAATTGATTCCAGACCGACTGCATCGTCTTTCCGCAGGCGAGGGCGAGAACGCAGTTCGGTCTGCCGTTTTCGATCTTCCTTCTGATGATTCCGGCGGCTTTTTCGACCCATTCTGTTTCAGTTTTACATATAATTGTCTTCATGGCCTTCCTTTATTCAGGACAGAATAAAAGCGAGGTGTTGTTATGGCGATTGTGATTATTCGTACCGGCATCATCTATTTCGCGCTGCTGCTGGCAATGCGCCTGATGGGCAAGCGGCAGTTGGGCGAGATGGAGCTGTCGGAATTTGTGGTGGCCTCGCTCATTGCGGATCTGGCCTCGCATCCCCTGCAGGACGTGGGCATCCCGATGGCGAACGGCCTTGTGCCGATTTTGACGCTCTTTTGCTTTGAGGTGCTGATCGCGGGGGTGAGCATGAAGAGCATCCGGCTGCGTACGCTGCTTTTCGGCGGCCCCAGCATTCTGGTCTCCCACGGGGTAATCGATCAGAAGCAGATGCACGCCGACCGCTTCACCGCGGACGAGCTGATGCAGGAGCTCCGAAAGCAGGGCATGTTTGATCTCAGCGAGGTGGAGTACGCGATTCTTGAGACCGACGGGCGGCTCAACATCATCCCTTACCCCGCCCGACTGCCGCCGACGGCGGAGCAGCTCGGCGTAAAGGCGGAGGATGGCGGCTATCCCATGATCGTGATCAGCGAGGGGCGCGTACTCATGAAGAATCTGAAAAGTCTGGGGCGGGATTCCTCCTGGCTCCGGGATGAGCTGAAGAAGAAGGGACAGGAAGACCCGAAGAATATCTATCTCATGACCGTCAATCAGTGCGGTCAGAGCTATCTTGCGGAAAAGGAGGGGCAGACATGAAACGTGAAATCGGCGCGCTCGCGCTGTTGGGCATCCTGATCGCGGGATCGGTCTGGAACATCCGGAAGGCCGACCGTCTCACCGGGGAGATCCGGGAGCATATAGAGATTTCCGAGCAGGCCGTGCGCGCCGGAGATTCCAAATACGCGGTGGAGCAGCTGGAGGCTGCGCTGCGCATCTGGCTTGCGGCGCGGGACTATACGCAGATCGTCCTGCGCCATCCGGAGCTGGACGAGACCAGCGACGTGTTTTACGAAACGCTCCAGGCGCTCAAGGGCGGCGAATACCGCGCC
>ONVI01000055.1 GCA_900321275.1 uncultured Eubacteriales bacterium | reverse complement strand
GCATTCGCCGGACGTGGCCTCTGCCGCCGGGCGATTCGTGAATCGCCCCTACAGTCATACAGAGAAGCTTGCTGTGTCAAGCCGATACCCATATTTTTTTATTTGCGTGACAGCTTTCATCCGCATAATTTATATTGTATGGGCTCTGTACAAAAAAGCGAGCGGGAAGTAAGCGGAAACATTCCTGCTGAAAACGCACAAAAACGGAGCGGGACAGGGCTGTGCGGCTGGTCAGTTTGAATGAATTCATTCCACGAATGAATATTCACTTGACTTTCGCGGAAGAGGGGAGTATAAGTATACACATCAAACGAATAATAAGCATTTCGGAGGCACTTAAAATGAATAAAAATGAAATTAAAAAAATCGTGCTCGCCTATTCCGGCGGCCTGGATACATCCGTTATCATCCCCTGGCTGAAGGAAAACTACAACGATCCCGAAATCATCGCCGTGGCCGGCAATGTCGGTCAGGTGGGCGAGCTGGACGGTCTCGAGGAAAAAGCCCTCAAAACCGGCGCGAGCAAGTTCTACTCCCTTGACCTGGCGGATGAGATGGTCAACGACGTGATCATCCCCTGCGTGCAGGCGGGCGCGAAATACGAGGACTACCTGCTGGGCACGGCCTTCGCCCGTCCCATCATTGCAAAGGGTCTGGTGGAGATTGCGCTGAAGGAAGGCGCCGACGCCATCGCCCACGGCTGCACCGGCAAGGGCAACGACCAGGTCCGCTTCGAACTGGCGATCAAGCACTTCGCCCCCGGCATGAAGATCATCGCCCCTTGGCGTGAGTGGGACATCAAGTCCCGCGACGAGGAGATCGACTACGCCGAGGCCCACAACGTGCCTCTCAAGATCAGCCGCGAGACCAACTACTCCAAGGATAAGAACATGTGGCACCTGAGCCATGAGGGCCTCGATCTCGAGGATCCCTGGAACGAGCCGCAGTACGAGAAGCCCGGCTTCCTCGAAATGGGCGTCAGTCCCATTGACGCGCCCGACAAGCCCGAGTACATCACGCTGGACTTTGAAAAGGGCTGGCCGGTCGCCCTCAACGGCGAGAAGATGAGCCCGACGGACATCATCTGGAAGCTCAACGACATCGGCGGCAGAAACGGCATCGGCCTTCTTGACATCGTGGAAAACCGCCTTGTCGGCATGAAGTGCCGCGGCGTGTACGAAACTCCGGGCGGCACGATCCTGTATGCGGCCCACGCGGCACTGGAGACCCTGTGCCTCGATAAGATGACAATGCACAAGAAGCAGGAACTGAGCATCACCCTGGCGGAGCTTCTGTACAACGGCCAGTGGTTCAGCCCCCTGCGCGAGGCGCTCTCCGCCTTCGTCACCGCCACACAGAAGAACGTCACCGGCACGGTGAAGCTCAAGCTCTACAAGGGCAACATCATCAAGGCCGGTCTCAAGAGCCCCTATTCCCTCTATTCCGAGAACATCGCCACCTTCGGCGAGAGCGACTACGACCAGGCTCAGGCCGCGGGCTTCATCAATCTCTGGGGTCTGCCCACCACGGTTCAGGCGCTCATGGAGCAGGGGAAGCTCTAAGAAAACGCTGAATAAATCCGTGCACGTCGATTTAATCAGCGCTTCCCTAAGCCGCCTTTGACCTCCCTCTCTGAGGGAGGTGGCACGGTTGATCCCCCGCGAGGCCGTTGCGGAAGGCGTCAGCGCAGGACGTTTTACGTGCTCAGAAAAACCGGCCTTGACTCCCTCAGTCACAATGCTTGCGTGAGACGCATTGTGACAGCTCCCTCAGAGAGGGCGCCTGTAAGGAAAGGAACTATCTGAAATGACTAAGCTCTGGGCGGGGCGGACGGCGGCGGAGACCGCGCAGCTCGCCGACGATTTCAACTCCTCCATCGCCTTTGACAGCCGCATGGCAAAGCAGGATATCACCGGCTCCATGGCGCACGCCGCCATGCTGGGCGCGAAGGGCATCATCACCGAAGCCGAAGCCGCGCAGCTCATCGACGGGCTCCAGGGCATTCTGGACGATCTCATCTCCGGCGCCCTGCAAATCGACCCTCAGGCCGAGGACATCCACATGTTCGTCGAGCAGGTGCTGACGCAGCGGCTCGGGGACGTGGGCAAAAAGCTCCACACCGCGCGCAGCCGTAACGACCAAGTGGCGCTGGACTTCCGCATGTACCTCAGAGACGAGATCGACGAGATCGCGGCGCTGACAAAAAAGCTGGCGTCTGTGCTTACCGACAAGGCGGAAGAATACAAGGCCGCGATCATGCCGGGCTACACCCACCTGCAGCGCGCCCAGCCCATCACCTTCGGCCACCAGCTCATGGCCTACGCGTTCATGCTGCTGCGGGATCTGGGCAGACTCACCGACTGCCGCAAACGCCTGAACATCTCCCCCATCGGCTCCTGCGCCCTGGCGGGGACGACCTACGACACCGACCGGGAACTGGAGGCCGGAAAGCTCGGCTTTGACGGGATCTGCCTCAATTCCATCGACGGTGTATCCGACCGCGACTTTGCCGCCGAGCTCTGCGCGGCGCTCTCCATTGAGATGATGCATCTGTCGCGGCTGTCCGAGGAGCTGATCCTCTGGTCGAGCTGGGAGTTTCAGTTTATCGAGCTGCCCGACGCCTACACCACCGGCTCCTCCATCATGCCGCAGAAAAAAAACCCCGACATGGCGGAGCTTGTAAGAGGCAAGACGGGCCGGGTCTACGGTGATCTTATGGGCATCCTGACGGTGCTGAAGGGTCTGCCGCTGGCCTACAACAAGGATATGCAGGAGGACAAGGAGGGCGTATTCGACGCCTGCGACACGGCGAAGATGTGCTTGGAGGTCATGGCGGGGATGCTCCCCGGCATGAGGGCCAAAACGGAGAACATGCTCAAAGCCGCGTCCGGCGGTTTCATCAACGCCACCGACCTTGCCGATTATCTGGTCATCAAGGGCCTGCCCTTCCGAAGCGCCTACAAGATTTCCGGCGCGCTGGTGGGCAAGTGCGTGAAGGAGGGCAAGACCCTCGATACGCTGAGCCTTGAAGAATACAAAGAGGCCTCCCCCCTGATCGAGGCCGACGTCTACGAGCACATCGACCTGCGCACCTGCGTGGAAAAACGCATCAGCGCGGGCGGCACCTCCGTACAGTCCGTGGAAAAGCAGATCGCGGCGGTGCGGGAAGAACTGGGACAATAGCAGGGGAGCGATCAAGATGACATGGAAGCGACGATCCAAAAGGCGATAGACCTGCAAAGGAAGCTGCACCGGATCCCCGAAGCCTCCGGCTGTGAGCGGGAAACCAAAAAAGCCCTGATCGAATTTCTGAACGCCGAGGGCGATCTGGAAATCATCGACTGCGGCAAATGGTTTTACGCAGCGCACCGCGAGCAAGACGCCGAAGAGGGCATCGCCCTCCGGGCGGACATGGACGCGGTCACGGGTGCCGACGGCAAGCCCTTCCACGGCTGCGGGCACGACGGTCATTCCTCCGTCATGGCGGCGCTGGCGGCCTCCGTCAAGGGAAAGAAGCTCGGCAAAAACCTCTTCTTCCTCTTCCAGCACGCCGAAGAGACCGGCGCAGGGGGCGCGGAGTGCTGCGAGATCTTCGACAGAGAGAAAATCGACGCGATTTACGGCTTCCACAACTGTCCGGGCTTCCCGGCAGGGACAGTCCTGCTGCTGCATGACACCTTCGCCTGTGCCTCCAAGGGGCTGATCCTCCGCTTTGAAGGCAGTCAGACCCACGCGGCCCACCCGGAAAACGGGCGCAACCCCATCTTCCCGATGGCGGCCTTCTTTGAAGGCTGGCAGACGCTGACCGATCCGCAGAATTACGGCGGGCCGGTACTCGCAACGCCCGTGTGCTTCACGGCCGGCTCCCGCTCCTTCGGGGTTGCGGCGGGCAGCGGGGAGATCGACCTGACGCTGCGGGCCTGGTACGACGCGGATCTGGAAAAGCTCGTCAGGCTCTGCACGGAGACGGTCAGAGAGCTCTCCGACGAAGCGGGAATCAGGCTCTCGGTTTCGGAGCAGGACGTTTTCCCCGCCACGCGCAACGCCCCGGCGCTCTATGAGAAGGTCAAAACTGCGGCGCAGGAAGCAGGACTTTCGACCCTGACCCCCGCGGAGCCCTTCCGCTGGTCGGAGGATTTCGGACGCTACGGCGCGCGATGCCCCGCCTTCTTCTGCGGGATCGGCGCGGGCGAGGACGCCAGTGGCCTCCACACCCCGGATTACCGCTGGCACGACGAGGTCACCGACGCGGCGATCCGCCTGTTCTCGGCACTCATCCGACAACAAAACCAAAGTATATGAATTTGCTTTGCAAATGAATATAAATCCAACATTTTGAAAAGGAGACTATAAAAATGAAAAAAATGATTTCTCTCGTTCTGTGCGTGCTGCTCTTCGCGGCGTGCATCAGCGCCTCCGCTTTCGCTGCGGACACCAAGGTTCTCAAGGTTGCCACCAATGTCGCGTTCCCTCCCTATGAGTACTACGAAGACGAGAAAGCCGTCGGCATCGACGTCGACATCATGCAGGCCATCTGCGACAAGCTCGGCTACACCATGGAACTGAGCGACATGGAGTTCGGCTCCATCATCACCGCCGTTGCAAGCGGCAAGGTTGACGTCGGCTTCGGTGCCATCACCATCACCGAGGAGCGCGCCAAGAGCGTCCACTTCACCACCAGCTACTCCACCGGCATCCAGTCCATCATCGTGAAAGAGGATTCCCCCATCACCACGATTGACGACCTCCACGGCGCCAAGATCAAGATCGGCGTGCAGCAGGATACCACCGGCGACATCTACGCCACCGACGACTTCGGCGAGGACCACATGGCCCGCTTCAACAAGGGCGCTGACGCCGTTCAGGCTCTGATCACCGGCAAGTGCGACGCCGTCATCATCGACAACAGCCCCGCCGAGACCTTCGTCGCCCAGAACAAGGGCCTGAAGATTCTCCCCACCGTCTACGCTGAGGAAGAGTACGGCTTTGAGATGAGCTACGACAACGAGGCCCTGTACAACGAGGTCAACGGCGCTCTGGAAGAGCTGCTGAAGGACGGCACCGTTGAGAAGATCGTCGGCACCTACATCAAGGCCGAGTAATCGACCCGATCCCTGATTGAACGCAAACCGGGGATGCCTCTGGCATCCCCGGGATTTCTGATATTCGGAGGTAAGCTTCATGGCTGAGGCCTTTGCAAAGCTCAAAGAGAGCTTTATCTTCAACTTCATTGAGGGCGCAAGGTGGAAGTACATCACAAACGGTCTTTGGGTCACGCTCAAGGTCACGTTTTTCGCGCTGCTGATCGGCATCGTCATCGGCGTCGTGGTCGCGATGATCCGCTCCTCCTACGACAAGATGAAGGACGAAATGAGACCCGGTCTCGGCAAAACGCTGATGACCATCCTCAACACGATTTGCCGGGTATATCTGACGGTCATTCGCGGCACGCCTGTCGTGGTGCAGCTTTTGATCGGCTACTTTGTCATCTTTGTCTCCACGACGAACACGGTGTTTGTCGCCTCCATGGTGTTCGGCATCAACTCCGGCGCCTACATCACGGAGATCATCCGCGGCGGCATCATGAGCATTGACAACGGTCAGTTTGAGGCCGGCAGAAGCCTCGGCTTCAACTATTTCCAGACGATGCGCTTCATCATCATCCCGCAGGCCTTCAAGAACGTGCTGCCCTCGCTGGCCAACGAGTTTATTGCTCTGCTGAAGGAGACGGCGGTCAGCGGCTACATCGGCCTGATGGATCTGACCAAGGGCGGCGATGTAATCCGCGGCCGTACCTTCTCGGCGTTCATGCCCCTTATCGCGGTGGCGCTGATCTATCTTGCGCTGGTCATGTTCTTTACCTGGCTGATCGGCAAACTGGAAAGGAGGCTGAGGAGCAGTGAAAGATGATTTCATCATCTCCACAAGGAATCTGGAAAAGCACTTCAACGCCGGCGAGGTTCAAGCGCTCAACGGCGTCACTGTCGATATCCGCAGGAGCGAGGTGCTGGTCGTCATCGGGCCCTCCGGCTCCGGCAAGTCCACCTTCCTGCGCTGCCTGAACCTGCTGGAGCGCCCGACGGGAGGCTCCGTCATCTTTGAGGGCACCGACATCACCGCCCCGCACACCAATATCAATCTCTGCCGCCGCCGCATGGGCATGGTCTTCCAGCACTTCAACCTCTTCCCGCACATGACGGTGCTGCGGAACCTGACCCTCGGCCCGACAGAGCTTCTGAAAAAAAGCCAGAAGGACGCCAACGCCAAGGCCATGGAGCTTTTGGAGCGCGTGGGTCTCGCCGACAGGGCGGACGCCTACCCCTCCCAGCTCTCCGGCGGCCAGAAGCAGCGTATTGCCATCGTCCGCGCCCTGTGCATGGAGCCGGACGTCATGCTCTTTGACGAGCCGACCTCCGCCCTTGACCCCGAGATGGTGGGCGAAGTGCTGGACGTCATGAAGAAGCTGGCCCAGCAGGGCATGACCATGGTCGTGGTCACGCACGAGATCGGCTTTGCCCGCGAGGTCGGCAGCCGTGTCCTGTTCATGGACAACGGCGTCATCGTCGAGGAGGGCACGCCCGAACAGATCTTCGAACACCCCAGGAGCGAGAGACTCCAGGGCTTTTTGTCCAAGGTGCTGTAAGCATATTTTTGCCTCCCCCAGCCGCTTGCGGCGATTGGGGGAGGGGGACCGCTTCAGCGGTGGAAGGGGTCTTCCGGAGCTGCACTGCAGCAGAAGAGGCTTATCGCCTTTGTTAAGCACGCGGAAATCGGAATGGCTCCCTCAGTCACCAGTGTACACACTGGTGACAGCTCCCTCAAAGAGGGAGCCTGCAAGGAAGGAGAAACTGGCATGAACTTACACGGCAGAGACTTTTTGACCCTGCTGGATTATACGCCCGAGGAGATCCTGGGGCTTCTTGATCTCGCCGCAGAGCTCAAAGCGAAGAAAAAGGCGGGGATCGCGCACAGGCTGCACGAGGGCAAAAACGTCGCCCTGATCTTTGAAAAAACCAGCACCCGCACGCGCTGCGCCTTTGAGGTGGCGGCGCGTGATCTCGGTATGGGCGCGACCTACCTTGACCCCGCCGGCTCCCAGATCGGGAAGAAGGAGAGCATTGCCGACACCGCCCGCGTCCTCTCCCGCATGTTCGACGGGATCGAGTACCGCGGCTTCGGGCAGGAGATCGTCGAGGAGCTGGCGAAATATGCCTCCGTCCCGGTCTGGAACGGGCTGACGAACGAGTTCCACCCGACCCAGATTTTGGCGGATCTTCTGACGATCCGGGAGCATTTCGGGACACTCAAAGGCGTCAAGCTCGTCTACCTCGGCGACGCCCGCTACAACATGGGCGATTCCCTGATGGTCGGCTGCGCGAAGATGGGCATGCACTTTGCGGCCTGCGCCCCGAAGGAATACTTCCCCGACACATCGCTTGTGGAAAGGTGCAGGGCGATCGCCGAAGCGACCGGCGCGGTGCTGGAATTCGAGACCGATCCCATGAAGGCCGTGCAGGGCGCGCACGTCCTGTATACCGACGTCTGGGTCTCCATGGGCGAGCCGACGGAGGTCTGGGCGGAGCGCATCGCGGCGCTCGCCCCCTATCAGGTCAATCGTAAGCTCATGGACGCGGCGGGAAAACAGGCGGTCTTTCTCCACTGCCTGCCTGCCTTCCACGATCTCAAAACCGGGATTGGCAAAGAGATGGGCGAGAAATTCGGCAGAACCGAAATGGAAGTGACGGACGAGGTCTTTGAAGGGCCGCAGTCCCTGGTATTTGACGAGGCCGAGAACCGCATGCACACCATCAAGGCGGTCATGGCCGCGACGCTTTGAGAGACGATGAAGAAAGCTTATCTTGTACTGTCCGACGGGCGCGCCTTTGAGGGCGTCCGCATCGGCGCGGAAGGAGACGGGCTCGGTGAGCTGGTGTTCACCACCGGCATGACCGGCTATCTGGAGACCCTGACCGACCCCAGCTACGCGGGGCAGATCATTCTGCATACCTTCCCCCTCATCGGCAACTACGGGGTCATCCCCGAGGATTTTGAGGGCGAATGCCGCGCGAAGGGCTACGTCGTGCGCGAGCTCTGCGAAACCCCCTCCAACTTCCGGAGCGAATACCCGCTCGACCGTTTTTTAAAAGAGCACAAGATCCCCGGCATCGCGGGGGTCGATACCCGCGCCCTCACCCGCATCCTGCGCGAAGAGGGCGTCATGAACGCCGCGATCTGCGATGAGATCCCCGCCGACCTCACGCCGCTGCGGAGCTATCAGGTTCAGGGCGTGGTTGCGGAATCCAGCTGCAAAACGCCGCAGAGCTTTCCCGCCGCCGGGGAAGAAAAATACCACGTCGCCCTCATGGACTACGGCGCGAAGCACCATATTGTCGAAAACCTCACGATGCGCGGCTGCCGCGTGACGGAGCTGCCGCACGATACCTCCGCGGAGGACGTGCTGGCGCTGCATCCCGACGGCCTCATGCTCTCCAACGGTCCCGGCGATCCGGCGGAGAACGTCTATGAGATCGCGCAGCTCAGAAAGCTCATGGGAAAGCTGCCCGTCTTCGGCATCTGCCTGGGCCACCAGCTCGCAGCCCTCGCCCTCGGCGGGGAGACCGTGAAGCTCAAGTACGGCCACCGGGGAGCCAACCAGCCGGTCAAGGATCTCAAAACCGGCCGCTGCTTCATCACCAGCCAGAACCACGGCTACGCGGTGGTGAGCGAGAGTGTGAAGAATATCGGACAGCTCCGATACGTAAACGCCAACGACTTCAGCTGCGAGGGTCTGGATTATCCGGACCACCGCTGCTTCACCGTGCAGTTCCACCCCGAGGCCAGCGCGGGCCCGCACGACACGGGCTTTCTGTTCGACCGCTTTGTTTCGATGATGGGAGGCGAGGACGATGCCTAAAAATCCAAAGATCCGCAAGGTGCTTGTCATCGGCTCCGGCCCCATCGTGATCGGTCAGGCGGCGGAGTTTGACTACGCCGGCGCCCAGGCCTGCCGTGTGCTGCGGCAGGAGGGGATCGAGACTGTTCTGGTCAACTCCAACCCCGCCACCATCATGACCGACAAGCACCTCGCCGACGCGATCTATCTGGAGCCTTTGACCGCCCAGACGCTGCGGCGCATCATCGCGCTGGAGAAGCCCGACGGGCTCCTTGCCGGGCTCGGCGGACAGACAGGTCTGACCCTCGCCATGCAGCTCACCAGGGACGGCACATTGGAAAAGTATGGCGTAAAGCTGCTGGGTTCAGGCATCGACGCCATTGAGCGCGCCGAGGACCGGGAACGCTTCCGTGAGACGCTTGCGGAGATGGGCCAGCCCGTCATCCCGTCGGCGACAGCGGAGGATGTGGAGACCTGTCTGCAGATCGCGGACAGGATCGGCTACCCCGTCATTGTACGCCCGGCCTACACCCTGGGCGGCTCCGGCGGCGGCATCGCCCAAAACGCGGCGGAGCTTTCCTCCATCGCGCGGCAGGGTCTCGACCTCTCCCCCATCACGCAGGTGCTGATCGAAAAATGCGTCTCCGGCTGGAAGGAGATCGAATTTGAAACGATGCGGGACGCCGCCGGCAATGTGATCGCGGTCTGCTCCATGGAGAATGTTGATCCCGTGGGCGTCCACACCGGCGACTCCATCGTCGTCGCCCCGGCGCTGACGCTGGCGGACAGGGAATACCAGATGCTGCGCTCGGCGGCTTTGAACATCGTGAGCGCCATCGGCATCGAGGGCGGCTGCAACGTGCAGTTTGCGCTGAACCCCGACAGCTTTGAGTATGCGGTCATTGAGGTCAACCCCCGCGTCTCGCGTTCCTCGGCGCTGGCATCCAAGGCCACCGGCTACCCCATCGCCAAGATCTCCACCCGCATCGCCCTGGGCTACACCCTGGATGAGATCAAAAACGACATCACCGGCAAGACCTGCGCCTGCTTTGAGCCGACGGTGGACTACGTGGTGGTCAAGTTCCCCAAGTGGCCCTTTGAGAAATTCGCAGGTGCCAGCCGAAAGCTCGGCACCCAGATGAAGGCCACCGGCGAGGTCATGGCAATCGCGCCCTCCTTCGAGATGGCGCTGATGAAGGCCGTGCGCGGGGCGGAGCTGGGGCTTGATACCCTCAACGCCGCGCCCCTGTACGACGCGCCGATCCGGGAGCGTCTGGCAGCCCAGGACGACCGCCGCATCTTCACCGTCTTCGAGGCGCTCAAATCCGGCGTCTCGGTGGACGAAATTTTCAGCATCACCAAAATTGACCGCTGGTTTTTGTATAAGCTGCTGGGGCTTGCAAAATTTGAGGAAGCGCTTTCCGGCGGCCTCACGGACGGGCTCTATCAAAAGGCCAAGCGCCTCGGCTACCCGGACGGGGCGATCCTGCGCATCTCCGGCGCGGCATCTGTCCCCGGCATGCGGATGTCCTACAAGATGGTGGACACCTGCGGCGCGGAGTTTGACGCCGAGACGCCGTACTTCTATTCAAGCTATGACGCGGAGTGCGAAAGCCGCCTCTTCCCCCGCTCGGGAAAGCCGGTGGTGATGGTGCTCGGCTCCGGCCCCATCCGCATCGGCCAGGGCATCGAGTTCGACTATTCCTCCGTCCACTGCGTCTGGACACTGCGCGAGCTGGGCTACGACGTGGTCATCGTCAACAACAATCCCGAGACCGTCTCCACCGACTACGATACCGCTGACCGCCTGTATTTTGAGCCGCTGTGCAAGGAAGATGTCTGGAACATCGTGCAGCTCGAGAAGCCCGTGGGCGTGGTCGTAGCCTTCGGCGGGCAGACGGCCATCAAGCTGACGGAGTTTCTGGATAAAAAGGGCGTGCAGATTCTCGGCACCTCCGCCGATAGCATCGACGTGGCGGAGGATCGCGCCCGCTTCGACGCCCTGCTGGAACAGTTCGGCATCCGCAGGCCCAAGGGTCGCGGCGTCCTGACGCTCGACGAGGCTTTACAGGCCGCCGAAGAGCTGGGCTATCCCGTCCTCCTGCGGCCGAGCTATGTCATCGGCGGGCAGAACATGTGCATCTCCCGCAGCAGAGAGAGCACGGGAAAGTACATGGCGGGTATTCTCGCCCAGGGCATCGAAAACCCCGTGCTGGTGGACAAGTACATGCCCGGCACGGAGCTGGAGGTCGACGTGATCTCCGACGGGGAGGATGTGCTGATCCCCGGTATCATGGAGCATATTGAGCGCGCGGGCGTCCACAGCGGCGACTCCATCGCCGTCTATCCGCCCTGGAACCTCAACGACAAATTTCTCCGCCGCATTACGGAGGTCTCCGAAAAGCTGGCTCTGGCCCTCGGCACGAAAGGGCTTGTCAACATCCAGTACCTCATCTGGCAGGAAGAGCTGTACGTCATCGAGGTCAATCCACGGGCGTCTCGCACGGTTCCCTATATCAGCAAGGTCACGAACGTGCCGATGGTGGATCTGGCGTCGAAGATCATGCTGGGCGCAAAGCTCCGGGACCTCGGCTTCGGCACGGGGCTCTACCGCACGCCGCCCTACTTTGCGGTCAAGGTGCCGGTCTTCTCGTTTGAAAAGCTCTCGGACGCAAACTCCATCCTCGGCCCGGAGATGAAATCCACGGGCGAGGTGCTGGGATTGGGCCGCACGCTGGCAGAGGCGCTGTTCAAGGGTCTGACCGCCGCGGGCTTCCGGCTGCCTGACAGCGTCGAGGGGCCGCACGGTGTCCTGCTGAGCGTGGAGAACGAGGACAGTCAGGAGATTCTTTCCCTCGCGCGCCGCTTTTACGAGCTTGGCCTCACGCTCTACGCGACGACGGACACAGCGGCGGCCATCGCCTCGCTGGGCATTCCGGTCGTCTCCGTCGCAAACGCCGCCGAGAGCGACGAGATTACTTCCCTCATGGAGAGCGGGCAGCTCCGCTACATTGTATACACCGGTGCGGTCAAGGACGCCACCATGGGCGACTACATTGCTCTCCACCGCCGCGCCATGCAGCTCGGCATCCCGTGCCTGACCTCTCTCGACACGGCAAACGCCCTGGCGGAGATCATCGCCTCGCGCTTCCACGAGAGCAGCACGGAGCTTGTGGACATCAACGCCATGCGCACCGAGCACCAGACCATCCGCTTCACCAAGATGCAGGACTGCGGCAACGACTATATCTTCATCGAGAACTTTGACGGTCTCGTCACCTGTCCGGAATCCCTGTGCGTCAACCTCTGCCGGCCCCACACCGGCGTCGGTAGCGACGGCATTGTGCTGATCGAAAAGTCCGAAATCGCCGACGTGAAAATGCGCTCCTTCAACCGCGACGGCAGCGAGGGCAAAATGGCGGGCAACAATATCCGCTGCGTGGCGAAATACGTCTACGACCGCGGGATTGTCAAAAAAGAGGAGATGACGGTCGAGACCGGCAGCGGCGTGAAGTCTCTGCGCCTCTTCCTGCGCGACGGCGAGGTGAGCTCCGTAGAGGTCGACATGGGCAAAGCCCTGCTGAAGGCAAGCGAAATCCCCGCGATTTTCGATGGAGAAACCCTTGTTGATGCCCCGGTGACCATCGGCGGGCAGGAATACCGCGTCACCTGCGTAAACGTCGGAAACCCGCACTGCGTGGTCTTCTGCGATAAAATCGACGCTCTGGATCTGGAGCATATCGGCCCGCAGTTTGAGCACGCCCCCCTGTTTCCCGAGCGCGTGAACACCGAGTTTGTGCGCGTGGTCAACCGCCACACCCTGCGCATGCGGGTCTGGGAGCGCGGCAGCGGCGAGACCCTCGCCTGCGGCACCGGCGCCTGCGCGGCGGTGGTCGCGGCCTGTGAAAACGGCCTGTGCGACAAGGGCAGCGACGTAAAGGTCAGCCTTCTCGGCGGCGAGCTCACCGTGAACTACACCGATGCGCGCGTTCTTCTCACCGGCGGCGCCGCTGTCGTCTACGAGGGCAGCTTTCGCTATTAATAACAACATGGCACAGTCCGTTGTTGGACTGTGCCATGTTGTTATTGATCTTGAATCAAGATGTGGCCCGATGCCTGGCATATCAATCATGATTTGATTGCCGTTTCGCTCGCTCCTTGACGGGGCAACCGCGAAACATGGCAAAATTGCTCCCCAACAAATTCGAGAATTTAATGAGACGTGTTTTGTGCCCTTTGGCACAAAACAGGCAGCGCGCGTTCGCGCGTTGCCTTTTCCATAAAACACAGTGTTTTATGGAAAAATAGTATCAATCATGATTTGATTGCCGTTCCTGCTTCAATATCTCCGCCTTGTCGAGGATAAACTGCCGCAGCCACGGACCGGCTTCCTTGTTCTCCAGGGCAAAGTCGATAATCGATTCGAGATAGCCCTTAAGGTTGCCGGTGTCGTAGCGCTTGCCCTCGAAGTCCACGGCGCACATCTTTTCGCGGCGGCACAGTACGCGCATGCCGTCAGTGAGCTGCACCTCGTTGTTGCGTCCGGGCGGGGTTTTCTCCAGAATATCAAAGATCGCGGGGCTCAGCACATAGCGGCCCATGATCGCGTAGTCGGAGAGCCGCTCATAGACGGAGGGCTTTTCGTTCATATCACTGATGCGGTAGACGCGCTCACCCAGCTGCTCCTCGAACTTGACGGAGGAATACTTGCTGATCTCCTCGGCGGGGAACTGGCGCACGGCGATGGCGCTGCAGTCGTTTTTCTCCGCCGCATCCACCAGCTGCTTGAGCACCGGCGTTTCGCTGAGCATGATATCGTCGCCCAGCAGAATGCCGAAGGGTTCGTTCCCGACGAAGCTCTTGGCGCGCCAGATCGCATGGCCGAGACCCTTGGTCTCCTTCTGCCGCAGGAAGTAGACGTCCGCCATGTCCGCCACCTCGCGCACGGTGCGGGCTTCGTTCCGCTTGCCGTCCGCGATCAGCCGCGCCTCCAGATCGGGGGCGTAGTCAAAATAGTCCTCAATGGGGGACTTGCCGCGGTTGGTGATGATCAGGATCTCCTCGACGCCGGCGGCGACGGCCTCCTCCACAATGTACTGGAGTACGGGCTTGTCCACCAGCGGCAGCATCTCCTTCGGGATGCTCTTGGTGTTGGGCAGCAGACGAGTGCCGAGACCCGCCGCGGGAATGATCGCTTTGCGAACCTTCATGGGAAGCTCCTTTCCTTTGGAAGCGCTGATTAAATCGGCGTGTGCAGACCGGCGAGTGGATTTTTCGCGTCTGACGAAGCCTGAAAAGCGACGGAATACTTTGTGTATTTCGAGCTTTTCAGGCAAAGCCGGGCGGAAAATCCGCCGTCGGGATGTGCGCGAGGATTTATTCAGCGTTTTCCTTTATTTCCCGTTGATTTTTTCCGCATATTCGCGGAAAAATTTGATTTTCGGCAGCTGCTTGAGCAGGGGGTAGCCGATGAGATACAGCACGCCCGCCTCGCCGAGACCGACGGTCAGGGCGTTGAAGGCGTAGGATTTGAGAGGGCTTTCAAATTCCCGGATCTGATAGCCCCAGGTGAGCACCACGCCGACGATGACGGCGTTAAACAGCACCGGCATCAGACAACCCAGCACGCGGTTTTTGACCGTGTTGCCCTTCGAGCCGAAATATGAGGTGCCGATCCCCGCCAGCAGCGTGGCGAGTCCGCCGAATATAATATCCAGCACACTGCCCGTGTAGAGATTTGAAAGGATGCAGCCGGCCCAGAGTCCCCAGATCGAGCAGGGAATGAAAAAGGGCGCGATGGTGAGGGCCTCGCTCACCCGATACTGGATGGGTCCGTAGCTGATGGGCGCGAGGACAAAGGTCAGGGCTGCATAGGCTGCGGCGAGAATCGCTGTATAGGTAAGGCGAAGGATCGTATTTTTTCCTTTCATGGATTCCTCCGAGTTTCATCGTGTGGCGTTTGGAAAGCGGCGGGCGGAATGTTGTGGTATCCCCTTCTGGGATGATTTTAAATCGCCGCGAAACGACACCGCATTTCGACTCTTTACTCTTTACTCTCCACACTCCATTCTTTTTTTAAGCGAGAACTCGCACCCGCAATAGAGCTGGCGGTAGACGTGATATTGCTCGCACAGCTCGATGGAACGGTTTTCCCCGTCCCGCTTCTTGAAGTCTGAGGGGAGCCATTTTACTCCTGCCGCCTGCGCGATCTCCTCGGCGATGCTGTTGATGCGCACCGCGTCCTTGTGCCGCGAGAGCGTGAGCGTGGTGCAGAACCAGTCAAATCCCTTCTCCGCCGCGATCCTTGCCGTCTCCTCCAGGCGCAGGCGGAAGCATTCGGTACACCTTTTGCCACCCTCCGGCTCATTCTCCAGGCCTTTGACGCGCTCGTAGTACCGCTCGCTCTGCCAGGGCTCGGAGATTACCGGAATGTCGGAAAGGCCCATATCCCGCATGAGCTTGCGAAGCGTCTCAAACCGCAGCGTGAACTCTGCCTCCGGGTAGATGTTGGGGTTATACCACAGCAGTGTCAGGTCAAAATGCTTTGGCAGCACTTCCAACACGCTGCTTGAACAGGGGCCGCAGCACACATGCAGCAGTACCCGCGGACGGCTGTCGCCGTTCTTTTCAATAATTCGTTCCAGCTCCCGCTGGTAATTTCTTCTGTTCATAAGAATATCATAACACAAGCGGGAAAAAAAAGCTACCATATCCCGCGCGTGATGTGATAGAATATAAAAAACACTTATGTTTGGGGGCTACACGATGGACGGCAGAACCAACAAGCAGAATTATTATCTGGACATCGCTGACGCGGTGCTGGAGCGCTCCACCTGCCTTCGGCGCAAGTACGGGGCAATCATCGTGCGCAACGATGAGATCATCTCTACCGGCTACAACGGCGCGCCGCGCGGGCGGAAGAACTGCTCCGACCTCGGCGGCTGCATGCGTGAAAAGCTCGGCATTCCGTCCGGGGAGCGCTATGAGCTCTGCCGCTCCGTCCACGCGGAGGCCAACGCCATCATCTCTGCCTCTCGCCGGGATATGATCGGCGCTACGATCTATCTTGTCGGCCGCAGCGCCACGTCCGGCGAGCTGCTGCCCGACGCGATGAGCTGTTCAATGTGCAAGCGTCAGATCATCAACGCCGGCATTGAGAAGATCGTCATCCGCACGACCCCTACGGAATACCGCGTCATCCCTGTTTCCGACTGGATTGAGAACGACGATTCCATCTTCAACCTGATCGGATGAAAAACCGAAACACCGGCAAAACAGCCGCACCCGAAACGGGGTGCGGCTGTTTTTCTGCGAGCTGCATTGAACGCGCATAAATTACTTTTCGCCCAATATCCGATAGCGGATCTCTGCCTTGGAGAAGCACTTCAGAACCCGGTCCTTATAGCGAAGCGTCGGAATCGTCTCTATGAACAGAGCAATGGCCGCCCACATGGCGAAGGAGCCTACTGCGGAGATCACCTCAGCGGTAACGGTATCGAATCGGTCCGCGAAGGTATAGCCGATCATAATGAAGATTGCGCCCAGTATAAGGGACGCAAACGCTCTGAAATCACTAAAGTGGATTTCTTTCTTGTTGCGCCTGATCAGTTTCTCGATATACTTGTCATAGGTATTGCGGAATCGCTCTATATCCGGCTCCTGTTCGGCCTGAAGCTCTATCATAATGCCTTCCCCAGGTTTGCGGTCCATGATATAATCCTCCAGATACGCCACCAGCTCGCCGCTGAATGAAAGCCCCGTGGGATAAAACGGATCATAAAGGGCATCTTCATCTGTTACCTTGATCGGAATGCAAAATGTATTCATCTGTCTATTTCTCCTTTCCCACCAGTTCCGCCGCTTTTATTCTCGCCCATTGTATTTTCCATGCGCGGTAATGTCAAGCAGGAATTGAAGGGAATCTCTATGTCTGTAAAAAAAGAACCCCGGAAATTCTCCCGGAGCTCTTTGTGTTGGCATTGACCTATCTTTCCAGTCCGTCGCCAGACAAGTATTTTCGGCACTGGTGAGCTTAACTTCTGTGTTCGGAATGGGAACAGGTGGAC
>ONVI01000030.1 GCA_900321275.1 uncultured Eubacteriales bacterium | reverse complement strand
GGTTATCTATGTCTCCAAGCGCTTTGCCAGACAGAGAGAAACGATGGAAGAACGCATCAGCACTTACGAAGGAAAGCTGATCCGAGTGAATCGCAGCATCCAGGCCGAGGGTGTTTTTGCCATGACCAAGGAAGACATGGGGTTTCGTAGATTTCTTCTGCGCAGCGCGGTCAAGGTTGAAGTGGAATGGACTTTGCTCAGCTTGGCATACAACGTCCTCAAACTTCATCATTAAATCCAAAAAGGCCGCTTGGGAACGGGCCTCGTGGTTCCCACGAGTTTTCCGGCGGGGTTGTAGTATACCAGGCAACTGAATATGGAAAAGCCATCCGGGAGCGCCGCTATTTTGTGGTACTCTCTGGATGGTTTTCCACATTTTCGGCGGTAATTGTGCTTCGTAAAGCCTCGTTCTCCACAATCTACGCCAATTGAAAGAGGCGCTGCCTCTCAATAGCAATCTTTGCTATTTTGAGACAACACCTTCTATGTCACAGGATTGTTATACGCTCTGCCAGAAGTCGGTGCCTTTGACGCCGTTGGCGTCGCCGCGGTAGGCGGGGAGCTTGCCCTTGCGCTTTTGCCACTCATAATCGCGCAGGGCGGCGATGGCGGGCTTGGCGAGGATCACAATGACCGGGATGTTGATGATGACCATCAGTGCCTGCAGCAGATCCGCCGTGTCCCAGGCGAGACCGGCCGAAATCACCGCGCCCAGAAAGACCAGGGCCGTTGCTGCCAGACGGTAGACAACCAGGAAGCCATTGCTCGGCTCCTTCTTCATGATGAAGCGCAGGCAGCCTTCGGTGTAGTAGTAGTTGCCCAGCAGCGTGGTGAAGGCGAAGAGACAGACCGCAACAGAAATGAAGATCGCGCCGAAGCTGCCGAGCGCCGTTCTGGTGCAGGCCTGGACATAGGTTGCGCCGGCCGACTCCGCAAGCGGCTGTACCCCGGAGAAGAGGCAGAGAAAGGCGGTGGCGGAGCAGATCAGCAGCGTGTCGATGAACACGGACAGCATCTGCACCAGACCCTGCTTGGCGGGGTGACTGACATCCGCCGCGGCGGCAGCGTTGGGGGCGGAGCCCATACCGGCCTCGTTGGAGTACAGGCCGCGCTTGATGCCCCACATGATGCAGGAGCCGCTGAAGCCGCCGAAAGCAGCCTTGAAATCAAAAGCCTGGCGGAAAATATCGCCGAAAACTCTGGTAAAGCTGCCGATGTGGGTGATGACCACATAGAGGGAGACCAGCACATAGAGAATCCCCATCACGGGAACGAGAATCTCCGTCACCCTGGTCAGACGCTTGCCGCCGCCGAGGATGCAGAAGCCGAACAGCGCCGCCAGCACCGCGCCGACCACGACGGAGGTGGACTTGCTGTAGAAGGAGAAGGTGGAGAAGGTATCCTGCGTGTTATAGGCAGCCAGCATGTTGTAGCCCACCGCATAGGTAAGAATCAGCACGATGGCGAAGATAACGCCCAGCCAGCGCTTGCCGAGACCCTGCTCCATGTAATAAGAGGGGCCGCCGTAGCTGCCGCCGTTGGGATCACGCTTTTTATAGATCTGGGCGAGGGTGGATTCCACGAACGCGGACGCGCCGCCGAGGACCGCCGTGACCCACATCCAGAAGATCGCGCCGGGGCCGCCGAGACAGAGCGCTGTCGAGACGCCCATAATATTGCCTGTGCCGACGCGCGAGGCGGTCGAAAGCATCAGGGCGCCGAAGGAGGAGGTCGCGCCGAGGTTCACAGGCTTTTCCTTCACGACGCGGAGAGATTCGGCAAAGAGGCGGAACTGAACAAATTTCAGCCGGAAAGTAAAATAGAGCCCGGCAAGGATCAAAATCAGGGGCACTACGTACGGCTGGTACAAAAAGCCGCTGATGGCGTTGATGACGCTGTCGATGGAATTGAGCATGTGTCTTTTTCTCCTGTCTTGTTAATCGGGTCAATGACCGCACGCCTACTATACCTAAAATTTCAAATACTTTCAAGGTTTATTTTCTCTCTCCGTGCGCAGTGGCCGAAAAAAACGGTCGGGTTTGCGCTTTCGCCCGCTTTTTCACTATATCCGGTATATGCTTGGTTCATCAACCACAACATAGGAGGTCACCGATATGCAGACAATGCGAAGCCGCCCGGGTGTCCGGCGGGGGAATGTCGTGTGGCTGCCGGCGGAGGACATCGCGCCGAACCCCGTGCAGCCGCGAAAGCTGTTTGATGAGAGCGCGCTGGAGGAGCTGAGCCAGAGTATACGGAGCTACGGCATCCTCAACCCCCTGACGGTGCGCTGCCGGGGTGGGAGGTACGAGCTGGTGGCAGGGGAACGGCGGCTTCGCGCGGCAAAGCTGGCGGGTCTGGAGGAGGTGCCGTGCATTGTGCTGGATGTGAACATGCAGGACGCGAGCCTCATCGCGCTGATTGAAAATCTCCAGCGACGCGATCTGGACTTCGTAGAGGAGGCCGTGGGTCTGAGCAGGCTGATCCGCATGTTCGGCATGAGCCAGGAGGAAGCGGCAAAGCGCATCGGCAAATCACAGTCCGCGGTGGCGAACAAGCTGCGCCTCCTCAAGCTTCCGCCGGATGTGCTGGAAAATCTGCGCAGCTATGGCCTGAGCGAGCGCCACGGCCGCGCCCTCCTGCGTCTGCCGGAGCCCGGCTCCCAGCGCATGGCTTTGGAATACATCGCCGCAAACGACCTGACCGTTGCCGCAACAGAGGAATACATAGAGGCTCTGCTGACTGCGCCGGAGGATGCGCAGGAGAAGCCGGAGCCGCGCCGTACCTTGATCCTCAAGGATGTGCGCGTCTTTCTCAACAGCCTCAACCGCTCGCTGGATCTCATGAAACAGGGAGGTATCGACGCGGGCGTCAAGCGTATGGAAACCGACGATTCCCTTATTCTAACGATCTCTATCCCCAAGGGACGAACACCGGTGAATGGAGCATAAATGAGCCAAAATTGTGCAAACAACACAAAAAAGCATACAGGCATTTAGAAATAATAGCCAAAATCTTGGGCAAAACTGCTCTTGAAATCGCGGGTGTAAAGGACTATAATCCAGCGCGAACCCAAGGAAAGGAGGCAAAGAGAACATGTACAGAGAAATGATCATCTCAAATGTTTTCGAGCCGGAGCAGCACCAATTTCCCAATTTGCTGGATGATAAGGACTTTGCTTATTATTATTGGACGCTGCCCTTCTGCAATCTCTGATTGCATGGTGCGCGCTGTTATGCGGCGCTGAGAGAACAACAGAAAACAGCTTGAAGAAATTCGACTGTGATAGAGCATGAAAAAGACGGAACCGATTCGATTCCGTCTTTTTCATGCTTTAGCGCTCAAAGTAATCCTCCTTGGGACGCTTGCGCAGGGCGGCGTCAAGCAGGACGTTTTCCTCCACGACAGGGACGATGCCGTTGCGCCGCAGGATTTCACGGGCTTTTTCCTCATCGCCGGCGATCACCTTGACCCAGTAGATATCGCGGTCGATGGCGCCACGGCTGCCGAAATTACGGGGATCGAGCTTTGCGCCGCAGCCGCCGCCTATGACGGTCTCCTGCAGGTAATGGCCCGACTTGACGCCGGGAAGCCCGGCCTCCTTGAGCGCCGCCCTGATCTGCAGCCAGGTCTCACGGTCACGCTTTTTGAAAATGTCCACTCGCTTCTCAAACATGGGTTCTGCCTCCTGAACGATTTGTCTGCGCTCACTATACCACGCGGCGCGGGATCGGTCAAGAACGGGGAAAAGGAACGCAAAAACGGCGCGGGCCCATGGGCCGCGCCGTTTTTGCATTGTGTCTGTGAAATCAGTAGATTCTGATAACCCAGCCCTCACGGATAACGTCGATGTTCTTGATGAGGCCGGAGTTCAGGGCCTGGAGCTGGTAAACGGAAGTGCCGAATCTCTGGGCAATCTGGGAAAGAGTGTCGCCGCGGACAATACGGTAATAGGTGATGCCGTTCTCAACCCAGGAGGGGCCGTCTGCACCCTTGCCGCCGGAAACCTGGCCGGCGAATTCATCGGAAAGCTTGTTCATATTATCGGACATTTTTGTTATCTCCTTTCATTTTTTCCTTTTCTCAGGATGGCTGTATTATAACACAGCGATTTTCCCTTGTCTACAGAATGGACGCGGGTTTAAGAGTTCTTTAGAACTTCGCGGTCTGCCCGCCGCTTGATGCTGCAAAAAACACAGACTGCGCGATCTTGACGTTCACTGCTCATAATCGGTCAACTGTATTATGTAACCCGGCTGATCTTGCCGTGTGCGATGCTTGTGCTTTCCATATCTATTGACAATTGACTTTCCATCACAACGCTGGTAAAATAATAACAAAGTAGGTAAAAAACAAAATGTGAAAAACTGAAGCTAAGGAAGTGATATTTTGAAACTGACACCCGAGCAACAGGCCATGCTGGACGGCGCGCAGGGTGAAACCATGGCCAAGGTAGTCAGAACGCTCGTCATGTACGGCGACGCTTTCGGCGCCGAGCGCATGGTTCCCATCACGGGAAAATGCGGCCATACGGTGATCTCCTTCGGACTCAAGGCGATTCAGCCGGTCTATGAACTGTACGACCAGCTTATCGCGGCGGGGCTCACCGCCGGACAGAGGTTTACCGCCGATCCCAGGCCCATCGACCCGGCCGTGCCCACCAGCCTGCTGGAGGATATCGTGTTCAAAAAGATCATGTATACCCGCCAGAAGGAATATGAGGCACAGCTCAAGAAGCTCGGCATTACGAAGGACGAGGACTACACCTGCACCTGCTATCTCGACCAGGTGGGAAACAAGCCCGAAAAAGGCGACGTGCTGAGCTGGGCGGAATCCTCCGCCGTGGTATTCGCAAACTCCGTCCTTGGCGCGCGCTGCAACCGCAACTCCGGGATTATCGAGCTCATGGGTTCGGTGGCGGGCTTTGTACCGGAATTCGGCCTTCTGACCGACGAGGGGCGCAAGGCCGACTGGATCGTTGAGGTCAACTGCGCCGAAAAACCTGAGGCGCAGCTTCTCGGTTCCGCCATCGGAATGAAGGTCATGGAGGCGGTTCCCTATGTGCGCGGGCTTGACAAATGGCTCGGTACAGAGCTGAATGAGGACACCGTCTCCTATCTGAAGGACTTCGGCGCGGCTGCGGCCTCAAACGGCGCGGTGGGGCTTTACCATATTGAAAATCTCACGCCTGAGGCAAAAGAACAGGGCGAGGCGCTGATCCGCGAGGGCGCGCAGGTCTATGTCATTGACGACGCCGAGCTCCGGCGGGTGAAGGAGAGCTATCCCGTAGTCTGGAAAAATCCGGACGCCGATCCTGCCCTGTGCTTTGTGGGCTGTCCGCACCTGACGCTTAAACAGATGGAGGCGTGGTGTGCTGCCATCGGCGAAAAACTGCGGCAGAGCGGTCGGGATACAATTACCGTTCCGACGGTCTTCACGGCCTCTCCCGCGGTGATCCGCGAGGCCGAGAAGGGAACCGTTGCCGCAAGGCTGCGCAGCTACGGCGTTGTCATCAGCTATATCTGCCCGCTGATGTACATGAACAATCCACTCTGTAAGAAAAAGCCGGTCATCACCTGCTCCAACAAACTGCGCACCTATACCAGCGCCCGCTTCTATACCGAGGCGGAGATTCTTGATATGATTACCGGGAAGGAGGGGAGCGTATGAAGGAGTTTCAAGGCCGCGTCATTGTCCCCGGTACCTGTAAGGCCGAGGCATTGGTCAGCCGCGGCGGTTTCAATACCCTGGCAAGCTTCCAGATGGCCTTGATGTTCGGCGACAGGCAGGTCAAATGCGGCGACCAGAATAACCCGGACATTTACAGGAAACCCATGCTCGGCAAGGCGCTGTGCCTGCCGATGACCATCGGCTCCACCACCGGCGGGATGGTGCTCTATACCGCCTGCGCCCAAGGCAAGCAGCCTGCCTGCATACTCTTCTCAAAACCGATTGACTCCCTTGCCGCTTCCGGGGCAATCCTGGGCGACGTCTGGACGGACGCCTCCATGCCCGTTGTGGACATGCTGGGCGACGAATTTCTTGACTATGTGCAGACCGGCATGACCGTCACCGTCGGGGAGGGCGGCCTCGTCACGGTGGAGTGAGAAGAAAAGACTGTACGAAATAGAAAAGATGACCCACAAAAGTGGGTCATCTTTTTTGGTCGGAGTGCGGGGATTTGAACCCCGGGCCTCTTGGTCCCGAACTAAAATTTGTGTGTTTAGCATCGTGCAATAATGTCGAAAAACTCTTGATTTCTCAATACGTTTCGTGTATTATCATCTTGAAAGTTGAAATATGTTTTTCTAACTTTGTTGACACATTTGTTGACACTTTCGTTGACACGGTTTTGCAGGAGGAAAGGGGTATCGACATGGCTACCGTAGACACCAGAAAAGACAAGAGCGGGACAATAACGGGTTACAGGTTTCGCGCCTGTATTGCTCGGGATGAACAGGGGCGGCAAGTCTGGCGCACATGCACCATTCCCCGGCCTGAAGGGCTGACCCCAAAAAAGGAACAGAAAGAAGTTGAGCGGCAAGCCGACGAATGGGAGCGGGAACAGGTAGCACAGTATAACAAGACCCATGCAAAGGAAGATATTGACCGCATCAGCTTTGAATCCTTTGTGCGTGACCATTGGATGAAAGATCATGTCATGGACGGAGAACACACGCCGTCAAGCGTGAGCTTCTTTCGATATATGGCAGCTGACCTCGTGAGCTATTTCGGGTCAAAGCGCCTGAATCAGATTGACACTGAGGCTGTCAAGCGCTACCTCCGATATTTGAACAAAGAGGCCACGACTAAGAACGGCGAACCTCTCAGTGCAACAACAAAGCAGCATCATTTTGGAACACTGAGAAACATTCTCGGATATGCAAAGCGCCTGCATTACATCAAAGAAGATCCCACCGCCGATCTGACACAAAAGGAAAAGCCGCACAGAGACAAAAAGAAAGTGGATTTTCTGGAACAGGAACAGGCCGTGCGCTTCATGGCTTGCATGGCGGAGGAACCGTTATACTGGCGCTGCTTGATGAATGTCTTGATTACAACCGGACTTCGCCGGGGTGAAGTCGTAGCCCTGCAATGGGGCGATCTGGACGCGGGCAAGCTGGAGCTTTCTATCGTGCGGAATGTAACCCTTGACAAAGACGCGGAGAGCGGCTTGCATATCGGCAAGACAAAAACCGGGGAGACGCGAATCGTTCCTATATCCGCGCGGCTGTGCGCAATGCTCTTGCAGTTCAAGAAAGGGCAGGAAGAAACATTTCATGCGCTGATCCTCCCGGCGGGCTTCATCTTCTGCAATTTTACTGATCCTTACCGCCCGCTCAGGCCGGACAGTGTAACCCGCCATGTCAGAAAGTTTGTCGAAAAGAACGGTCTGCCGGATGTCTCACCGCATGATCTGAGACACACAGCGGCAAGCCTCGCGCTTGAATCCGGGGCTGATCTGAAAGACGTTCAGGCGCTTCTTGGACACAAAGACGCATCCACAACAATGCAATTTTATGTCGGTATATCAGAAGAAAAACAGCGCCGAACAGTTGACGGAATTGAAAGCCTTATCACCAAGAACGCATGATTAAGGAACACAAGCCGAAAAACAAGAGAGGAGTTTTCGTAATGAGTGAAAAGAATCTAAACGCTCTGAGAGAAGAGGCAAAACGCGCTATTCTGTCTTTAACCGAAACAGAAGCGCGTGAGGTGCTTAATATTCTTCTGGCAGAGAAAAACAAGCAGGATATTCCATCAATTCAGGCAACCAAGTAAAAGCGTTAAACCCATACCACAGCGCCCGCCCCCGATCATGGGGACGGGCGTTTTTTTAGATGTTTGGAAGAAACCGATTTACAATATTATCGAGGATAACATGGCAGCGCCTTTTGTCAGTATTGTATCTATATCGAAGTTCGTCAAGATAGATAGCAGTTTGATCATATCGCTCTGAAAGTGCTTTGTTCTCTGCATCTTTTGCGACACGATACATTAAATCAACAGTTTCTTTATTCTTTTGCATTATCTCTGGGGCCATGTTTTTATGAGATTCAAACAGCGAAAGCATTTCCCAAAATTCTTTATCTTGGAGCAGCTTGCCGAGTTGTTCTATCGCGTAGCTGTTGCGATAAAAAGTCATTGCATCAACTGCCCACTCTGAAAGTCCTGTAAATTCGCAGACGAAAGCGAAATCACGGTTTTTTTGTTCGTATTCGCCCATGAGATGGCCTATATCGGTATTGAAAATTTTGCAGCAGGCAAGTAAAAAGTCGAGACTGAACGCCTTTCCTTCTCCATTCTCAATTTTGGAAAGGCGATTTCTGCCAATACTCACGCCCTGATTGTTTAATTCCTCAATGAAACGCTCCTGTGTCATTTTCCGTTCATGGCGGTGATCAACTATCCGCTGTGCTATTTCCAAAAAGCTGTATTCCATAGAGATACAATCCTCCGATTATTACTTTTCAAATGTAGCTGTTACGTATCTTCACGAAATACAAAATAGCATGTATACTTGCAAATGTCAACGAAAACCGTTGAAAATCATTTTATTTTTGGAGGTGTGCAAAATGCCGGAGTTTAAGACAATTCGGCAAGTGGCAGCAATCGGAATACTCCCCGAGCACCGTCTCAGGGCGCTTGTCAAAGAGGGCCGTTGCCCTGGTATCTTTTCCGGGACACGTTTTTTGATTAACGTTCAGGCGCTTGTTGAACAGCTCGAACGGGAAAGCATGGAAGCGGTCAATGCGGAGGCGGGAAAATGACAAGGCAAAAGAAAGCCGCCCCGGTGGATCAGACCGGGAGCGGCGGAGAGCAGACGCGGCTTGACGGCTTCGACGAACTGCCCATGTATGATTTTATCACAAACTTCTCCCCCGCGCAAGGCTCCGTTGCGTTTCTACTGTCCAAAGGGAGAGAAAATGCGCTGACCACGAGAGAACTGTGCAAGATCACAGGCCAGAAGCCCCGCGAGATCACGCGCCGGATTTGCACTGAGCGCAGAATGGGAGCGCCGATTTTGTCAGATCCCGGCGCAGGCTTTTGGATTGCTTCAGATGCCGACGAACTGCACAGATGTACAGCAGGATTACATCGACGAGCTGGCGAAATCCACCGAACGGCGAGAGCGTTGGAAAACTGTGCGAAGGGAGGGCGTGAGGCATGAACGAGCCGCTTTATACGGTCCGCGCCATTGATGGTGATTTTCGCGATTTTGTCGTTGATATGACCATCGAAAGCCTCAGATATGATGGATTAAAATGGGAGGAAGCGGTTGAGCTTTGCCGCCTATCATTCAGGCAAGGATTTCAATGTGTGATCTGGCGAGAAGATGGCGGCGAGGATGCAGGAGGCGAGCATGAGCAGCCGGAAGAGGCCGTATCAAAAGAAACCATTTGAGTCCACAGGGGCAAGCAATGACACAAGCGCGAATTTATATATGTCCATGCTCCTGTCCCCTGCATGGCGGGCGCTCTCCGCCCAGCAACAAAGGCTTTATCTTTATTGCAAGGCGCAATATTACGCCGAAAAGCACAAGCCAGATGGCGACAATATGAGCTTTACAATGAATCAAAGCAAATGGGGCGACCTTTACAACTTGTATGAGAAATCGAACGCAAAAGGTTTTTACCGTGATATGTCCGCGCTAATTGAACACGGCTTTATTGTTTGTGTTGCGTGTGGAGCTACCACACGAACCAAAAGTGTCTACCGCTTTTCGAGCATGTGGCAGAAGTACGGAACGGCTGATTTTTCAGTATCAGCACAGGAGATTACACAGGCAGCGGCCCGCCGAAGAAAAGATAAAGAAAACAATGCAAATGGTAATCTTTATTAAATCTATGGACTTTTGTCAATAAGGGCAAGACGAAAAACCGAGGTGCAGTTATTGACTTGAAGCAATAAGGAAAAGCCCTCGAAATGAAATCTTATTGCCTTTTATCAACAAGATTCACACTAAAGTTATTGACAAAAAGCAATAGCCAAAACGCGCAATATCTATATCACACGTTATGCAGGAGGCCACCGCATGAAAGAAGTCGGCACCCAGCCGGAAACAAAAACAGACCCGCTCAGAGAGCTTGCACTTGCTGCCCAGGGCGGCGACAGCTCCACCGTTGCCGCCCTTTGGGAAAGCGTCGAGGGGTTTATCCGTTGGCAAGCACGGCGGCGTTTCCATACTGTCGGCAATGTGGGCGGCGCGGAGGTTGACGATCTTGTTCAGCAAGGATTTTTCGGCCTTGTGGAAGCTATCAACGATTTCAACCCGGAACGGGGAAACTTCCTGGCGCTCCTGTCGTTCCACCTTCTGAAAGTGTTTGCAGAGGCCGAGGGTTTTCGAGGCGGTAAAGACCCATTGAACGGCGCGGCGAGCCTTGACGAACCGCTGGGCGAGATTTACGGCGACGATTCAGAACAGACCCGCGCCGACCTTATCCCGGATCAGAGAGCCGAGGCCGCATTTACCGGCGCTGAACAAAAGCTGTTCATTCAGGACTTGCACAGAACGCTCACAAAGGCGCTGGACGCGCTTTCTCCGGCTCAACGTGAAATCATAAAGGCGCGATACTTTGAGGGCCGCACGCTTAAAAGAGTGGGCGAGGAACGCGGTATTACAGCGTCACGCGCACGGCAGATTGAAGGGGACGCATTGCGAAAGCTCCGTCAGCAGGCCGGAAAATACGGGCTTGAGCAGTTTGTCGAGCAGCGGACCATCTTTTATAAAAGCTATGGGATTAAAACCATGCAGATCACAGAGACAAGCCCTGTCGAAGCAATATTTTTTGATCGTGAACGCCTCCGAGCGCTGGTGCAAACGACGGAGACACGGCAAGAATTTACTGTTATTTAGCCAAAATAAGCGATTCTGAGCGGTTTTGAGCAATTCCAAGAGAGGAGGTGTCAATATTGACCGGACGAAAGAAAAAAGCTCTCGCGGCCTTGCTGACCGCCTCCACGGTACAAACGGCGGCAGCACAGGCAAAAGTTCCATATTCGAGCGTGCGCCGTTGGTTGACATCTGATAAAGAATTCCGCGCAGAGTATGACGCTATGCTTCGGGAGCTTGTAGAGAGCGCAGCGACACAGGCGCGGCAGGGCATGACCGAAGCCGTCAGCGTATTACGCGAGATCATGGCCGACGTTGAAGCCGCTCCTAATGTGAAAGTACAAGCGGCGCGGACGATTCTTGACAGCGGCGGGCGTTTGCTGGAGCTGCAAAGCCTTGAGGGGCGAATGGCGGAGCTGGAACGCCTGGTATTGGAGGATAAATCATGAGAGAAATCGAGAGACGCCTAAAAGCACTTGAGGACGCCGTACACGGTAAAACCGGCGTCGGCGTCCTCATGCCGGTAAATGGAGCGTGGCGCTTGCATTTCGACGGAAAATACACCGATTACGCCACCCGGACGGAGGCGGAAGCGGCATTTCTCAAGAAAACATCACCAGATGCGACACTAATTATATGGGGGTGACACAGATCGAAAAATTACGAAAACGCCTTGCCGCATTGGAAGCGGCGATTATGAAGAGAATCCCGCTCTGGCCGACTGACAGTAGCTTCATTGTCGCATTTGGTCTCGATCCACGGGAATATGAGAGAAAAAATGTGGACGGCGGCGTCGGCTATGATGACATTGCAGCCATGAACGCCATTGCAAAAGAAATTTGGAAAGAAGGTGATGTTCCTGAACGCGATAAAAAGCCGCCTGGCGAGGCTTGAGCGGCTTCTGAGGCAAAACACAGACAAGTATATTACTGTCAGATTTGCCGATGGCAGCTCACGGCGGATGGCGGCGGCGGATGCGATCCCTTTACTTCAATCGCCGGATTCCATCGTTGATGTATGCGGCGAGAGCGGAGGCAGCAACGGCCTTTTGCTGGAACTTATTAAAGGTTTACTTGACCAATAAATTTAGGGCCAAAAACGGCCAGAAAGGATTTTTTCAAATGATCGAAATGGTAAATTCGTACAACAGGGCAGCAACCAGGCTTGACGCGGCTATGAAGGCAGCCCGGAAAGAGCACATGGAGATCGTCAAAAAGTTTGAAGCTGCAAAGCGTGATATGCTCGCCACTGAACGGTACCCCGATTGGGATTTTTCCGCAAGAGCTAAGAAAGAAGCGGCAAAAGCGGCTTTCCTTGCTGAGAAAAGCGGGATTCGCGGCAGAGTGGAAAAAGTGTGGGAGACGTTCGACAGCACTGTTCGGCGCGTCCGCGAAGAACTTGTCGCGGAGCTGGACAAAATAGATATTCGCCGGGCGGCGGGCGTTGACGCAGCAGCGGTTACGTTGTTGAATTCCGGCACGATGCGAGGAAAAGATTTCCAGCAAATGGCGACAGACTTTTCCGAGAATCCGGCAATGCTCGGCCTTGTTCGGCAAGCTGCACAGAAAGCAATTGAAGGGCTGGGGGAGGAACAGTACCAAGAGCGGCACGAGCTGCTTGCTGTAATTGAAAACGCCCGAACTGATGCTGAGAAGCTTATTGCAAGCTTTGATAATTTGAACAGCATAGCGAAACAGTTTTCGGGGAGAAGGGAAAACGGAGACTGGAATTCTTCGGACGGCTATCTTTCTTCCAATTCTTTGGAATTCTGGGAAGAAGCCACGGCTGGACTTGTCTCCACTGAGAGTAAAGAAAGCGAGGAATGAGCTGTGAGCTGTGAAAGCTGCAAAAGCACCGAGGAAAAAGGGGGAGCACCGAGTGTCCCGTACATTGTCCATGAGGCAGAAATGGCCAGGATGGAGCGCATTAACAGACGGCTGGCAATCGCGGCAGCACTTGAAGCCGTGGCGCTGGTGCTGGTAGTGATACTCATGCACTGACATGTAATGAAAAGCAGAACGCCGGGGATTCTCCCCGGCGATTTGCCCACTTTACACACTCATTACAACAGCAAATCATAGCAGAGGAGGTGAGAATATGACGCCCGCTCAGAAAGCCGCACAGACGGCAAGAGAACATCGAGAGCAAAGAAAAGTCAAGGCCGCCGAGCTTTGCCGAGATCGTGAACAGACAATCGCCGTTTGTCGCAAAATCCGCGACGATGAAAACGCCGCCGACGCTGACCGGCTGGAAGCTATCCGACTCTTGAAAGAATTTACCTCATAAGATACGGTAAGGCCGGGGAGTGTTCCCCGGCCTTTTGTTGTCGGACAAATCGGACACCAAAAAAGACAGCAAGAACGCAGCAAAAGCATAGCAAAAACGCCCGCTCTGATCGTGACCCAAACAGCTTTTCGGTTGACATTTTCAAATTTGTTGACACTTTTTGTTGACACGCAAAAATGACGGGATTTTTATTTTACTCAAATTGTTATCAAAGCAAAACAAAAGAGGCTCAAAACTTGCGTTTTAAGCCTCAAAAGTTGGTCGGAGTGCGGGGATTTGAACCCCGGGCCTCTTGGTCCCGAACCAAGCGCGCTACCATCTGCGCTACACCCCGTCAAATATTCCTGCTGTTCCGGACAGCTTTTGTATTATAATCACTCTAAACCGGAATGTCAAGAAAAATATAATGATCGGGATATTTCATTCCCGGGCGGCATATACCGCCCGGGATAGAACTTTATTTATTTTCTGAAGCTGTCCTTGAGAGCGACAGCGCGGTTGAAGACCAGATGACCGGGAGCCGCGTCGCGGTTGTCGAGGCAGAAATAGCCCTGCCGCATGAACTGGAAGCTCTCGGAGTTTTTGCCGTGCTCCGGCATCGGGATCTCGGCGAGGCAGGCCTCCACCTTGCAGCCGGTCAGTACGCTCAGACTCTCGGGGTTGAGATAGTCGAGGAAATTCTTGTCCGGACCGTCGGGATCGGGGTCGGAGAAGAGGTAATCATAGATGCGCACTTCGGCGTCAGCGGCGGTGGCGGCGTCGACCCAGTGGATGGTTGCGCCCTTGACCTTGCGCCCGTCGGCGGGGTCGCCGCCGCGGCTCTGCGGATCATACTCGCAGAGGATCTCGGTTACATTGCCGTCACGATCCTTCACGCAGCCGGTGCAGGTAACGAGATAGGCGCCCTTGAGCCGAACCTCGTTGCCGGGGTAGAGGCGTTTATATTTGGGCTCGGGAACCTCCATAAAGTCGTCGCGCTCGACCCACAGATGGCGGGAGAAGCTGACCTCACGTGTACCATCCTCGGGCTTCAGAGGGCTGTTCTCTACGGTCAGCAGTTCGCTCTGTCCTTCGGGATAGTTTGTGACAGTGAGCTTGACCGGGCGCAGTACCGCCATCACGCGGCGGGCGTTGGCGTTCAGATCATCGCGCAGGCAGCTTTCCAGCAGCGCCCAGTCGACGGTGGAGTCGACCTTGGACACGCCGATGCGTTCACAGAAATTGCGGATGGAGGCGGAGGTATAGCCGCGCCGCCGCAGGCCGCAGAGCGTGGGCATGCGCGGATCATCCCAGCCGGAGACATAGCCTTCCTCCACCAGTTTGCGGAGCTTGCGCTTGGACATGACGGTGTAATTGATGCCGAGACGCGCAAACTCGATCTGGCGGGGCTTGTGTCCGGGGATGGAGGCGTTGGTGACGACCCAGTCGTAGAGCGGCCTGTGCGCCTCATACTCCAGGGAGCACAGAGAATGGGTGATGCCCTCCAGCGCATCCTGAATCGGGTGTGCAAAGTCGTACATGGGATAGATGCACCACTTGGTTCTCTGACGGTGGTGCTCGATATAGCGGATACGGTAGAGCACGGGATCGCGCATATTGAAATTGCCGCTGGCAAGGTCGATCTTTGCGCGCAGGGTGTACTTGCCCTCGGGAAATTCACCGTTTTTCATGCGCTCAAAGAGATCAAGGCTCTCCTCAATCGGCCTGTCCCGCCAGGGGCTGACGGCGGGGTGTGTAGTATCACCGCGGTATTCGCGGAATTGGTCCGGCGTCAGTTCGCATACGTAGGCCAGACCCTTTTTAATAAACTCAACGGCATATTCGTAGGTCTTGTCAAAATAGTCCGACCCATAAAAGAAGCGGTCGCCCCAGTCGAAGCCGAGCCAATGGATGTCCTCCTGAATGGCGTCGACAAACTCGGTATCCTCCTTGGCGGGGTTGGTATCATCCATACGCAGGTTGCAGATGCCCCCGAAATGCTCTGCCGTGCCGAAGTCGATGGTCAGCGCTTTGCAGTGACCGATATGCAGATAGCCGTTGGGCTCGGGCGGGAAGCGGGTGTGGACCTGCATGCCGGCAAACTGTCCGCCCTCGGCGATGTCTTCCCGTATAAATGCGTCAATAAAATTTCTGGCGTTCTCTTCCATTTCTTTCTCCGTTCTGCCGCTGACCCCGCGGCGCTTGATTAGACCTTTTATATTATATTATAAACGATAGTCGGGAAAAACACAACACAAAAACGCCCTGAGATTACAATTCCCAGGGCGTTTGGCAATACTTACTCGCAGAAGGTAGATTGCACACAGGACCAGAGAGAAGCCTCATCGACATAGAAGCCGGGAAACCGTTCTCCCTCTTTGAGATCGTACTCACCATCCGGCGTCACAAACGGCAGAAGCTCATAGGCGAGAAGGTCATCAACGATGCGCTGCACATGGTCAACAGTCAAATCCGTATGGATAAACGGCGTGACAAGCTTAAATGCCTTCACCGCGAGATCGGGGTCTTTCCCCGCCGCTTCGCGGGCGGCGGAGGTGAAGCCATTCATGTATAGACGTTGATTCGACATACGCGACAAATTCGAGTCCATCAAAGAAGTGTCACGATAACGAACGAAGCGAAGCGCGTCTTTTCCCTTCAGATTGATTTGGGCGCCCTTGACATACGCTTTTCCCAACGCAGGAATATCATTTTCAAGCGTAACCGTAACGCCGCCGACGAGGTCATTGACGATCGGCACCGCGTCCATGGTAAAGGCGATGTAGTTGTCGATCGGAACCTGGAAAAGCAGCCTTTCGACACAATTGCGCGTATTGACGCAGCTGTCCTCTTTGCCGGTACCGTAAGTATAAGCATACGTTATCTGCGCGTAGCGGCTGACAAGCTGCTCTCCGGCAATGTTGACACGCGGGACATCACACATGGTATCACGTCCGATTTGGAAGGGAGTGACGGTTTTGCTGTCATGATCAAAAACCAGGACAAGCAGCAAATCTGCAAAATTTGAATTGTGATAGTACTCATCATCCAGATTCTGCTTATCGTCGTCAACAAAATTATCTGTGCCGATCAGAAGTACGGAGGACATGTTTCGTTTGAGCGGATAACTCTGGAGATGATAAACAATGGAAGGGCGGTAACGCCGGGCAAGATCATCCGGGGAGGCTTTGTTCAAATCCTCTTGTTTTGCCATTTGCTGAACATAATAGAATCCGAACCCCATCGTGCAGACAAGCAGAATCACGAGCAAAAGAAGGAGTATATTTGTTTTTTTCTTCATGAGCTTTTTTCCTTCTATAAATAAAGGACGGGATAACCCGTCCTTTATTAAAACTGTTCAATTACCAATTCAGAAATTACTTGTGAGCAACCAAGATGATGGCGGGAAGGGTAACTTCAAAGAAGTAGTAACCATCCTTCAGCTCAGCCTGAACAGCAGCGCCATTGACAAAAATCTGAGAGCCGTCGGGAACGTCCTTCTCGGAGAGCTTGATCGTGCAGGCAGCGGTCTTGCCGGACTTGGACCATGCGCCAAAACCACAGTCGACCTTGTAACCGCTTCTCTTGAGAGCGGCGAGTTCCTGCTTGGCAGTTTCCTTCATTGCGTCAGGGCAATTGGCCAGCTTATCGACAACAACGTCATCATCGTCGGTGGAGACGTCCTTCGGCATGGCAACCGAGCTAAGATCAACGTCAGCGGAAGAGCCGCCATTATAAACTTCAGGCTCAACAATAGGATCGCTCGAAGAGGAATGCGGAGAATTGCCGGCAAAAGCAACAGCCGACAGACTCAGAACGATTGCAAGCATGAGTACAGCGGAAAGAACTTTCTTCATAAAAAAACCTCCATTATGATACAAATAGGATGATCATAGTATGGCACATCACGAGAAAAAATGCAAGAGAATTCTATCAAATTTTTGAACCGGGAGAAAAAAAGGGGAAACAGAATGAAAGAATCTCTATGCAAAAGGAAGATACTATGATACAATTCGTTTGTATGATACCAGCATTCGGATCAAATGTCAATCGTTAAGATGAAAAAAGGGGAAAAAATAACGATGGCTCATCCGAACGCATGTTATGTGACATACCGCATAACATGGCCTGTGATCGTAGCTAAAATACAGAAAAAGGAGAATGATTATGGCTGTTATCCATCTAAACAAGGACAATTTTGAAGAGATCACCCGTGAAGGCCTCGCGCTTGTCGACTTCTGGGCAACCTGGTGCGGCCCCTGCCGCATGCAGGCACCGGTCGTCGATCAGCTCGATACTGAGCTTGGCGCAAGCGTTAAGGTCTGCAAGGTCGATGTAGACGCGGAGCCGGCGCTTGCCCGCAAGTTCCGGGTTATGAGCATCCCGACCCTCATCGCGCTCAAAGACGGACAGATCAAGGAGACCCGCGTGGGCTACCAGGATCTCCAGAGCCTGAAGGACATGCTCAAATAACTGCAGAAAAGCCGGAGAAACCCGGCTTTTCTTGTTTCACGCGTATTGACAAACGCCGGGCACTGATGTACAATTCTCCTCGTATTTGTGCTGTGAAGGGCAGGAGTACGCGCAAAGCGGATCGCAGAGAGGGGACGGACGGTGCAAGTCCCTGTGAAGCGGCGCGGAAGGTCGGCCTCGAGCATTCCGGGTGAAGGGAATCCCTGCGTAGTCCGGACGGACGGCTCCCGTTAACGGGCCCAAGAGTGCCGCTTTTGCGGAATTCAGGTGGTACCGCGGTATTTTTATCGCCCTGAGACGAAGGTCTCGGGGCGTTTTTTTATCGGAGAAGAACATGAATGCCGCTTCGATGACGATGCGGTTCAGCAGAAGCTGAACGATATGGACGGGAAATTTGCCTATTCAGCTTTCAAAGAGCTATATCACAGTAAGGGCGCATATTATCTGTATATCGACAAAGCACATGCCATTGTGCTTCCCGAGCGCTGCTTTACCCAGGGTGACCCCGCCGCCTTCGGGCGCTTTATCGCCGAAAAAACGGGGCTTGAAGTGAAAGAAATCAAATGAGTATAGAAGGAGTAGTATTATGAGAGAACTGCCGAAGACCTACGATCCCAAACAGGTCGAGAAAAAGATCTACGACATGTGGGAGAAAAACGGCTGCTTCCGCGGCGAGATCGACCCGGACAAGAAACCCTTCTCCATCGTCATGCCGCCCCCCAACGTCACGGGACAGCTCCACATGGGCCACGCCCTGGACGCGACGCTGCAGGATGTTCTGACCCGCTACAAGAGAATGCAGGGCTATGCCGCGCTGTGGCTGCCCGGCGTCGACCATGCGGGCATCGCCACCCAGATCAAGGTGGAGGAAGTGCTGCGCAAGGAAGAGGGCAAGACCCGTTACGACCTGGGGCGCGAGAAGTTCCTGGAGCGCGTCTGGGACTGGAAAAACCAGTACGGCGACCGTATCGTCGAGCAGCAGAAGAGCATGGGCGTCTCCTGCGACTGGAGCCGCAGCCGCTTCACCATGGACGAGGTCTGCGCCCGTTCCGTGCGTGAAAACTTCTGCGACCTCTATGAGAAGGGACTGATATATAAAGGAAGCCGCATTATCAACTGGTGCCCACACTGCCGCACGGCCCTGAGCGACGCGGAGGTCGAGTACAAGGACATTCCCGGCTCCTTCTGGTACATCCGTTATCCCGTGGAGGACTCGGACGAGGAATTCATCATCGCCACCACCCGCCCCGAGACCATGCTGGGCGATACCGGTGTCGCCGTCAACCCGGAGGATGAGCGCTACAAGCACCTGGTCGGCAAAAACGCGATCCTGCCGCTGGTGGGCCGGAAGCTGCCCATTGTCGCCGACGACTATGTGGAACTCGGCTTCGGCACCGGCGCGGTGAAGATGACGCCCTGCCACGACCCCAACGACTATGAGGTCGGCCTGCGCCACAATCTGGAGCAGGTGCAGTGCATCGACGAGGACGCGCGGATCATCAACGGCGGCAAATACGACGGCATGGATCGCTATGAGGCCCGCAAGGCCATTGTCGCCGATCTGGAGGAGCAGGGCTATCTCGTCAAGGTCGAGCCCTACAGCCACAACGTCGGCACCTGCTACCGCTGCGGCACTGTGGTCGAACCGCTCACCAGCCCCCAGTGGTTTGTGAAGATGAAGCCCCTGGCCAAGGCCGCCATCGAGGTCGTAAAGGACGGGCGCATCAAGTTCGTGCCCGAGCGCTTTACAAAGATCTATCTCAACTGGATGGAGAACGTGCACGACTGGTGCATCTCCCGTCAGCTCTGGTGGGGCCATCAGATCCCGGCCTGGTACTGCGACGACTGCGGCCATATCACCGTCTCCCGCGAGGACGCCTGCGAGTGTGAAAAGTGCCACAGCAAAAATATACACCGCGACGAGGACGTCCTGGACACCTGGTTTTCCTCCGCCCTCTGGCCCTTCTCCACGATGGGCTGGCCCGAGAAGACCGCTGATCTCAATTATTGGTATCCGACCTCCGTCATGGTCACGGGCTATGATATCATCTTTTTCTGGGTTGCACGCATGATCTTCTCTGGCATGGAGCAGATGAAGGAGGAGCCCTTCAAGACCGTCTTTATCCATGGCCTCGTGCGCGACAGCCAGGGCCGCAAGATGTCCAAATCCCTCGGCAACGGCATCGACCCGCTGGAGATGGTTGACCAGTACGGCGCGGACGCCCTGCGCTTCAACCTCATCACCGGCAACAGCCCCGGCAACGACATGCGCTTCTATGTGGAGAAGTGCGAGGCCATGCGCAACTTCTGCAACAAGCTCTGGAACGCCTCCCGCTTCGTGATGATGAATCTCACTATCGAGCGCAACGAGCTGCCCGAAAAGCTGGAGATCGAGGACAAGTGGATCCTCTCCAAGCTCAACGACCTGGCGAAAGAGGTCTGCGAAAATATGGACAGCTACGAGCTGGGCGTGGCCGCGGGCAAGATCTACGACTTCATCTGGGACAGCTACTGCGACTGGTATATCGAGCTCACCAAGCCCCGCCTCAACGGAGACGACGAGGAGGCGAAGCTCGGCGCGCAGAAGGTCCTGCTGTATGTGCTGACCGAGATCCTCAAACTCATCCATCCCTTCATCCCCTTCATCACGGAGGAGATCTGGCAGTCCCTGCCGCACGAGGGCACGGCACTGATGCTTGAACGCTATCCGGCCTTTGACCCCGCTCTCAGCTTTCCGGAGGACGAGCAGAACTTCGAGATGGTCATGACCGCCATCAAGGCCGTCCGTGCCCGCCGCAGCGAGATGAACGTCCCGCCCTCCCGCAAGGCTCACCTTATCATCGTCACCGACAAGAAGGCCGCATTCGAGGCCGGCGTCAGCTATATCAAGAAGCTCGCCTACGCGAGCGAGGTCAGCGTGACCGACAAAGCCCCCGCCAATACCGAGGGCATGGTCTCCGTCGTCACCGACAACGCCCGCATGTTCATGCCCATGGCGGAGCTGGTCGATCTTGAAAAGGAGCGCGCCCGTATTCAGAAGGAGCTCCAGAACGCCGAAAAGCAGCTTGCAGGTCAGAACGCGAAGCTTGCAAACCAGAATTTCGTAAGCCGTGCCCCCGAGGCCGTTGTCAACGTGGAGCGCGAAAAGAAGGCCAAGCTCGAGGCCCTGATCGAAAATCTGAAAATCAGCCTGGAGCAGCTCGGTTGATTCGACAGCGTTCGCAAACAAAATACGATACAATAACACCGCACAAAAAACGTGCGGTGTTATTTTTTATCCGTTTTTTACAAAAGGAGCTTATAGATATGGAAATCAGCACGGGCTTTGAGGCCGGGCGGCTCACCGTATACCTGACAGGGGAGCTTGACCATCACGAGGCGCGGCGCGCCATGCTGCGCATCGACGAACTGCTGGACGAATACCTCCCGCGAGACTGCGCCCTGAATCTCGCGGGGCTGCGCTTCATGGACTCCTCCGGCATTGCGGTCATCATCCGCGTCAGCCGCCGTATGCAGATCCTCGGCGGCAGAGCCTGGATCGAGGACCCGGCGCGCCAGCCGCAGCGCGTGATCGACGCGGCGGGCATCGACCGCCTCATCCCCATCGCCATAAGCAAAGTGAGGAGCCAGACATGAAGGAGAAGAACTACATAAAGCTGGAATTTCCCAGCAAAAGCAGCAATGAGGGCTTTGCCCGCGCCGCGGCAGCAGCCTTCGCGCTGCAGCTTGATCCCACGATGGAGGAACTCGGCGATCTGCGCACGGCCGTGTCCGAGGCTGTGACCAATGCCATCGTCCATGCCTACCCTGACAGCATCGGAAAAATCGCCATGCGGATGCGGATCCTCGACGGCAATACCGTGGAGATCACGGTGCGCGACTGGGGATGCGGGATTGAGGATGTGGAGAGGGCTATGACGCCGCTGTACACCTCCGGCGGGGAGGAGCGCAGCGGCATGGGCTTTACCATCATGTCGAGCTTCACGGACAGGCTGCGCGTGCGTTCCGTACCGGGCAAGGGAACCGCCGTCACCATGCGCAAGCTCATCTGCCCCCGCGTGATGCAGCCATGAGCGGGGAGCGGCTTGAGCTCGTCCGGCGCGCGCAGGCGGGGGAGCAGGGGGCTGCCCAGAGACTCGTGGAGGAAAACACGGGCCTGATCTGGAGCGTCGCGCGCCGCTTCTTTGGGCGCGGCGTGGAGCCGGACGATCTCTTTCAGCTCGGCTGCGTGGGCTTTCTCAAGGCGATCGAGGGCTTTGATCTCAATTACGGCACGCAGTTTTCCACCTACGCCGTGCCGAAAATCTCCGGGGAGATCCGCCGCTTCCTGCGGGATGACGGAACCGTAAAGGTCAGCCGCAGCGTCAAGGAACAGGCGGCGAAGATCCGGCAGGCGCGGATCGTACTGGAGCAGCGCATCGGCAGAGAGCCCAAAATGTCGGAGCTTGCGGCGGAGACGGGGTTTTCACCCGAAGAGATCGCCTTTGCCGAGACAGCCACCGGCCCCGCCGACAGTATCCAGCGCGAGAGCGGGGAGGACGGCTTTACCCTTGAACTGATTCTGGGCGATTACGGCGCGGAGGAGCGGCTGGTGGAGCATGTCGCCCTGCGCGCTGCCATCGAAAAGCTGCCGGAGAGGGAGAAGCAGGTCATCGCGCTGCGCTACTACCACGGCATGACCCAACAGGCCAGCGCGCGTGTCCTGCATGTCTCGCAGGTGCAGATCTCCCGTCTCGAGCGCCGCGCCGTGGAGCTTCTGCGTAATATGCTGGAATAATACCGATCCCCTGCGAATGACACATCATTCGCAGGGGATCGGTGCATATCAAAAAAACTCAGCTCAGCGTCGTGCCGGTGACGAGGCTCAGCACCAGAATCGCCAGAATGGCGATGGGTGCGACAAACTTGATCAGCACGCTGTAGACCTTCTTGAGACCGAAACGGACGCCGTGCTGTTCAATCTCGGCGATGGCGCTCTCCGGCTTCCAGACCCAGCCCGCGAACAGGCAGCAGCCCAGGGCGCAGAAGGGGATCATCAGCCGGTCGGTCAGATACTCCATCGCGTCGCAAAGGGCCGGGAAGGTCACGCCGTTGACGGCGTCGTACCAAACGCCCTTGAGGGGATAGGCCGCCTGGGAGCAGGTGTATAAGCAGCCGATCAGGAACATGACAAAGCAGACCCAGATCGTGGTGGTCTTACGCTCCCAGGAGAAATGCTCGGTCAGGAAGGCGACGATGCTCTCGATCAGAGAGATGCAGGAGGTCAGCGCCGCAAACAGCAGCAGCAGATAAAACAGCACGCCGAAAATCCGGCCGCCGGGCATGCTCTCAAAAACGCCGGCCAGCGACACAAAGGCGAAGCCGCCGCCCTTGCCGACCTGATCGGGGCCGAGCGTGGCGAACACGGCGGGGATGATGATGAAGCCGGCGAGAATGGCAACCAGTGTGTCCATCGCGCAGATCAGCGCAGTGTTTTTGGGCAGATCCTCGGTTTTCGGCAGGTAAGAGCCGTAGGTGATCAGAATTGCCATGCCGATGGAGAGAGAATAAAAGGCCTGTCCCAGCGCGGAGAGCACCGTGTTGAAGGTGACCTTCCCCCAGTCGAAGGAGAGCATATACTTCAGACCTGCCTCAGCGCCGGGAAGCGTGGCGGAACGGACAAGCAGAACGATCAGGATCACAAACAGGGCGGGCATGCCGATTTTGTTGAAGCGCTCGATTCCGCCCTCAACGCCGCGGATGATAACGACGGCGTTGCAGACCATGAAGAGCGCGGCGAAGAGGATCGCAACCCACGGGAAGAAAGTATTGCCGTCGGCGCCGAGGCCGAGCGTGGCATAGAAATAGCCGAGGGGATCGGCATAGATCGTGGGCGCTTCCACCGTATAGCCGCAGACATAGCGCAGCACCCAGCCGCCGACATGGGAATAGTAGCAGGTGATGATGAATGCGCCGATGACGCCGACCCAGCCGACCCAGGACCAGCGCTTGTGCCCCAGATTCCGAAATGCGCCGACGACGTTCGCCTGGCTTGCGCGGCCGATGGAGAGCTCCGTCAGCATAAGGGGCGCACCCAGGAAGATGACCATGCAAAGATAGATCAGCACATAGGTTCCGCCGCCGCCCTCAAAAGCCCTGCCGGGGAATTTCCAGATGTTCCCGAGGCCGATGGCCGACCCGGCGGCAGCCAGAATAAACCCCAGCTTGCTGCCCCACTGTGCGCGAGAATTGTCCATGTCAGAGATGCTCCTTTATTACATCGATAATATGATAGGCATTTTAGCGGAAAAGGGGAAAACTGTCAAGGAAGAGGAGAAGGAAAAGCAAAAAGCGGAAAGAAACAGGTGAAAAGAGAGAAGGACGGTTTGCGCGTCGTCCTGAGCGGAGCGAAGGATCGTTTCGCTTCCGAATAAAAATGAGTTTTCAGCAGATACTAAGGAAACGCTGAATAAATCCCCGCGCACATCCTGACGGTGGATATTCCGCCTGACTTTGCCTGAAAAGCTTGAAATACAGAAAGTATTCCTTCGCTTTTACGGCTTCGTCAGACGAAAAATCCGCCTGTACACGTCGATTTCATCAGCGCTTCCCTAACGTCGAAAGGAGAGAAAAACATGGAAATAGACAGGAACAATTATAATGAATACGTTTCGCAGCACATGCCGCGCTCGAGAGCGGGGCGGAACATGCTTCGCGCCTATGTGACCGGAGGGTTGATCTGCACGCTGGGGGAGATTCTGAGCGGCCTGTATCTGCGCGCGGGACTCGACGAAGAGATAGCGGGCACGGCTGTTTCCGTGACGCTGATTCTGCTCGGCGCGCTGTTGACGGCGCTGGGCGTCTATGACAAAATCGCGAAATTCGGTGGGGCTGGAACGCTGGTGCCGATTACCGGCTTTGCCAACGCCGTCGTTGCCCCGGCTCTGGAATACAAGACGGAGGGGAAGATCACCGGTACAGCGGCCAAAATGTTTGTGATCTCAGGGCCGGTGATCGTTTACGGCGTCACGGCGGGCGCGGTCTATGGGCTTATTCTGTGGATCGCCGCAGGCATGTGATACAGAATATTGTATTATATGGGTATCGGCTTGACACAGCAAGCTTCTCTGTTCGCCCGGCGGCAGAGGCCGCGTCCGGCGAATGCGCCAGGCGAATCCGAAAAAACGATCGTGTACTGCCGGGCCGTTCGTGAACGGCCCCTACGGTGTGTATGTTGGTTGTTTGCTGAATAAACCCGATTCCCAGATTGTATTATTTTACTGAAAATGACGAAAAGCAAAAGACGCTTCTTGCTAAATGCGCAGACTGTGGTATAATAAAAACCACCATTTCTGCGCATGTTTTTTGAAAAAGTTTGATACATTTATAACAAAAATGGAGGACGACGGCTTGAGCTTAAACCGCGCATGGATACATATTCGCGGCATCGTACAGGGCGTCGGCTTTCGTCCCTTTATCCACCGGCAGGTGCGGGAGCGGGATTTGCGCGGCACGATCAAAAACACCTCCTCCGGCGTGGAGCTGGAGCTGGAAGGGGAGCGGGACGCGCTGGAGCGATTTGTTGCGGAGCTGCCTGAAAAGGCGCCGAAGCTCGCCGTAATTGAGGAAGTCGAGGTCAGATGGTTCGATGACTGTAAAGGCTTTACGGGTTTTCAGATCCTCGGCAGCAAGACCGAAGCTTTGCGCGATACGCTGATCTCGCCGGATATCGCCGTCTGTGACGACTGCCTGCGGGAATTGCTCGATCCCGCGGATCGGCGATATCGCTATCCCTTCATCAACTGCACCAACTGCGGCCCGCGCTTTACGATTATCCGGGATGTGCCCTATGACCGGGCCAAGACCTCCATGAGCGCTTTTCCCATGTGCCCGGATTGCGATCGGGAATACCATGACATCGAAAACCGCCGCTATCACGCCCAGCCGGACTGCTGCGCAAACTGCGGGCCGGAAGTATTTTTTCTGGACGCGGATGGAAAGCGCATACCGGGCGACGCCATTGAGCTTGCGCGCAAAGCCCTGAAAGCGGGGAAAATCATCGCGGTCAAGGGCCTCGGCGGCATTCATCTGGCCTGCCGCTGTGACGATCCGGAGATTGCGAAGATGCTCCGCCGCCGCAAGCAGAGAGACGAAAAACCATTCGCTGTTATGTGCCGGGACGTCTCCTGCGCCGAAAAAATCTGCCGTGTCTCGGAAGAGGAACGGGCAATTCTGGACGGCTTTCGGAAGCCCATTGTCCTGCTCGAAAAGCGGGAGGCGGGGCTTCGGCATGTCAGCGAGAACGGATATGTGGGCGTGATGCTCCCGTACACGCCGCTGCACGTACTGCTCTTTGGGGATGATTTTGATATGCTCGTCATGACGAGCGCGAATCTCTCCGATACCCCCATGATGACCGATAACGACGAGGCGGTGAAAAATCTGCGCGGCATTGCCGACGGGTTTCTGCTTCATAACCGCCGTATCCAGACCCGCTGCGACGATTCGCTCTGCTGGGCGCTGGACGGGAGGGAATACTTTGCCCGCCGCTCCAGGGGCTATGTGCCGTTTCCGATACGCGCGGAGCGTGCACTTGAGCCGATCCTCGCCTGCGGAGCCGAGCAGAAGGCCAGCTTCTGTCTCTCCCGCGAAAACTATGTTTTTCCAAGCCAGCATATCGGAGATCTCAAAAACATGGAGACCTTCGAGGCTTATACCGGACAGATCGCGCATTTTGAGCGGCTGTTCGATATCAGACCGAAAGCGCTGGCCTGTGACCTGCACCCGGACTATCTCTCCACGGAGTATGCCGCCGAACGGGCGGAGCGGGAAGAAATCCCTCTGATCCGGGTTCAGCACCACCATGCGCATTTGGCCTCCTGCATGGCTGATAATCTTGTCTCGGAAAAGGTGATCGGCCTCATCTGGGACGGCACCGGCCTCGGAACCGACGGGACAAGCTGGGGAGCGGAGTGCCTGATCGGTGATTTCAAGGGCTTTGAGCGCTTCGGCTCCATCCGCCCGATCCCCCTGATCGGCGGGGATTTGGCAACAAAGGAGACAGAACGTGTCGCTTTTGCCCTGCTGCGTGAAGCGGGGCTTGATACAAGCAACGTCGGGAACGTCGCAATCTATGAGACCATGCTGCGCGCCGGGCTCAACTGCCCGCTGTCCTCCGGCATGGGGAGACTGTTCGACGGCGTCTCCGCACTGCTGGGGATCAAGACAAAATGCAGCTATGAGGGGCAGGGCGCAATCCTGCTGGAGGCCGCAGCGACGGAGGACGACGGCGTTTTCCCGATCGTTTCGGAGGGTGCGCCCCTCCGCTTTGACTGGCGGGAGATGATCCGCGCCATCGTCACCGCACGGGAAGCGGGAGAAGCTGCAGGCCGCCTTGCGGCGCGATTCATGAATACACTGGTCGAAATGGCGGTTCAGATGTGCAAAGCCGCGCGGGAGCAGAGCGGGATCAAAACCGTGGCCCTCTCCGGCGGCAGCTTTCAGAATATGTATCTTATGGCGCGGCTTCCCCGAAGGCTGGAAAACGAGGGCTTCCGTGTGCTCCGGCACCGTCGGGTCTCAACCAATGACGAGGGACTGAGCCTCGGCCAGCTCATGATCGCGGAAGCGGCTCTTCATGGCTCCCTCAATGCGGGAGGCTAAAAGGAGACATTCTTATGTGTCTTGCGATACCTTTGCAATTGATAGAAATCAACGGCAGCACCGCTGTGGGCGAGGCGATGGGCATGCGCCGGGAAATCCGCGTGGACTTCATCGACAAGCCCCGAATCGGCGATTACGTGATCGTACATGCGGGCTTCGCCATCGAGCGCCTGCCCGAGCAGCAGGCGCTGGACGATCTGGAGGCCTGGGAGGATGTGCGCAATGCCATCGGATAAGGAACGGACGGCGGCGCTGCTGGAAGGGATACGTGAGCTTGTCCCCGGGGAAATCCGGCTGATGGAGGTCTGCGGCACGCACACCATGTCCATCGCCGCGTCGGGTATCAAGACCATGCTCCCGCCGGAGATCGGACTTCTGTCCGGCCCCGGCTGCCCGGTCTGCGTCACGCCCCCGCAGGTGATTGACGCGGTGCTGGAGCTGAGCATGGAAAAGGATGTTATCCTCACAAGCTACGGCGACATGCTGCGTGTCCCCGGCAGCCGGAGAGGGGACAGCCTGCTGCGGCGGAAAGCTCTCGGCGCGCGGGTGGAGACGGTCTATTCCCCGGTCGACGCGGTGGAGCTTGCACTGCAAAACCCCGAAAAGCAGGTGGTTTTCCTCGGCGTCGGCTTTGAGACCACCGCCCCCGGCACCGCCGCCGCCGTCTTGACGGCAAAAGAAAAGGGCGCAAAAAACTTCACCCTCTGGTCGATGCTCAAAAGAGTGGAACCCGCGCTGCGGGCGCTGATCCGGATGGACGGCTTCAACGTGGACGGCTTCCTCTGCCCCGGCCATGTGGCGACAATCATCGGCGCGGACGGCTTTGCCTTCCTGCCCGAGGAATACGGCCTGCCCGCCGTGGTCGCGGGCTTTGAACCGGAGGATATCCTGCGGGCGATTTGTCGGCTTGTCAAACAGCTTGCGGAAAAGAGCCCGCGGCTTGAAAACGAATACACCCGTGCCGTGTCGCAAAAGGGAAACGTCCTCGCGCAGAGGATATTGAAGCAGTGCTTTGAACCGCGTCTCGATCTCTGGCGCGGTCTCGGCGGGATCGAAAGCAGCGGCCTCGGTCTGCGGGACGAGCTGAAGGGTTTCGACGCCGAAAAGCGCTTTGACATTCGGTATTCCGATACCGAGACACCCACAGCCTGCCGCTGCGGCGAGGTCATCACCGGCAGACGCAGCCCGGCGCAATGCCCGCTGTTCGGAAAAGCCTGCACACCCGAAGACCCGGTGGGTCCCTGCATGGTGTCCTCCGAAGGCGCCTGTGCCGCCGCATGGAAATACGCAAGCCTCCCTCTCTGAGAAAGGGAACCGCGAAGCGGCGGAAGATGTCAAGGCGCGTTTATCTGAGCGCTCAAAGGATTGGGCGGCTCCCTCAGTCACCGGTGTGCGAACCGGCGACAGCTCCCTCGGGGAGGGAGCCTGTAAGGAAGAGGGTTTTCATGACAGAAGAAATCATCACCCTGGACTACGGCAGCGGGGGGAAAAAGACCTCCCGCCTGATTGAAGAGCTGCTGCTTCCCGCCTTCTCCAACCCCGCACTTGATTCCCTGGGCGATGGGGCGATAATAGAGGGGAGCGCACAGCTCGCCTTTTCCACAGACAGCTTTGTGGTCGATCCCGTCTTTTTCCCCGGCGGGGATATCGGCAAGCTCGCCGTCTGCGGTACGGTCAATGATCTGGCCGTCTGCGGGGCGGAGCCGAGGTATCTGAGCTGTGCCCTTATTCTGGAAGAAGGGCTGCCCATGGACGATCTCAAGCGCGTCGTCGATTCCATCCGTTCAGCCGCCGAACACGCGGGGGTACGGATCGTCACCGGCGACACCAAGGTCGTCGAGAAGGGGAGAGGCGACAAGCTCTATATCAACACCGCCGGGATCGGCTTTCTGAAATATCCCGGCCTCAGCCCGAAAAACATCCGGGCGGGGGACGCGGTGCTCGTCTCCGGCACCGTCGGCGACCACGGCACCGCGGTCATGCTGGCAAGAAGCGGCATGATGCAGGGGGAGCTCACATCCGACTGCGCGGCGCTGAATACGCTGTGCGCGGCGATCCTCGAAACCGGGGCAAATGTGCGTGTCCTGCGCGATCCCACCCGCGGCGGCGTCGCCACCACACTCAACGAGTTCGTGGAGGGAACATCGCTCGGCATTGAGATCGACGAAGAGAAAATCCCAATCAGGCCCCAGGTGCAGGCTGCCTGTTCCATGCTGGGTCTGGAGCCGCTTTACTGCGCAAACGAGGGCAAGCTCCTTGCCGTCGTCAACCCGGACGACGCGGAGCGGGTTTTGGACGCCATGCGCAGCACGGAGGAAGGGCGCGACGCCGCGCTGATCGGCACTGTGAGCGCGGATTGTCCCGGCAGGCTCGTCATGAAGACAAAATTCGGCGGAAAGCGGATTTTGCAGAAGCTTACAGGGGCGCAGCTACCGAGAATTTGCTGAGAGCCCTCTCAGTCATGGCCTCGCATGAGATCGGCCATGGCAGCTCCCCCAAAGGGGGGCCGGGGCTTGCCTCCCTTTTTGGGGTAGGTGCCCCGGCTCGCAAACTGGGGCGGAGAGGGCCTGAACAGGTTTGTTACTAATTGCAAATAGAGAGGTGAAAGGTATGCAGGAGTACAAGAGAATCGAAATTACCAAAGACCAGGTCATACCGATTGCAGAGAAGATGCGCAAGGCCGGCGTGTGGCTCACGATGATCCACGGCTTCCTCAACGAAGAGGGGAAGATGGACGTCTCGTGGGACTATCAGGTCGAGCCGGTTATCGAGTCCTACCATGTGGTGGGCGAGATGCAGCTTCCCTCCATCGGCGCGATCTACGACTGCGCGGCGGAGTGGCCGGAGCGCGAGCTGAACGAGCTTTTCGGCGTCGAGTTCGAGGGACTTGACACGTCGAAGAGACTCTTCCTGCCCGAGGAGATGCTGGAAACCCAGGGCAAGGGCCAGATCATGGTCACGCCGCTTTCCGAGCTGCGCGCAAAGAATTTTAAGGAGGGATAAGATGAGCTATATCGTTCCCATCGGCCCCTACCATCCCGCGCTGGAGGAGCCCATTCATGCCAAGCTCTACACCGAGGGCGAAGTCATCAAGGACGCGGAGGTCTTCGTCGGCTACAACCACCGCGGCATCGAAAAGCTCTGCACCGAGCGCAACGCCATCCAGACCCTGGTGCTGGTCGAGCGCGTGTGCGGCATCTGCTCCCACTCCCATGCCCTGACCTACGCCATGTGCGTCGAGCAGCTCAACGGCATCGAGTGCCCCAAGCGCGGCGAATATATCCGCGTCATCACCGCCGAGCTTGAGCGTCTGCACTCCCATCTGCTTTGGCTGGGCGTGGCCTGTCACGTCATCGGCCATGACAGCATGTTCATGCACATTTGGGACGAGCGCGAGCTGGTCATGGATCTGCTGGAAGAGCTCAGCGGCAACCGCGTCAACTACGCCATGGTCACTGTGGGCGGTTCGAGGCGCGACATCGACGACGAGCTCAAGGCAAAGCTTCTCAAGTCCCTGGACAAGCTCAAGGGTCTCATGGACCGCATCGTCGAGATCGCCCTGAACGACAAGACCATCGCCCTGCGCACCAAGGGCGTGGGTGTCCTGACGAAAGAAGTGGCGACCCGCCTCGGCGCGATCGGCCCTCATGCGCGCGCCTCGGGCGTGGATATCGATGTGCGCCGCGATTCCCCCTACTGCTCATACGGCGACTTCAAGTTCGACGTCCCCGTGGTCGAAAGCGGCGACGTGTTCGCGAGAGTCGTTGTCCGTGCCCTCGAGTGCTATGAGAGCATCAAGATCATCGACCAGGCGCTGAACAATCTCCCCGACGGGCCCATCAATCTCGGCAACAAGCTCCCGAAGATCCAGAAGGGCGTCGCCGTCTGCCGCCATGAGGCTCCCAGAGGACAGCTTTCCCACATGGTCGTGGGCAACGGCGGCTTCAACAACCACCGCGTCAGCGTCCATGTGCCGAGCTACAAGAACACCCCGACCATCCCCTACATGCTCCGCGACAACAGTGTGGCCGACGCCGGGCTCATCATCGCCAGCATCGACCCCTGCTTCAGCTGCACGGATCGCTGAACCTGAGGCATGCACGAGCTGGCACTGACCAAAAGCCTGATCGACCTTGTGGAGCGGGAAGCGAAGAACCAGGGTTTTACGAGGGCCCTGGAGATCCGCATGAAGCTCGGCGAGTATTCCGGGGTCGTTCCGGGGTACATCCTCGATCTCTTCCCCGAAGCCTCCAGAGGCACGGCGGCGGAGGGGGCAAAGCTCCTGTTTGAGCAGATCCCCGGACGCTTCCTCTGTGCCGGCTGCGGCTATGAGGGGGCGGTCGACCGAAGAGAGGCAAAATGCCCCCAATGCGGCGGTACAGCCCTCCGAATGACGGGCGGCCGGGAATTCTTCGTCGACAGCCTCAAGGTCGAATAGCAAACCATATACTTGCCTCCCTCTCTGAGGGAGGTGACACGGCCGATCCCCCGCAAGGCCGTGACGGAAGGAGTCAACGTGCGTACCATTGAGCGTTTCATGGATCGGACGACTCCCTTGGTCACCGGTGTGCGCACCGGTGACAGCTCCCTCGGAGAGGGAGCCATGGACTCATTTTGAAAGGAGAGGATTCACTTGCCCAAAACAAAAGTTCCCGCAGTGATATCTACCTTCTGCCTGTGTTTTCTCTTCTGGGTGCTGCTCACATGGAGCTTTACGCCCCAGGAGATGATTGCGGGCGCGGTAGTGAGCCTCGCGGCGGCTCTCTTTACATCCGGATTCTTCATCCACGAAAACGCCTTCCGGCTGGCAAATCCGGTCAGGTTCGGCGCGCTGATCGCCTACGTCTTCATCTTCCTGGGTGAGCTTGTCAAGGCGAATCTGGACGTGGCCCGGCGCTGCTTCGGCGGCTGCAGGGAAGTCAATCCCGGCATCGTCAAGGTGCCCGTGGAGCTGGAGGGGGACTACGCGCAGGCCATGCTTGCAAACTCCATCACCCTCACGCCCGGCACCATCACCCTCGATATCGCCGAACAGGACGGCAAAACCTGGTATTACATCCACTGGATCGATGTGGCGGAAACCGACCGCGAGAAGGCGGGCAAGATCATCAAGGGCCGCCTTGAAAAAGGGATCAGGAGGATCTGGCAATGATGATTGAAATACTGATTTTTGCCGCGGCTTTTGCCTTTCTCGCAGTGATACTCCTGTACCGGCTGGCGAAAGGCCCCACGGCCGCAGACCGCATGGTCGCGGGCGACAGTATAGACGTCCTGCTCTCCTGCGGATTGATGCTCTATTCCCTCTACTCCGGCAGGGGCATCTATCTCGACATCGCCATCATCTGCGCCATGCTCGGCATTGTGGATACGATGCTGGTCGGCCGTTATCTTGAGAAAAGAAGGTGGTCTGACAAATGAGAATCGTGATCGACATCCTGCTTGCCGTCGGCTTCGTGTTCGCGCTGGCCGGCACCAAGGGCATCCTGCAGATGCCTGACACCTTCTGCCGCATGCAGGCCAGCACCTGCATCACGACGCTCGGCACCGCGGGCGTGATCCTCGGCGGCGCGCTCTACGCCTTCTTCGTGATGGGCAGCGTCTCCACCGGCATCAAGGCGCTGTTTATCGGCCTGCTGATCATCACCATCAACCCCATCGGCTCCCACGCCATCGCCAAAGGCGCTTACAAAAACGGCGTCCGTCCCGACAAAGAGATGGAAATCGACGATTACGGGAGGGATTTCAATGAATAATATCGTTGCACTTCTCGATATTCTGGTCGTCAGCGGCGTTGTGGTTTCGGCAATTCTCGCCTGCCACTTTGAAAAGCTTCTGAGCGCGGTGATCGCCCTGGCTGTGACCGGCGTCTTCTGCGCGGGCGCTTTTCTCGTGATGCACGCGCCCGACGTGGCCATCTCCGAGGCCGCCGTCGGCGCCGCGCTCACACCGCTGGTATTCATCGTTGCCCTCAGGAAAATGAGAGGAGGGGATGACTGATGAAAAAGTGGCTCACCTATGTCTCCCTCGGCGCGATCCTGTTTTTCAGCGTCTTCGGCGCGCTCACCCTCGCGGGGATGGAGCGCAGCTATGAGGGACAGGCCGCCCCGGTTCCCGTCTATGATCTCCAGCAGAACCCCGAAAGCTATGACGACAGCTTTGCCGCCGGCGCGGCAGACGCGATCGTTCAGCAGAACCTGGCCAGGACCCATGCCGTCAACGACGTGACCTCGATCGTCTTCGACTTCCGTGGCTATGATACCATGGGCGAAGCCTTCATCCTTGTTACCGCCGTGACCGGCAGCGCCGTCATCCTCTTTAAAAAGAAAGCAGGAAAGGAGGACGATCGGGATGAATGAAAAACCCGTTGTCAAAAATGTGATCGCGCGCTGCGGCTGTGACAGAATCCTGCCCTGCGTGGTCGTCTATATCCTGTACATTATCCTCCACGGGCATCTGTCCCCCGGCGGCGGCTTCCAGGGCGGCGTCCTGATGGTCGCGCTGGTGGCGCTTGTCTATATGGGACACGGCTATGAACGCACCGTCGAAACCTTCAGCTATCATCTTCTGCACACGGTTGAGGGCTGCGCCTCCATCTTCTATGTGGCGCTGGGTCTTCTCGGCGTCGCGGTCGGCGCGCACTTCGCCGAAAACGTCCTCTACACCCACGGCGCGATCGGCGATCTGTACAGCTCCGGCACCATCTTCTGGATGAACGTGACTGTCGGCGTCAAGGTCATCACCGGCGTCGGCTCCATCGCCCTTCTCATGCTCGGTGTGATGAAGGACGCGGCAGACGAGAAAGAGGTGAAGTGACATGATACTGTATAATTACATCTGCGCCTTCTTCCTCATCGTGCTCGGCTTCTATACGATCGTCACCAAGTATAACCTGGTCAAAACGGTCATCGGCATGTCCGTCATGGATTACGGCGTGAACCTGCTCATCATCTCCGTCGGTTATACCCCCGGCGGCACCGCCCCGGTCTTCACCGCCGGTGAGCTGACCCAGGCCAGCTACTTTGTCGATCCGATCCCTCAGGCTCTGACGCTGACAAGCATCGTCATCGGCGCATGCGTGACGGCCATGTCCATGTCCCTCGTCATGCGCCTGCATGAGTCCTACGGGACGCTTGACACCAGAGAGATAAGGAGGCTGAGAGGATGATAAACCTGAATAACATGGTGGATTACCATCACTTCCCGATCTACTCGATCATGGTGCTCTTCCTCGGCGCCTTCCTCATCGCCGCCACCGGCGGGAAGGAATCGAAGAACCCCAGGAACCCCGCCGGCTTCCGGGCCTGGATCGCCCTGATTGCCACGGGCCTGAGCCTTTTCTTCCTCGGCTCGCTTGTAAAGCCCGTCATGATGGACGGCGAGGTTATCGCTTACTGGATGGGCTCCCGCGGCATTGCGGGCGGCTATGCCATCGGCATCGCGCTCGAGGTTGACGCGCTCAGCCTCTTCTTCGCGCTGCTCATCTCCACGGCGGTCTTCGTCTCCGCTATCTACTCCATCCGCTACATGGTGCATGACGACTGCGTGCCCCAGTACTATGTGCTCTACTGCCTGCTGGCGGGCGGCGTGCTGGGCCTTGTCCTCTCGGGCGATATCTTCAACATGTTCGTCATGGTCGAAATCCTCACCTTTGCCGCCGTCGCGCTGACCGCCTTCCGCACGAAGGTCTACGGCGCGCTGGAGGCCGCGTTCAAGTATCTGGTCGTCGGCTGCATGGGCTCCACCGCAATTTTGACCGGCGTCATCATGCTCTACGCCCAGTACCACACGCTGAACCTCGCGCAGCTGGCAAGCCTGATCCCCGGCAGCATGAACAATGCCACCAAGCTGGCCTTCGCCTTCCTGTACATCGGCTTCAGCACCAAGGCCTTTATCGTGCCCTTCCACCCCCTCGCGGCGGACGCCCACGGCGCTGCCCCCGCGTCCATCTCAGTGCTGATCTCCGGCGTGCTCACCAAATCCGGCATCTACGGCATCATCAGACTTACCTACTTCCTGTTCCAGACGATGAATCTCGGCGCGTCCCAGTTCATGCTGGTCTTCATCGGCAGCGTCTCCATGTTCGTCTGTGTGACGATGGCGCTTGCCCAGCATGACTTCAAGCGTCTGCTGGCCTACCACTCCATCTCCCAGATCGGCTATGTGCTGGCGGCGGTGGGCCTCTCCACCTCCCTCGGCGTCTCCGCGGGCCTCTACCACGCGATGAACCACACCCTCTTCAAGGGCCTGCTGTTCCTTGCCGCGGGCGCTGTCCTGCACGAGACCGGCACCACCGACCTCGGCAAGCTCGGCGGTCTGTCGAAGAAGATGCCGCACACCACGGTGCTCTTCCTCATCGGCGCTTTCTCCATCAGCGGCGTGCCGCCCTTCAACGGTTTCGCCTCCAAGTGGATGATTTATCAGGCGGCGTACCAGAAGGCGGTCGAGTCGAACAACATCGGTTTCCTGGCGGTCACCATCGTCGCCCTTGTGACCTCCACGCTGACGCTCGCCTCCTTCGTCAAGGTCAGCCAGTCCGTCTTCTTCGGGCAGCTTCCCAAGGAGTATGAGAACGTCAAGGAGGTTCCCTTCGGCATGCGTCTCGCCATGGGCATCCTCGCCGTGCTCTGCATCCTGACCGGCATATTCCCGAATACCGTCACCGGCATCCTGACCCAGCCCGCCGCGAAGGCCGTGGCAGACGTCGGCGAATACATCACCGCCATGGGCTTCAAGTCCAACCTCCCCGTGCCTGAGCTGAACTTTGCTCAGGTCGGCGTGTGGGAGCCCATCAACTGGCTGCTCATTCTCTGCTGCGCACTGCTCGCCCTGACGGTCGTTGCCGTCGCCGGCAAGTATGACCGCGTCAGCGAGAGCGAGAGCGAAAACGAAGCGGTCGAGACCAAGTATCAGCTCTTCTACGGCGGCGAAAAGAACGTGTACTCCCAGGTCGGCGGCGGAGACCTCTTCTGGGGCTTCAAGCACAACTGGAGACACTACTTCAGCTTCATGCACGATCTGCACAGCGGCGTTGTGAACGACTATGCCCTCTGGGCCGTGGTTGCCCTGGCCCTGGCAATCGTGTACATGATGATCGTGTTCTAAGGAGGTGGGAAATATGACTGCGAATATTTTTCTGAACGGCCTTCAGTATCTGGGCTACATCCTCATATTCCCGGGCTTCCTGTTCTGCTTCCTCTGCGGCATGCTGCTGGTCGGCATCGACCGCAAGCTCGTCGCCAGAATGCAGAAGAGAGTCGGCCCCCCGATCCTCCAGCCCTTCTATGATTTCTTTAAGCTCTGCGGCAAGGAGACCATCGTGCCCGCAGCGGCCTCCCGAACCACCTTCCTCCTTGCACCGCTGGTGGGGCTTGCCGCGCTGGTCGTGATCCAGCTCTTTATCCCGATCCGCGGCTTCAGCGCCTTCTCCGGCATGGCGGACATCATCGTGGTGCTCTACCTGCTGCTGATCCCGGCGCTGGCCGCAATCCTCGGCGCCGCCGCCTCCGGCTCTCCCTATGCCGGCGTCGGTCTGAGCCGTGAGATGGTCACCATCATCGCCTGCGAGCTGCCCCTTGTCCTCGTGCTGCTGGCCGTGGCCAAGGCCGTCGGCAGCACCATGGGCTCCGGTCTCTGCTTCTCCCTGAGCGAGATCGCGCGCTATCAGGTCGAAAACGGCAGCCTGATCACCAGGCTCAGCATGATCCCCGCGGCGATCGCTTTCGCCATGGTCATCCCCGGCGAGACCGGCAGCCACCCCTTTGACACCGCCGAGGCCGAGACGGAGATCTGCGAAGGCATGCACGCCGAATACAGCGGCGCGCCCCTCGCGGTCTTTAAGCTCAGCCACGCGGTCAAGGTGCTGACCATGACCAGCCTCTTTGTCGCCCTGTTCCTCGGCGGCGTTGGCACCGGCATCATCGCGGTGGACGGCGTGATCGTCTTCGCGCTGTGCGTCATTGCCACGGCCCTGTTCATCTCCTTTGTCCACGCGGTCACCGCCAGACTCAAGATCGAACAGGTATTCAAATACTACTGGACTGTCGTCTCCGGCCTTGCGCTCTTAAGCCTTGTGCTCGCGTGGTACGGTCTGTAAGGAGGGAGCGCTATGTTTCAAAAACTGATCGCGGAGAGCACCGCAAAATCTCCCTGGCTGTTTCACATCAACAGCGGCTCCTGCAACGGCTGCGATATTGAGCTCGTTGCCGTGCTGACGCCCCGCTACGACGTGGAGCGCCTGGGCTTCAAGCTTACGGGCAGCCCCCGTCAGGCGGATATCGTCGTCGTCACCGGCCCTGTCACGAAGCAGAGCCTTGACCGCGTTCTCAGCGCCATCTCTCAGGTGCCCGAGCCGAAATGCGTCGTCACGATGGGCTCCTGCCCGCAGTCCGGCAACGTCTTCAAGGGCAGCTATTCCGTCTGCGCGCCGCTCAGCAAATACGTCCATGTGGATGTGGATATTGCGGGCTGCGCGCCCAAGCCCGAGGCCATTATGGACGGCCTTGTGAAGGCGACCCAAATACTCAAGGAGAAGAGGGGGCAGAAGTAATGGATTTCCCGTTTGTCAGAGAAGCTGTCACCAAGCTTTTCAGCAAGCCCAGCTGCGCCATGTATCCCTTCGAGCCGAGCGAGGCGGCCCCCAACTACCGCGGCCGCATCGTCTTCCACCCGGAGACCTGCATCAACTGCAACATGTGCGAGCGCGTCTGCGCCGGCGGGGCCATCACCCATACGAGCGTCAAGAACGAGGATGGGGACGATGTCGTTACCCGCAGCTTTGACCTCGGCTCCTGCACCTTCTGTGCCACCTGCGCCGACTTCTGCACGCGCCACTCCATTGAGCTGACCCAGGATTATCACATGATCGGCATTGAGGAGGGCGACCTGATCGTCTCCGGCACCTTTATCAAGAAGGCCGTGAAGAAGCCCGCGCCCAAGCCCGCCGCCGCGCCTGCCGCGGCTCCGGCAGCGAAGAAGGAAGGGGAGGCTCCGGCTGCGCCCGCTGCGGATGCGGCGCCCGCCGTCCAGCCGAGAGGCGACGGCAAGCCGACCCAGGATCCGAACAAGTGCGTCTACTGCACGATCTGCGCGAAGAAATGCCCCGGCGAGGCCCTGACCGTCGACCGCAAGGAGAAGGTCTGGAAGCTCGACGAGGACAAATGCGTAGCCTGCGGCACCTGCGCCGACGTCTGCCCGAAGAACGCAATTGTGCTGTAATACGATTATCCGATAGAACAGTTTGAATCTTTCCGGCCGGATTTGTGCCAGGCTTCGTGATCGGACTTGACCATACACAAAGGATGCTCTGCGTCCGCTGCCTTGCCTGACGCAAATCTGCCTCGGA
>ONVI01000038.1 GCA_900321275.1 uncultured Eubacteriales bacterium | reverse complement strand
CACCTATGAGATGCTGCACCGTATTGAGCTTTTTGAAGATGATTTCCCCAGCCTGCGGATGATGACCCAGGCGGGCGGAAAGCTCAGCCGGGAGCTTCAGGCGTATTTCGGCCGTTACGCTGCGGAGAACGGAAAACGCTTCGTTATCATGTACGGACAAAGTGAAGCGACGGCAGCCATCACCTGGCTGCCGCCGGAGGATACGCTGAGAAAACCGGGATCTGTCGGCATTGTCGTTCCGGGCGGGAGCGTTACCCTCGCGGATGAAGAGAATAATCCCGTCACCGGCGCGCATGTCCGGGGGGAGCTCGTCTATCGCGGCCCTAACGTGGCGATGGGCTACGCGCAGCGCGGCGAGGATCTGAGCGCAGAAGACGAATGGCACGGCGTTCTTCATACCGGCGATCTTGCCGAGTTTGATGAAGACGGCTATGTTTCCATCGTCGGAAGACTGAAACGCTATATCAAGATGGCCGGTCATCGGATCAGCCTGGACGAGATCGATACCATGCTCATGGACGAGCTCAACATTCTCGGCGTCAGCGTTGGCACGGACGACCATCTGACCATCTTCGTGACGGATGAAAAGGAAAGGGCGCTGGCTGCGGACTTTGTACGCCGGAAGATCAGCGCGGCCCGTGCGGGCTTCCGGGTCGTGACGATCCCGGCGTTTCCCAGAAACGAGGGCGGAAAGATCCTCTATGCCGAGCTTCAGGCGGCCGCGGAAAAGCTCTGAGCGGACAGAACATCCCGGACAAAATCCACGGATCTCCGGGCGACCTGTTCCATGTCCCCGCCGGTAAAGCCGTGGCCCGCACCCTCGACAACAATCAGCTCCGCACCCAGAATATCCGCCGCCCTGCGGGAATAGTCCGGCGGAACATAGGGATCGTCCGTACCGTGAAACAGCAGCGCAGGACCGGTATACTGCGCCATCACCTGGTAGATGTCGAGGGTAAGCATATCCTCCACATAGACGCGGCCGACGACATGCTCCCCGATTGTCACGTTATCGGGGATTTCACCCTGCGCGGCAAGCTCCCGGCAGATATCCTGCAGGTTGAAGGCGGGATAGAGAAGGATGAGCCCCGCCGCATCCGCGGACCGTTTACCGGCAACACAGGCGGAAATGAATCCCCCCTGACTTCGCCGAAGAGAAAGATCCCGTCTTCCGCAAAGCGGGCGTCGGCGAGGAAATGATCGAGAAGGAACGAGAGATCCGCCGCCTCGGCGAGGACGGACATATCCTTCATGTTGCCGTCGCTCAGACTCTCCTCCGAACCGCCGATGTAGTCAAAGACAAAGGCCGCGATCCCGCTGTCGGAAAAGAAGTCCGCGTACGGCTCCATAATATGATGATTGCTGCCGAGACCGTGGGAGAGAATCACAAGCGGGAGCGGGGACACCGCGTCCTCCGGCAAATAGAGCTTGCCGTACAGCTTCTTCCCGCCGCGTTCCAGATACAGTTCTTCCGTTTGTGGGGAAGTCTGCGCCTCCGCCCGGGCACTCGGCGCGGAAAAAACGCAGAAAAGCGCCGCGAAGAGAAGCAGCGACACAGAAAGCAGTCTCATGCGTGTTTTCACTTTCATATCCTCCCTGCGTTTGCAAATCAGCGCTTCCCTAATGTCTGCCGCCGCGCGAATTGAAGAGGGCAGGAGCTGCGGCTCCTGCCCTCGAAAATTATACGGAGACGGCCGCCCTTGTATCAATTTGCGCTCTCGCCGATATCCACAAGGGTGTAGCTGCGGCTGCCGAGGCCGATTTCCTCCGCGTGCTCCAGCGTGTGCAGACCCTGGCGGTCGTCGATGCGCCAGAGGAGCTTCTCGTTGCCCTCGGCCTTCGATACCAGGTCGAGGCAGGCCTGATCCAGCGCGACGGGGTCAGTGGAGGCCAGGATGCCGATGTCGTGGATGTCGGGCTCCTCAGGATGGGGGTCGCAGTCGCAGTCGATGGAGATGCGGTTCATGACGTTGATGAAGACCACCTGATCGCCCAGATTGTCGCAGACGCTCTTGGCGGCCTCAGCCATTGCCTCAAGGAATTCAAGCTGCAGCTCGTCATGCCAGTGGGTGTCGCTGGTGCCGCCGGAGTGGATGCGCACCTTGCCCATTGCGGAGGCCAGGCCGATGGAGGCGTTCTTGATCGCGCCGCCGTAGCCGGCCATCGAGTGGCCCTTAAAGTGGGACAGGACAATGTAGGAGCCGTAGTCGCCGAAGTGCGCGCCCACCAGATTGCCCTTCAGGCGTGTGCCGCCGGTCACGGGCAGCTCCATGGAGCCGTACTCATCGAGGATCTGAAAGTCGGCAATGGCCGTGTAGCCGCGGTCCTCGGCAGCCTGATAGTGTTCGGCGGTCGCCGAGCGGGCGCCTGCGTAGGCCGTGTTGCACTCAACGATCGTGCCGTTAACCTTCTGCACCAGATCCTGGATCAGCTCGGGCCGCAGATAGTTGGAGTCGGGGGATTCGCCGGTGGAGAGCTTCACCGCGACGGGGCCGTTGGGCTTCCAGTTCAGGGTCTCATAGATGGCGACAAGCCCCTCCGGAGAGATGTCGTCCGTAAAATAGACGACGGGCTTTTCGGATTCCTCCGCATATGCCGTTCCCAGAGAACAAACAGAGAGAACAAGGCATAGCGCCAGCAGCAGAGCAAGTGTCTTTTTCATGTTAATATCCTCCCATTAAATAAACTATAGAATCAGATTGACCGTAAGGCCGGTCATCAATGCGAAGACGATCACAAAAACCCAGTACAGCAGAAAATGCCGCAGGCCCAGGACGATTTTTAATGCGCCGAGATTGGTGATCTTGGTCGCCGGGCCGGTGATCATGAAGGCCGCGGCACTGCCGATGCTCATACCTTCCCAGAGCCATTCCTTCAAGAGCGGGATCGTCCCGCCGCCGCAGGCATAGAGCGGTACGCCAATGGTCGCCGCCATCAGGACGCCCCAGGCTTCATTGCCGCCGAAGAGGGCGGTCATACGCTCCTGCGGCACATAGCGCTGGAAGAGTGCGGACAGCAGCACGCCGAGGAGAAAGTACGGCCCTGTCGCCCGGATGTTGCGCCCGACGTTCAGCAGGTAGCGGATCAGAAGATTCGGGTGCGTGTCCCGGCTTTCCCGTTCCTCAAAGCCGGAAAAATCGAAAAAGCTGTTATCCTTATAAAAAGTATGGATCAATAATCCCGCCGCGCAGCCGCACAGAAAGCAGGAGACGATGCGAACCGTCAGTACGGCTGCGCCAAGCGCGGCGCTGTAGGCGATGAGCTGGGGATTGAGAAGGATCGAAGCCATCATGAAGGCTGCAAGCCAGTCGTGCCGCATTCCCTGCCGGGAGAAGGAGGCGGCGATGGGGATGGTGCCGTACATGCAAAGCGGCGAGGCGATCCCCAGCAGGCAGGCCGGGACAATGCCGAAGAGCCCCCATTTTTTGCCCTGCATCCGCCGGAAAAGATTGTGAATTCCGTCCTTGGCAAAAACCGAAATAAAGGAGCCGACAGCGATACCCAGCACCCAATACCAGAAAATCTGCCTGAGCTGGATATCGGCATAATACCAGAGATAGATAAACTCCCTGCGCAGAATATGAAGAAGTCCGTTCATGTTTTTCCCTATAGCGACAGCGCAGAAAATCTGCGGTAAAAAACGGTGTCAGTCAAAGCGGCTGTCGAAAAGGCTTCGCGCTGCCTTATCTGAAATAATATCATTTATTTTCCATAATTACAAGTAAAATGCCGGATGTATCTGAACAATCTTGAAAAAAGCGCGTATCACTGGTACACTGTAGATAACATACACAATGCTGTGCCAATCAGGCTGAAAGCGGAAGGAGTTACGCCATGAGCGGGAGCAAAACAGAGTTTGATAAATACGTGGAAGAGCGGGTACAGAAGATCAAGGGCGTCTATTTCCCGGTCAAGACGAATTTTCTGATGCGGCTGCTTACCAAAAAGGCTGCCTGCAAGAGTCTGTACCCGAACCCGGAGGACGAGTTCAGCATGCCGGATATCGGCCCGAATTACAACATCATCACGGCTTATGAGAACGAGTTCCGAGAGAACATGCAGATAGGCCTGCCCTACTATGGACGCCATGAGCCGATCATCGTCGAGAGGCTGCACCCGGACGGCTGCATGATCATCAACGGCCACCACAGGTGGGCGGCCGCAATGAGGCTCGGAAAGGCCAAAATCCCGGTTAAGATCGTCAACCTGATGCATGCGGCGGAGCTGCGGGAAATCCTCGAAAACTCCCGGCACGAGAAGCGTGCCGCCTTCGATCTGGACGAGGTTCTCATCCGCGCCGAGGGCGATCCGTTCCTGGAAGAGCCCCTGCCCTTCCCCTGGAAGTATATCTACAAGGAACGCATTCGGCGCGGCGTCCCGGCGCTGTTCCACGCCCTCGAACGAAGCGGCTATGATGTCTGGCTCTATTCCTCGCAATACCATTCCGCGGACGCTGTGTTGGATTATTTCCGCAGATATCATGTGAAGGTTGCCGGCGTTGTCTCGGCGTCGGGGAGAAAAATCTTTCAGCGTGTCAACGATATGAAGGTCGAAAAGCTGATCCGCGAAAAATACCGGCAAACGCTACATATTGACAATGACATGGTTCTGCTGACCCGCAACGACGTCAAGGAGCCGCAGGAATTCGATCTGAGCGGCGCGCCGGAGACCTGGTCGCAGGAGATCATGAATGTGATTGAGAAGATCGAAAAAGAGGAAGCGGGTCGGCCGACATGAGAGTTTCGTTTGACCTGGATGAGGTGCTGTTTGTCGACCCGGCAACGCACAAGACGGAGCTGCCGCTGCGCTTTCCCTTGAACCGCATATATACGGAGAGACTCCGCCTGGGTACGCCCGAGCTCGTCAAAGCACTTCAGAAGCTCGGCTATGAGGTGTGGGTTTATACTTCGTCCTATCGTTCGGAGGAATATATCCGGCGCCTGTTTCGGCATTACGGCGTTCACTTTGACGGAATCATCAACGCACAGCGGCATCTGCGGGAGGTGCAGCGGGATCATAAAACGATCCTGCCCCAGAAGATGCCGAACCATTACCGAATCTCCCTGCATGTGGACGATGAGAGCGTTATCTGTTCGCTGGGAAGACAATACGGCTTCCAAACCTATCAGCTCGACGCGCAGGACGACGAATGGGCGGAGAAAATCATCAGGCGCGCGGAGGAGATCAAAGAACTCGAACGGCGCATCACACAGGCGCAGACCGGCGGCCGCAGTTGAATAAAACAGGGCAGGCGCCGCAGCGCCTGCCCTTGTCCGTTATCTGTCTGCCTGCTTCCTGTTTCGGATGATTGCAGCCACAACGGCGATGATCGCGGCGAACACACCGACCGTAAAGAATACCCTGTTGAGCGTGAACTTCCCGCGGGAATCGATCGCGTTGAGCAGATTGAAAAACAGCGCGGCGTCCACGCCGAGAATGATCATCAGGCGATTGCTGTCGCCGATGAGCTTTTTGACGGGATTGGCCCTGAGAAGGAAGGGGAGGAAGACCAGACTCAGCCCGAAAAGCACACCGCTGGCCGAAATCCAGAACCAGTCCCCGCGCGTATAGACACAGGCAGCGCCGAGCAGAAGGAGCAGGCTTGCGGTGAACGCGCAGAAGGTCCAGAACAGCTTGTCCTCCCGCACCGTCAGCGGCACGACAATCAGGGAGGCGGGGATGCAGCAGGCCGCCATGACCAGCGAGACCCAGTTTACCGAGGGGCCGCGGACAAGACTCCCGATCACGCAGATCAGGATCGGGATCATCACCGCGCCGGAGACTGCGGAGCCCACGGCGGCGGAACGGCGGCGAAACTGCCGCGCCCCGTACTGAATGACCGATTCCTTTTCATGGTGCAGTGTGTCCTCTATCTCCGTCTCCAGCAGCATGCTCACCGTATCGCGGCAGGCGGGGCACTCCTGCAGATGCTCCTCCACCATGGCGCGGCTTTTTTCACTGCAGGCTTTGTCGGCGTACAGCGGCAGCAAATCACGAATTACATCACAGTCGACTTTCATTTTTCACGCATCCTTTCCTGCAGCTTGAGTCTGGCACGGTGATAAGTGACACGGGCCCAGTTTTCCGTCTTGCCGAAGATCAGCCCGATCTCCCGGAAGCTGAGCTCCCCGAAGACGCGAAGCTCGAATGCCTCTCGGTACGGCTCCTCCAGGGCATGCAGCGCGAGATGGATCCGGAACGAGGAATCCTTATCGGCTGTCTTCTGCTCAAAGCCCTCGCCGGTATCGGGGATCTCCTCCGGCATTTTTCCGCGCCTTTGCTGGCGGCGCTTTTCGTCCAGACAGAGATTCTTCGCGATCGCGCAGAGCCAGGTCGCTTCGTCGGCTTCACCGCGAAATTCGCTCTGATGGGAGATCGCCCGGAAGAAGGTCTCCTGTGTAATCTCCTCCGCGAGCGCGCGGTCTCCCGCCAGCGTCATCACATAGGAAAACACCCGCATATAGTAGGCCTCATACAGCTTTTCTCTGCTGTCCTGTGTCACAATTTCACCTCCTTTTCCCGGACTCGACAGTTAGACGCGCGGGATCGGATTTCGTTACAAAGAATTTCGCAAATTTTTTGTTGAATCCGGCAATACTATACCACAGCCTGCCGCCGCGGGAAAAGGCTTTTTCGGATAGATATACGGGCGGGACGCAAGTCAAAAACGCTGTTGAAACGGACAGGAAGCTATGTTATAATAAAAACAAAGTTGAGGAAACGGCTGCGCTGAAAGTACATCGCTCCGGAAAGAGAACGGCATGAACATGAGCGGTGCCGCGCGGATTATGATCGGCCTGCGTACTGCCGGATGAGAAGAAAATCAACGGTTTTGTTCTCTATGCCGGAACCGGGAAAGAACCGTACAAGCCGAAAGAAGAATGACACAAACGGGGGCCGGGGAACCGGCCCCGTTTTGAAAGATATCAAAGGAGGAACACACCATGTCCAAGAACCCATACGCCGGAACGCAGACCGAGAAAAACCTGGAGGCCGCCTTCGCGGGCGAATCCCAGGCCAGAAACAAGTATACCTATTTCGCCTCCAAGGCCAAGAAGGAGGGCTTTGAGCAGATCGCGGCTCTCTTCCTCAAGACCGCTGAGAACGAGAAGGAGCACGCCAAGCTCTGGTTCAAGGAGCTCAACGGCATCGGCAGCACCGCCGAAAACCTCGCCGCCGCGGCGGAGGGCGAATACTACGAGTGGGTCGACATGTACGAGGGCTTCGCGGACACCGCCGAGAAGGAGGGCTTCCCCGAACTCGCCGCAAAGTTCCGCGGCGTCGCCGCCATCGAGAAGCACCACGAGGAGCGCTACCGCGCGCTGCTGAAAAACGTGGAGATGCAGGAGGTCTTCCAGAAGAGCAGCGTGAAGGTGTGGGAGTGCCGCAACTGCGGTCACATCGTCGTCGGCGAGGCCGCGCCCGAGGTCTGCCCCGTCTGCAATCATCCGCAGGCCTACTTTGAAGTCAACGCCGAGAACTATTAAAATCAACGCATGAAAGAGATCGAGCTATTCTATCTGAAAACCTGCCCCTATTGCCGCAACGCAAAGCGGGCCATCGATGAGCTGATCGAGGAAAATCCCGCCTACGCCGACATTCAGATCGACTGGATCGAGGAAAGCGAACAGCCCGAAATCGCGCAGGCGCGGGATTATTACAGTGTGCCGACAATCTTCTGGCAGGGCGAAAAGCTCTATGAGGCGCACTTCACCCACAGCTATGACGCAATCAGGCAGAACATCCGCGCCGCCTTCGATAAGGTTCTCGCGACCTGATGAAATTCACAGGCCGCTGTCAAGATTTTCTTGACAGCGGCTCTTCCTGTTATTAAAATAAGAACTTGTTTTTAGAAGGAAGGAGGCAGGGATCATGAAACGGCAGAATCTGCATTGCCACACCAGCTTTGACGACGGACGCGACGCGCCGGAAATCATGGTCATCGCCGCCGAAAACGCGGGGCTTGATTCACTCGGGATCAGTCTGCACTGCCCCATCCCGGGCGAAGACGCATGGTGCTGCTCCAACGCGGGCGAACCCGCATTTCTTGCCGAGATGCGCCGTCTGCGCGGGAAATACGCCGGACGCTTCAACGTCTGGTGCGGGCTGGAATACGATCTGGATTCCGAAAGACGGAATGTGCCGCCCTATGATTACATCATCGGCTCCTGCCATCTTCTGAGCGGCCTGCCCATCGACTACGACCCGGAGACTGCCGCCCATCTGATCGCGTTTCACGGCGGCGCTGAAAAGGCGGCGCGGCTCTATTATGAGCGTCTCTGTACGATGGCTGACATGCCGGAGATCTCCATTGTGGGACATTTTGACCTGCTCACAAAATACAATGAACGCGTGCCGCTTTATGACACCGCCGCGCCCGTATACCGCGACGCCGCCGTCGCCGCGATGGAGAAGCTGAACAGCGCGGACAAAATCTTTGAGATCAACACCGGCGCCATCAGCCGAGGCTGGCGAACAACGCCCTATCCCGCGGAAGAGCTGCTGCGGCATCTGAAGGGCATTGGCGGGCGCGTCTGCATCAGCTCCGACGCGCACAAGGCCGAGGATATTGCCTTTGGCTTCGATCAGGCGGAGGCGCTTGCCCGAAGCTGCGGCTTTACGGAGGTCTGGCAGTTCAATGGTACCGGGTTTGAGGCGGTAAAGCTTGACTGCGTGTCTGTGTCATCCTGAGCGAAGCGAAGGATCTTTTCCCGGTTAATTCGGAAATGAAAGATTCTTCGCTGCGCTCAGCATGACATGTATAATAATTCTATTTGGAATGGGGAATAAAACATGAACAACTATCTCGAAATGAACAAGGACGAAATGCGCGCAGAGCTCGACGAGCTCATGGCCAAGTACGAGACCGTGAAGAGCCGCGGCCTCAAGCTCGACATGTCGCGCGGCAAGCCCGATCCCACGCAGCTCAACCTCAGCATGGACATGCTGAGCCTCAATCCCTACGAGCTGATCTACAGCCGCAAGGGCACCGACGTGCGCAACTACGGCGAGCTCGCCGGCGTCGACGAGGCCAAGGAGCTCTTCGGCGAGGTGCTCGGCCTGCCGATGGAGAACATCATCATGGGCGGTCAGTCCAGCCTCGCGCTGATGTACGACTGCGTCATCAAGGCGCTGGTTCTCGGCGTCTGCGGCGGCAGCCAGCCCTGGGGCCAGCAGGGACAGATCCGTTTCCTGTGCCCTGTGCCCGGTTACGACCGCCACTTCCGCATCTGCCAGGAGTTCGGCATGGAGATGATCAACATTCCCATGACGCCCGAGGGCCCGGATATGGAGCTTGTGCGCCAGTATGTGGAGTCCGATCCCTCCGTCAAGGGCATCTGGTGCGTGCCCAAATACTCCAACCCCCAGGGCTACACCTACTCCGACGACACCGTGCGCGCCTTCGCGGCCCTCAAGCCCGCGGCGGACGACTTCCGCATCTTCTGGGACAACGCCTATATCGTCCACGGCTTCCGGGATGTGGACGACGAGCTGATGAACATTTTCGACGCCTGCAAAGAATTCGGCAGCGAGGATATGGTCTATGAGTTCATGTCCACCAGCAAGGTCACCTTCTCCGGCGCGGGCGTCGCCGTTCTCGCTGCGAGCAAGCGCAATGTCGACTTCCTGCTCAAGCAGATGGGTGTGCAGACCATCGGCTATGACAAGATCAACCAGGTCCGCCATGTCCACTATCTCAAGAGCCTGGACGGAATCAAGGAGCACATGAAGAAGCAGGCCGACTATCTGCGGCCCAAGTTCGACTATGTTCTCACCGCGCTTGAAACCGGCCTGAGCCCCTATGGCGTCGGCAGCTGGACCAATCCCAACGGCGGCTACTTCATCAGCTACGACGGCCTGCCCGGCACGGCCAAGCGCTGCGTCGCCCTTTGCGCCGAAGCGGGCGTGAAGCTCACCAACGCGGGCGCGCCCTTCCCTTACGGCAGGGACCCGGAGGATAAGAATATCCGCATCGCCCCGTCCTTCCCCTCCATCAGCGAGCTGCACGGCAGCATGGAGGTCTTCTGCCTCTGCCAGCGCATCGCCGCGCTGGAGACGCTGCTGGCACAGGCATGAAAACGATCATTGCCTCCGATATCCACGGCTCGGCGTACTACTGCCGTCTGCTGCTGGAGCGTGTCCGCGCGGAGAAGGCCGACACGCTGCTCCTGCTGGGCGATACGCTGTACCACGGTCCGCGCAACGACCTTCCGCGGGACTACGCGCCGAAGGAGGTCACTGCCATGATGACCGCGCTGGAGATTCCTGTTTTCGGCGTGCGCGGCAACTGCGACGCGGAGATCGACCAGACTGTGCTGGGCTTTCCCATCATGGCCGACTACAGCCTCCTGATCACGGGGCGGCATAAGATTTTTGTCACCCATGGCCATCTCTATACCCCGGAGGATCACCCGGCGCTCTGCCCGGGCGACGCCTTCCTCTTCGGGCATATCCATGTCCCCGTCTGCGAAGAGCGCGAAGGCGTCCTGATTCTCAATCCCGGCTCCGCCGCGATACCGAAGGAAAACAGCCCCCACAGCTGCATGTGCCTTGAGGACGGCGTTTTCCAATGGATCGATCTGGAAAGCGGACATATCTATAAGGAATACCGCTGGGAGGCGTGAGGCGTATGGATTACGATCTTGACCGTTTCGTAAAGGCGCAGGGGTACGACTATGACACCGCCCTGCGGGAGATCCGAGGTGGGCGCAAGCGCAGCCACTGGATGTGGTACATCTTCCCCCAGCTTCAGGGCCTGGGATACAGCTCCACCTCCCAGTACTACGGCATCCGCGATCTGGAGGAAGCAAAGGATTACCTGGAGCATCCGGTCCTCGGCCCGCGCCTCGTGGAGATCAGCGAAGCGCTGCTGACGCTGGACACCGATGATGCGGGTGCTGTCATGGGCTATCCGGACAATCTCAAGCTGCACTCCTGCATGACGCTTTTTGAGCTGGCCGCTTTTGATCTGGAAGCTCCGGCGCTGCATGTCTTTTCCCGCGTACTGGAAAAATACTTTGCCGGACACGCGGACAGACGCACACGGGAGATGCTCGGACGATAATCTGATAAACGAAAAACGCGCCGCCCCGAAAGGGGCGGCGCGTGTTATGTTCCGGAAAGGGCTCAGCCGAGATAGCCGTCGCCGCTGTCGCTGCCGGTATAACCGAAATCGCCGGTGTTGTTGACCGGACCGCCATAGTAATTGTTGTCGGCATAGATATCATAACCGGGGACAACATAGTTGTTATAATCAGGTTCGGCGGGCGCCTGCTGGCGTGCGGGCTGCGGCGCGGGCGTTTCGCTCGGCTTCGGCGTGGCTGTGGCTGCGGGCGCTGCGGTCGCAGCCGGCACGGGCGCAGCTGACGCAGCCACCGCATTACCGGGTGCGGCAGAGGACGGGAGAGACATAGTGGTTACGACGCCGGAGTTGCTGCTCTTCGGCTCGCCTACGTCAATCCAGGCCATGTCGAAGAAGTCCTCGTCCGTCATCTCAAAGCCTACCATCAGAATATGCGTCCAGTCCTCCATGCAGGTATAGCAGACGTAATCTGTATTATGGTTCCAGCCGCCGTCCTTGTCGGTGATCCCATAGCCGGTGTTGACGCCGTCCGACACGAAGTTGCAGGTCAGGGTGACGATGCGGTCACCGGAGAGCATATAGGCCTTATCTCCCACCTTGACGTTGGAAAGAGCGGAAAAGTCCTGCGTGGAGTGGTCGGCGATGATGTTGCCGACAGGATCGTCGTTATAAAGCAGGGCGCTGTCGGGATCGTCAACCACGGCCTGACGCACAAGCTCAATGATCTTGTCCTGATCGTAATCTCCCGCAGGCTCCTTGCCCCAGCTCAGCAGGGCAACATTGATCCCGGCGGAGGGAATCACCAGGCGGCCCTCCATGTATTCGCGGTCGTGCATCTCTGACCAGACCTTTTTATTCTGCGCCTCCAGCTCCTGCACCTCAGGCGAGATGGGCTTGGCAGACGACGTCGGCGCCGGGGCTTCGGTCGACGCGGCGGTCGGGGTGGGTTTCGGCTCCGCGGTCGGCGCCGTCGTGGGCGCGGGCTCGGTCGCTTTCGCGCTGCCGCAGGCGCACAGCAGCAGGGTCATGATCAGTGTCAGCAAAAGGATCGTTGTCTTTTTCATAGGCTTTCATTCTCTCTTCATTGTATTATGTCAATTCCTGAGTTTTTCACATCATACCACATTATTCCGGCAAACGCCATAGATAAAAAGCATTTTAACAAGCTCGTAACAATTTTTCGCTTTTATCTGTAACAACTGTGCGGTATATTATAGATGCAAGCAGCGAAAACCCTTCATGAAATGAATCCTTCTTAACTTTGCAGAGCGGTCAGGCGCTCTGCTTTGTTATTTTAAACGTGCCATCCTGAGCGAAGGATCCCCCGATATTGCGCATCCCATACGGGATTCTTCGCTGACGCTCACAATGCCGCTGACCATATACAGCCCTGTGCCTTATTCCTCTTCCACATCCAGCTCCAGCCCCAGCTCGCGCGGGCGGAAGCGGGGGCAGACGTTTTCCGACACCTTGATAACGGAGGCGGCGAGGCGGGTGCCGATTTCAACGGAATCGCGCATGCTTTTGCCGTAGGTCAGACCGATCGCAGCCCCGGCGCAGAAGGCGTCGCCCGCGCCGGTCGTGTCGCGCACCTTGACATGCTCCGCCGGGAAAAAGCCGACTTCACCGTTTCGATTGGCGTACACCGCGCCGCGGCTGCCCATGGTGACAACGATGGAAGGGATGTTTGCGCTCTCAAGCCGGGCGGGGAGGTCGGCGCACAGCTCGTCCGGGGTGATGTTGGCATAGTCCGCCACAAAGAGGATGCCCGCCTCTGCCTGGTTGCATACAAAGCAGTCCATGCGCTGGAGAAAATCCCGCCGCTCGGATGCAATGCCCATGTTGGCCACAACGCCGTACACCGGCTTGCCGTATTTCTCCGCAAGGTCGAGGGTGCGCTTGACGATATCCTTGCCGATATCGGCCTCGATGACCACGCTGTCCGCGTCTTTGAAAATCTCGTCGCCCTTTTCGTCGAGCATGTCGCAGATGCGGCTCAGGTCGGGGCGCTGGGAGATGGAGCCTGCCAGATCGCCGCTCTGGTCGAAGACCGCCAGCCACATGCCCATCCCGTTCGGGACGGCGCGAATATAGTCGGTGTTGACCTTGTGCCTTCTGAGCTGGCGCACGACCTCTTCACCCTGGGCGGACTCGTCCACAAGGCTCACAAAGACAGGGCGCAGCTCCACATTCGCAATGTCCTCCGCCACGTTGCGGCCCACGCCGCCGTGGACAAATTTGATCTCTCCAGCGTTGCGCCCGGTGGGCAGATACAGATCCTCCGGGAAGCCCTTAACGTCCACAAATACCGCGCCGATAACCACGATCGCCATAAAATTCCCTCCTGCGGCTCGAAAATTCTTCTGCACATGTGAACCGGTGTTTGCTTAACTATAAAAAGAATGTGAATATTTGTCAATGGGTGTCGAAAGGCATTTTCTTTTTTCTTCGTTTGTGCTATGATTATCCAAATAGTTTGACAGGAGGCTTTGTCTATGTCTGTTACCGTTCGTCCCTTTGGCTTCACCCGCGAGGGGGAGAAGGTCCATGCCTTTACAATCACCAATGAAACCGGCGCAAGCTGCACCCTGCTTGACTACGGCGCGACTGTTCAGGCGCTTTGCGTCCCCAACAGGGACGGCGGCCTGACCGACGTTGTGCTCGGCTACGACACCGTGGCGGAGTACGAGAACGCGAACTACTTCCTCGGCGCCACCATCGGCCGCTTTGCCAACCGCCTCGGCGGCGCGAAATTCCAGCTCGGCGGGAAGGAATACGTTCTCGCCAAAAACGACGGGGACAACTGTCTCCACGGCGGCGTCAAGGGCTTTGACCGCTGCATGTGGCGGGCGGAGTTTGACGCGGAGAGCTGCGCCGTGCGCTTCTCGCGCCTCTCACCGGACGGGGAGGAGGGCTTCCCCGGCAATCTCAACGTCTCCGTCACCTTCCGCCTCACGCGAATCGGCTGCGGGCTGGGCATCGGCTATGAAGCCGAGGGCGACGCGGATACGATTGTCAACCTCACCAATCACAGCTACTTTGACCTCTCCGGCTGCGGCAAGGCCATGGAGCAGACGCTCTGGATCAATGCTGACCGCTATCTCGAGCTCGGCGCGGGGACGGTACCGAACGGCAAGGCCGAGATGGTTGTCTGCACGCCCTTTAACTTTACCGTGCCCAAGCCCGTCGGCCGGGATATTGACGCCGATGACGAGCAGCTTCGCCTCGGCGGCGGCTACGACCACAACTTCTGCCTCAACAACGGCTTCAGCGCGGCGGAGCTTTCCAGCGACGTGACCGGTATCCGCATGTATGTCTCCACCTCCATGCCCGGCATGCAGTTTTACAGCGGCAACTTCCTTCAGGAGCACCCGGGCAAGGGCGGCCGGATGATCCACCGGCGCGGCGCGGTCTGCCTCGAGACCCAGCTCTGGCCCGACGCGATGAACCACTGGGGCTTCCCCTCCGCGATCCTGCGCAAAGGGGAGAAGCTTGTCAGCGGCACCAGCTATATTTTCTCCGTGGATAAAGAAGGATAAAAGAGGGAAACGCTATGGAAAACAGACCTCACAGCAGAGAGAAACGGACGGGCGAGGGCTCTGTCGGCGCAGAGAGAGGCCGCCGCGTCAATACCGGCGGGCCTTTAGGCGGCAGCAGCCAGAGCAGCAGACCCGGTCCCTCCGGCGTCAATCCGCAGCGCGGGGCGCGTCCCCGGCGCTTCTATGGTTCGCAGGGCGGAGGCGGCCCCAGACGCTCCGGCGGTATCGGGATCTTCGGCATCATCCTGATTGTGCTGTTGCTGTCCAGGTGCGGCGGGTCGTTCGATACACAGAGCATTCCCGCCGCGACGCCCAGACCCACCTCCTACGTCACCGCCGCGCCCAGCCACACCCTCGCCCCGCAGAATGTGAGCGTGGAGGCCATCGACGATACCAATATGCCCTTCTCGGGCGGACTTTTGCAGGATCTCCCCGGCGTGCAGTCCACGCCCAAACCCACCGCGACGGCGAAGCCCAGCGCCACGCCCAGGCCCGCATCGGCCGCTTCCCCTGTCCGGGATAAGCGCTTTGTGCCTCTCGGCGGAGGAAGGGACACTGTCACCGTCATGATCTACATGTGCGGCACGGACCTTGAATCCAAGTACGGTATGGCGACCTCCGACCTGACGGAGATGGCGAAGGCGAATCTCTCCGACAAGGTCAACGTCATCGTCGAGACCGGCGGCTGCAAGCACTGGAAAAACAACATCGTCTCCAGCTCCGCAAACCAGATTTACCGGGTGCACGACGGGGGACTGGAGCGGCTGGAATCCCGCTTCGGAAACGCGGCCATGACCGATCCCGCGAACCTCTCGAAATTCATCCAGTATTGCGGTAAGAACTTCCCCGCGAACCGCAACATCCTTATCCTCTGGGATCACGGCGGCGGCTCCATCAGCGGCTACGGCTACGATGAGAAGACCGGCGGGCGCGCCTCCATGACCCTGCCGCAGATCGACGAGGCCCTCAAGGACGGCGGCGTCACCTTCGACTGGATCGGCTATGACGCGTGCCTCATGTCCACGCTGGAGACGGCGCTGGTCTCCGCCGAATACGCGGATTACCTCATCGCCTCCGAGGAGGTTGAGCCCGGCACCGGCTGGTATTATACCGACTGGCTCAACAACCTCTCGCATAATACCTCCATCTCCACCGAGGCGCTGGGCAAGAACATTATCGACACCTATGTCAGCGCCTGCCGCCAACGCTCCTACAACGCGCAGGTCACGCTGGCCATGACGGATCTCGCCATGCTTCAGAGCAGGCTCCCCGCGTCCTTCCGCGATTTCTCCATTTCCACCAATGAAATGATCTCCGGCGACGAGTACCAGCAGGTCTCCGACGCCCGCGCCGGGGCAAGGCAGTTTGCCCAGACCACGCGCATCAACCAGGTCGACCTCGCCGACCTCGCCCTGCGCATGGGCACCGACGAGGGCAGGGCGCTGGCCCAGACCATCCAGGACTGTGTGAAGTACAACGGCACCACCATCACCAGGTGCTACGGCCTGAGCGTCTACTTCCCCTATGAGAGCATGAGCTCCGTCTCCTCCGCCATCAACACCTACGACACGCTGGGGCTGGACGAGGAATACGCCAAGGTCATCAAGAGCTTTGCAAGCCTCGAGTACGGCGGACAGGTGGGCGGCTACTCCACCCAGGGCAGCTATGGCAGCTTCGGCGGCTACGGCGACCTGCTGGAAACCCTGCTCGGCAGCTATTCCTACGCGGGCAGCTCGTCCTACGGCGGCTCCCCCTATGGCAGCGGCAGTCCCGCGGGCTCCCTCTCCGGCAGCTATACCAACGCCTACGGGCAGAACAGCGCGGGCTATACCATCGACATGAACGATATCTTCGGCCTGCTCTCCGCCTTCTCCGGCCGCAGCCTCAGCGGGGATCTCGCCTGGGTCGATACGCAGTTTATCGCGGATCACGCGAAAACCGTCGCTTCAAGCTTCCTTGACCCGGGCCGCATCACCGTGACGAACAAGGACGGCGTCCCCGTTCTCAAGCTTACGGAGGAGGAATGGGCGCTGATCCAGACCGTGGAGCTCAACGTCTTTGTCAACGACGGGGAGGGGTATATAGACCTCGGCCTCGACAACACCTTCTCCTTCGATGACGACGGCGACATGCTGCTCGACTTCGACGGCACCTGGCTCACGCTCGACGGAAAACTCGCGGCCTATTATCTCGTCTCAGACAACGAGAACCCGGACGGAAGCTGGACGACCATCGGCCGCATTCCGGTGCTGCTCAACGGCGATCTGATGAATCTGCAGGTGGTCTTCGACGAGGAGAATCCCTACGGCGCGGTCACCGGCGCCTATCCCTTCTACGAAAACGGCGAGACCGAAACTTCCCCGAAGGGCCTGGTGCCGCTGCAGAGAGGCGACAAGATCGAATTCCTCTGCGATTTCTACGGCTACGACGGCAGCTATCAGAGCAGCCATGTCCTCGGCACGGCGCTCACGGTCACGGGCAATCTGAAGCTGGAAAACTTCAAGATCACAAATCCCGCCGTGCCCAGCTTCCGCATCACCGATATCTACGGCAACCACTACTGGCTCGCATTTTAATCGGAATCCTCCCGCGTTATGGCTTCGCGTCAGTGAAGGATCCCCGGTATTGTGCAGCCCATACGGGATTCTTCGCTTCGCTCAGAGAAATATCTTGACAATTTATTTTACAGGGGGTATATAAAAATGGGTGTGATCACCAGACTTATCAAAACCTGCGTTGCCATCGGCGCGGGCATCACCGCGTTTCAGGCGTCGCAGAAGACCAGGAAAGAAACCGGCAGCATGACCGGCGAAACTTTCTCCCGCAATTTCCTGGACCAGGCAAAGGTGAACGTCAAACTTGTCGCTGATTTCATCAAGGGGCAGCTCGCCAAACAGAATGAAAGCGGCTACCGTGTCTCCGACAAAGGGGAGAACGGCTACGCCTACGAAGACGAGGAGCCCGCCGGGGATGTGGTCGACAAGGCCTTTGAGATTGCAAAGGTGAAGGCTCCCGAGGTCATCGACAAGGTTCAGGACATTGTGGAGGATCTGCGGGAGAACGCGCCCGAGTACAAGGCGAGGGCAATGGAGTTCGTTGAGGACGTGAAAGAGGCCGCGAAGAAAGCCATGGCTGAGAGCGACAAGAAAACCAAAGCGCCCGGAAAGACCAGGAAGGTCGAGAAGAAGGAAACCAAGGCAGACACCGCAAAAAGATCCAAGCCCGCTGTCAAAAAGGACAGCGAGCAATAAAATATTGATACGGAGGATAAAAAATGGGTCGTAAAATCAATCGCTTTCTTAAAAGCGCCGTCGCAATCGGCGGCCTGGTGACCGCCTATCAGGCAGTGGAGACCACCAAGAAGGAAAAAGGCGGCTTCGCCCTGGACAAGTTCGTGGGCAATTTCAAATCCCAGGCTGCGAAGAACATTCGGACGGTCGCCGGCGTCGCCAAGCCCTTGGCCGGCAAATACTTTGCGCTCTTCACCGGTAAACCCGGCAAAAAGTCTGCCATTGAGAAGAATGAGACTTTCCAGAAGGTTTATGAGACCGCAAAAGTTGTCGCGCCCGAAGCCGTCGAAAAGGTCGAGGAATATGTAGAGGACGTGCAGAAGAACGCGCCCGAATACCAGGCCCAGACCGAGAAGGCCATTGACAATGCCGCCGAGTCCGTTATCAAGTACCTGGATTTGGAGGACGAGAAAGAAAAAGAGGCAGAAAAGCCCGAGAAAACCGACGAAGAGCCCAAGGAGAAGAAGCCCGCAAAGCCCGAGAAGGCCGACGAAGAACCCAAGGAGAAGAAGGCCGCAAAGCCCGGGAAGGCCGACGAAGAGCCCAAGGAGAAGAAACCCGCAAAGGCCAAGAAGGCTGATGAAGAGCCCAAGGCCAAGAAGCCCGCAAGGGCCAAAAAGGCTGACGAAGAGAAAGAATAAATAAGCATCAAAAGGCAGGCGCTGCGGCGGCTGTCTTTTTTTCTGTCAATAGTCAATTGCTACAGAATTTGAATTGAATTTTTGAACGAATGGAACAAAAATAAACGAGCTGCGGCGCGGCTTTTTAGGGCATGATTGACATGTTATGGGCGCGGGTGTATAATACGCTTTGTGGAAAATGCCATAGAAATCAGGGATTTAACGGCTTCGGCCGATAAATACAAAATTTTTATTTATAGGAGGAACATCATGAAAAAGGCATTATCTCTCGTGCTCGTGCTGACCATGGTCTTTGCGCTGTTCGCAGTCGGCCATGTCTCCGCCTACGCCGACGGCATGGACGATCTGATCGCTGCCGCCAAGGCTGAGGGCGAGCTCGTTGTCTACGGCTCCTGCGAAGAGGAATACCTCGCCGCGGCCTGCGAAACCTTCCAGAAGCTCTACGGCATCAAAACCACTTATCAGCGCCTGTCCACCGGCGAAGTCCCCGCCAAGATCGAGGAGGAGAACGGCAACCCCTCAGCTGACGTCTGGTTCGGCGGCACAAACAACCCCTATGACGGCCTGGCCGCGAAGGGCTTCCTGGACAACTCTTATGTCCCCCAGAATGCCTCTCACCTGACCAAGGACATCTACAAGGATCCCAACGGCTACTGGTACGGCATTTACACCGGCCTGCTGGGCTTCATGGTCAATAAGGATGAGCTGGCCCGCATGGGTCTCGAAGCTCCCCAGAGCTGGGACGATCTGCTCAAGCCCGAGTACAAGGGCCTGATCTGGCTGTCCAACTACATGACCGCCGGCACCCCGAAGCTCGTCGCCAACCTCATGATCCAGCTCAAGGGCCATGACGAGGGCATCAAGTACCTCTGCGACCTCGACAAGAACATCCAGGTCTACACCAAGTCCGGCTCCGGCCCGTCCAAGAACGTCGGCACCGGCGAATGCGTCATCGGCATCGGCTTCCTGCATGACGGCATCACCCAGATCGTTGACAACGGCTACGAGAACGTCGGGCTGGTTGTTCCCTCCGACGGCACCGCCTGCGAGGTCGGCCCTGTCGCCATCTTCAAGGGCGCGAAGCACCCCGAGGCCGCCAAGCTCTTCATGGAGTATGCCCTGAGCCCCGAGTGCGTGGAGCAGGCCGCGCAGCATGGCTCCTATCAGTTCCTGGTCATCGACAATGCCAAGCAGCCCGAGGTTGCCGCGGAGTTCGGCCTTGATCCCAGCCTCGTGTGGGACGGCTATGACTTTGCCAAAGCCGCGACCGACACCGCCCAGAACGTCGAAGACGTAATGGCTGCAATCGCTGCTTCCGGTGCCGACACCGGCGAGGGTCGTTTCAAGACCTCGTGATCTGATCCCAACTGACACTCCCATTTGGAATAGTGATTCCGCAGGGGATGGCGGCTTGCCGCCATCCCCTTTTCAAATTCGTGCTGCCATTTTGAGCGAAGCGAAGAGTCTTTTATCCCCGTCCGTGTGAAGAAAAGATCCTTCGCCGGCACTCAGGATGACAAGCTATTGGAAAGGAGCGAAATCTATGGCAAGAGGCCAGGGCGCGGCGCTGGACCGGAAAAAGCTGATGGCAGACCCCATCATGGTCACCACCATCGTCGTGCTGATTACGTTTTTGACCCTGTTTATCCTCTACCCGCTGGCGATATTGCTGGTGGACAGCTTCGTGGGCGACGGCACCTTCGGCCTGTCGATCTTCAAGCGCAT
>ONVI01000067.1 GCA_900321275.1 uncultured Eubacteriales bacterium | reverse complement strand
GGTCCGATCCAGACCGGGCGGCCGCATCTGACCGCGGCCTCGTACCAGGTGCCGTTCAGCCGCTCTATCGGCGCGAGGTTCTCCAGGTCCAGCGGCGTCTGCTCAATAAAGCCTGTCTTGCCGATCTTCATATAGAAAAAGCCCCGTTCGTTCCGGCTGACAGCCGGGTCAATGCAGTAGTAATAGGCGGTGACGCCCTGGGTATAGTCCGCAACGCCCGAATAATACGCCTGGATTTTGGCGCAGTAGCCGCGCAGATAGGCGTCCAGGGCGGCGCGCTGCTCACCCGTCCGCGTATCCTCAGTCCCGCTCGGCCGGATCGCGCCGCTTTCTACAAGGAAGACGCTGTCCAGATCCTCGACGGCGATGTTCGCCGCGATCTCCACGGACTGCTCGATATTCTCAAAGTATTTCTCCAGAGACTTCTGCGTATCCTTTTCGATCAGGTTCAGCATGTCGACGGAATTCCGATCGGTCTCGCTTCGCAGGATCAGAAGGCTTGCCGAAAAGACCGCCAGAATGCTCACCAGAATCGCCGCGACGGTGATAGCCGTGATTTTAAAGCGGATCGAATGCATGTTGTTTCCTCCCTGCGCCAGATAAAGCGCGTATGTCCAGGCAGATCACGGGCCGACGACGGACATCTCCCGATATTTGTTCTTCACCGAACCGTTCCAGGAGGCCTGTATCCCCTCCAGCCTCTCGGAGGTGACATAGTAGCGCAGCCTGGAATACAGGGGGATCCAGCCCGCGTCCTCCTGGACGATGATGCGCTCCAGCTCCTGATATTCCCGGATGCGCGCGTCCGGGTCGGAGATGGCGCGGGCAAGGCGCACCCGCTCCATGATTTCCTCGCGGGGATAACAGAGGCTGCGGAAGGTGGTGTTCTCCCGATCGCCGAAAAAGGTATAGATAAAGTTGTCAGGGTCGTTGAAGTCCGCCGTCCACAGCGCGGTATAGCAGGCCAGCTTTCCGCTCTTGCGCAGACGCATGAATTCCGCCTCGTCGAGCACGTCGATTTTTGCATGTATGCCGATCTTATCCCACATGGAGGCGGCCAGGCGCAGGACGGACAGCTCCCAGCGGGTCGAGGAGGAATTTACGCTCACCGTCAGATCCAGGCCGTCGGGATATCCGGCTTCGTCCAGAAGCTTCTTCGCCTCCTCCGGCGCGAAGGGGATCTCCGGCAGCGCGGGGTTGAAGCCGTACAGCCCGTGCGGGTAGATGCCGTGCTCCTCAGAGCCCCGGCCGCCGTAGACCGCCGTCAGCAGCACGGCGCGGTTGAGCGAGAGCTGCATGGCCCTGCGCACCCGCACATCGTTCAGGGGCTCCATGCTCTCGTTCAGGGCGATATAGGTGATGCCGATGCGGGGCACGCAGAAGAGTCTGTCCTGATAGATGTCCCCGTGGAGGAAGAACTCTGCCGTGTTGCCGACCTCGTCCAGATCCAGCACGTCGATCTCGCCGCGCTCAAACATCCGGCGTATCTCCTTGGAATCCGTGATAAAGCGCAGATCAAGCCCCTCGCAGCGGGGCGGCCCCATGAAGCAGTTCGGGTTTGCGGTCAGCAGAAGCCCCTCCCCCGGCGTCCATTTTCGGAGGATGAAGGAACCCGTACCGATTGTCCACGCGGGTTCGATCCCGAAACGCGCCCCGGCCGCCTCCGTCGTCTCCTGATCCAGAATGGACGCGCCAGGCATCGACAGGCAGGCCAGGAAGGCCGCAAACGGCTCCTCGAGCGTGATGGAGAAATCCCGCCCGCTGAGAAGGCGGAAGCCCTCGAGCTCCTTGGTCTGACCGCTCTCCAGCGCGGCTGCGCCGACAATGCCATCCGCGATATCGCGGTTGCAGGAGTCAGGATGGGTCAGCAGGCGGACAAAGGTATAGTACACATCCGACGCCGTCAGGGGCGAGCCGTTGCTGAAGTGCACATGCTCCCGCAGATGGAAGGTGTAGGTTCTCCCGTCCTCGGAAATCTCCCAGGATTCGGCCAGAGAGGGCTGGATCACGATGTTTCCGTCGGGGCTGCTTTCCATCTCCACCAAACGGTTGAAGACGTTCTGCGCGATCGTATAGTGGATGGAGGTGCACTGGAAGTCCACGGTATCCGGCTCATCCTCCACGGCGACAAGAAAGCGCGAGGTATCCGGCTCCTCGGACGCATCCTGCCGAGCCGGCGTCCCCTTCGGCGATCGCAGCGCGCACGCACTGAGAGCGGCCGCGGCCACGAGCGCGAGCAGAAAGCACATTATCGCCTTCCGCTGAACCTTATGCTTCATGGGATCCTCCTTTATGCTCTGCGTCAGCATTCCCGACGGAACTTTAAAATGCGGAATAGTCATATTCCTTCACGGCAATTCAATCTCAGCACGGAACCATCGTGAAGTGTCCGGCTTTCGTCATTGCAAACATTCTGACGCGCGGGAAGCGCGCGGCAGTCCTTCCCTCATGCGATCGACGTCACGGTTTGATACTGTTTTTCCAAATCGTTCCTGATTTTTGAGCATTCTCCAGAAAATGGCATGTTTATCTGATTAATTATACCATACTCCGGCTTGTTTTTCTACCCGGCAGAACGTAAAAAGAGTCCCCCGCTTTTTCGTCAGTTTCGACATAGGCGGGATGACGGGGCGAAGCACCCGCGCGTATTTCCCGCAGGCGCTGAAGCGGAAAGATAACTGTATAATAAAGCATAACGGCGCACCTCAGATTTTTGCATGGATTGTACGTGAAGGGGGACTCCCCGTCCCCCTTCACAGATCCCCCTTGCAAGACCAACTTGGTTTGCAAGGGTTTGTCTACAGGCGGTGCGCCGCTTTTTTCGTTTTTTCCATTCTGACGTTTCCGTGTCACACTTCGCCGTTGAGGTATTCCACCGCATAGCAGACATAGAGCGCCGCCGCGACGGTGAGCGCGTCCTCGTCGATGTCGTAATGCGCGTTGTGCTGGGCGACGCAGGTATCCGGTTTGTCCGGGTTGCCCGAGCCGATGTAGGCATACGCGCCGGGGACGCGGAGGATATACGAGGCGAAATTGTCCCCTGCAAAGGAAACCCGGCGGGAGCGGATCACATGCTCCTCTCCGAAAAGTGAGATCGCCGTCTTCTGTGCTTCGGCTGTCGCCGTCTCGTCGTTGATGAGCGGGGAGGCAAAATCGCCCCACTCTGCCTCCGCGCTGCCGCCGTACATCTCCGCCGTCTGTTTTGCCAGGGTCTCAAGACGTTCTTTGGCCTGCTTGCGCAGCTCAGGCGTCATGGCGCGGACGGTGCCTTCCATCTCCGCCTCCTGGGCGATCACGTTATACGTCGTCCCGGCGCGGATCGTTCCGATGCCGATGAGCAGATTGTCCACCGGGTTTGTGCGCCTTGTGACGAGCGCCTGCGCCGCCACGACGATCTGGCTTGCGATGTAGGCGGCGTCCACCCCCTCCTCGGGCGTGGAGACATGCGCGCCCAGACCGTGGACACGAATGCGGAACCAGTCGACGCTGGCGTTGTTCGGCCCCGGCATCAGCACCACGGAGCCCACCCGCACGTTGGACGCCATATGGACGCCGAAGCTCCGATCGGCCTCGTCGATGGCGCCGCTTTCAATGATCTGCTGCGCGCCGTAGCCGATCTCCTCCCCCGGCTGCCAGGTCAGGAGGATCTTGCCGGAGAAGAGATGGCGGTTTGCGTTCAGAATACGCGCCGCGCCGATCAGGGCGGCGTTGTGCCCGTCATGGCCGCAGGCGTGCATCTTTCCGGGCGTGAGACTCTTATATTCCGGATCGTTCTCCTGCTGAATCGGCAGGGCGTCGATATCCGCCCGCAGGACGATGCAGCGCGGCTTTCCCTCACAGGTCGCCGTGCCTTCGATCTCGGCGTAAACGCCGGTTTCCGCGATGCGCCGATGCGCGATGCCGAGCTTGTCCAGCTCCTGCTCGATCGCGCCCTGCGTCTCGTATTCCTCTTTCGCGAGCTCCGGGTGCCGGTGGAAATGACGACGGAGCCGCACCACATAGTCATGGTCTGCCAGTACCTGCCTGTACAGGCTCTGTTCCATATCGGTCATAGCTGCTTCCTTTCCAATCAGAGAACGCGATTATGCCGCGGCTCCGAACCGTTTTATACCGCTCTCTCATGAATCGCGGACATGGTCTGCTTTTCATGGGGGAGCAGGTTAAAAGCCTCATTTCAAAAAACGCAGATATTCGTCAAAGACGTTGAAAAGCATGTCACCCGAGCAGACCGGAAGCACCATGTCCGCCTCCCCTGCCGGATGGAAAGAAAAGACATCTGTCGCGCCCGTCACCACAAGCACGGGAATCACTTCATAGTCGGGACCGAATACAATCTCCAAATATGGCACATACTTGGCGGCCTGCAGGATCTCTTTCGGGTCGATCCTGTCCTTCATCTTGAACTCCAGCGAGAAGACCCGGTTTTCCGTGATCACCAGCACATCTGCGTAGATACGCACACAGCGGGAGCGCTTGAGCCGAAGCTCGAAGGCGATCTCCCAATTGAGGCAGGCCTCGCCCGCCATCTCCAGAAGATCGTCAAAGAGTCTGCGCATCTGCTCCCGACAGTCCCGGAAGGAATGAAACAGGCCCCGCGTATCGTTCAGGTTCCTGCCGATGTTTGTGCAGCCCTCCATCAGCTTTTGCAGCCATTTCTCTTCGGACAGATCCATGAACGCGCAAACGCGGCTGTAATACCCGGCAAACTCCTGCAGGCCGATGTGCGGTCTTGCCTGTCTGACGATCCCGTGCCACCGATATTCCCGATCCTGCCAGCACAGCTCTTTCATCAGCGGCGAGCTGTAGAGAACATGGTTGACCGTTTGATGGTCCAGCCCCAGTTTCCTCGCGATCTCACGCGCCCTGATCCCATCGCTTTGGCAGATAAGTGCGCAGATTGCCTGTTCTGTTTGCTGTATATTCATTCCCTGCTTTTCGCCGGGAACATCTCTGCCGCGGTTTTCAGATAGTCCGTGATGGGCAGGTGCTGCGGGCAGACATTTTCGCACTGCCGGCACTCGACGCAGTCTGCCGCGCGGTGCCCCTCATGAGCTGCGCTGAAATAAGCCTCCCGCGCCGCAGCCATCTGGCCGTTGCCGAGCTGCCGGTTCATCGCCGCGAAAATGTCCGGAATCCGGATCTGCTGCGGACAGCCCTCGACACAGTAACGGCAGGCTGTGCATGGAATCGTGGAGGAATTGCCCAGGATACGCTGGGCCTGTCGGATGGCCTCCTGCTCTTCTTCGTTGAGGGGCCGGAAGTTTTTCATGTATGAGAGGTTGTCCTCCATCTGCCCGACATTGGACATGCCGGACAGCACTGTTAAAATTCCGTCCAGAGAGGCCACAAAGCGGATCGCCCAGGACGCGCAGGACATATAGGGGTTGATTGCCCGAAAGACATTCTGAACCTCCTGCGGCGGATTGGCGAGACTCCCGCCCTTGACCGGCTCCATCACGGTGATAAGCTTGCCGTGCCTGCGCGCTGTCTCGTAGTTTGCGCGGGAGGTGACCTTCGGGTTCTCCCAATCCGCGTAATTGATTTGAAGCTGGACAAAGTCCACCTCGGGATGCTCGGTCAAAAGCCGGTCCAGAAGCTGGGGGCCCGCGTGGAAAGAGAAGCCCAGATTGCGGATGAGCCCCTTCTCCTTCTGCTCTCTGACAAAATCCCAGAGACGGAACTTCTCATAGCGCTCATAGTTGTTCTCCATCAGCGCATGAAGAAGATAGTAATCGAAATAGCCCGCGCCCGTTCGCTCAAGGCTTGCGGCAAACTGTTTTTTTGCCGCCTTTTCCGTCGGCGCGACGCGGGCGTTCAGCTTGGTCGCCAGCGTGAAGCTGTCCCTCCGGTGACGTTCTACCAGCGCCTTTCGGATCGCGGGCTCGGAGCCCGGGTATACAAATGCGGTATCAAAGTAGGTAAAGCCTGCGTCAAGGAAGAGGTCCACCATGGTTTTGACCTGTTCCACATCAATGGCAAAGCCCCTTTTGGGCAGGCGCATGAGTCCAAAGCCCAGCTTTGGCGTATCTTTTCCGTAAACAACCGACATGTTTTTTCCTCCTTATACTATCCCCTGACAGGAAACTGAGATCCCATTGATATGCTTTTTCAGAATTCGGGCGGGTTCCCGATGATGGCGTTTTGTCTATCGCGCTCTTCGTGAGGGGAATTCGCCGTGGATCGCCCCGGCATTCCGAACACCGTCCCGGGAATTGTTACGCCTATCATACCACACCCCGGTACAGCTCGGGAAGTCCCAAAAGAAAAAAGTGTTTCATTTCTCCGAGTCCTGTGGTAGACTTGTAAGTGAAAAATGGGTCGTAAACTATTCCTTGATAAGAAACTTTCATGGATCCCCGCGTGATATTTGTGACTGACAAGGCGAAGCCCGCAGAGCATAATGGAGCTTCAACGCCGTATGGCGCAAATTTTGCCGGGGAGACTTAACATTTTCTGTCAAGGGATAGTAACAGGCCATAGGAGAACGAAAATGAGAGACATCGTAAAAGGACTTGTTTATACAAACGACAAGTGCATCGGCTGCAACAAGTGTATCCGTGCTTGCAGCTGCATCGGCGCGTGCGTATCAACGGAGCCGGACGAAAACGGAAGGTCGAGGATTCTGGTTGACGGCAGCCTGTGTGTGGCCTGTGGTGCCTGTTTCGATATCTGTGAACACAATGCCCGCGACTACAACGACGATACCGAGCAGTTCTTCGAAGACCTTAAAAGGGGCGAGAAGATTTCCCTTCTTGTCGCGCCGTCTTTCCCCGCAAATTATCCGGACACCTGCGCAAGCATTCTCGGCAAGCTGAAGGCGCTTGGCGTGAACCGCATCATCAGCGTATCCTTCGGCGCGGATATTACCACATGGGCATATATTCATTACATACAGAAATACGATTTTACAGGCGGCATTTCTCAGCCCTGCCCGGCTGTTGTAGGCTATATCGAGCGGTATATGCCGGATCTGCTCCCGAAGCTGTTTCCCGTTCAGAGTCCTCTGATCTGCGCGGCCATATACGCAAGACAGGAGCTCGGCATTACGGACAGGCTGGCATTCATAAGTCCCTGTATCGCCAAAAAAATCGAGATAGACGATCCGAACACGCATGGGCTTGTCAGTTACAACGTGACCTTCGCTCATCTGCTGGAATACGCAGAGAAGCACAATCTGTACGGGGAACCATGCGAGGATGAGATCGAGTACGGCCTGGGTTCCATCTATCCGATGCCGGGCGGATTAAAGGAAAATGTGCAGTGGCTTCTCGGCAATGACGTGTTCATCCGTCAGATCGAGGGAGAAAAGAGACTGTTTCATTACCTGGAAAAGAACAGGGAACTTTTGCGCGCCGGAAAAACGCCCTTCCTGTTTATTGACGCGCTTAACTGCGAAAGGGGCTGCATCTGCGGTACGGGTACCGATATGTCCCGGTCCGATACCGATTATGCCCTGTATCATCTCCATGACATCAAGGAAGCAGCCAAAAAGAACAGCGCGGGCAGCCCGTGGTCGAAATATGCAACGCCGCAGGAACGGCTTGCCTGCCTTAACAGGCAGTTTGAGCACCTGAAGCTCGAAGATTATCTGCGCTTCTATACCGACAGATCGTCACAATGCTCCCTGCGTATCCCCGACCCCGAAGAGCTGGAAATGATCTTCCTTGAAATGAACAAGACAGACGAGGCCTCCCGGCACATAAACTGCTCCTGCTGCGGCTATGATTCCTGCGCGGAAATGGCGACGGCCATACACAATGGATTCAACCACAAGGAGAACTGCATACATTATCTGAAGGACATGTATGTGCAGAAGGCCGCCGAAACCGATATCATGACCGGCCTGCCGAACGCCGCCGGATTCCGCACCTCTGTCAACAGGCTGCGCTCTGCGGGAACGCTGACGTCATACAATGCGTTCAATATCAATCTAAAGAGTTTCGGGCTCATCAACAAGCAGTATGGCAAGGATGAGGCGGACAAAATCATCGTCCGCTTTGCGGAGCTTCTTTCGTCCTATGCCGATGAAGATGAATGCGCGGGGCGTTTATCCGGAGACGCTTTCATTCTTTTGGTTCATAAGGACAAGACGGATTCCGTGCTGAAACTGACCGAGGGTGTGAGTGTTCTCGCGAACGTCAATGGGCAGGAGGAAATGGCCACGCTGCAGGCAGTCGCCGGATGTCTTGATATCGAGGATGATATAGACAGCGAGGGAATTCTCGGAAGATGCTCGACGGCGCTCAATGTAGCCAAATACGAAAAGCACGTGCCTTATTTATTCTCAACACCGGAAATGCACAGCAAGGCTATCCGTCAAAAGCAGATACTGTCCGTTTTTTCCGAGGCTTTGAAGAATGATGAGTTCAGGCCCTATTATCAGCCGAAGGTCAACACGAAAACCAAAAAGCTTGTCGGCGCTGAGGCTTTGGTGCGCTGGGTAAAAGACGGAATGACGATAGCCCCGGGCGAATTCATCCCGATTCTTGAGACCGGCGACAGCATCTGCCTGCTGGATTTCTATATCTTCGAGCAGGTATGCAAGGATATACGCAAATGGATCGACGCCGGAATCGAGCCTGTGCGCATCTCCACGAATTTCTCCCGCAGGAACCTGGCGGATCCCGGGTTCTCCGGAAGAATAAAGGATATCCTTCAAGCTTATGATATTCCCAAGCACTATATTGAGGTGGAAGTCACGGAAACCCTCAGCGAGGAAGAAAATGACCGGCTCAGCAAATTCATCCGTGAAATGCACGAATCATCGATTGCCATGGCAATCGATGACTTTGGGACAGGATATTCCTCTCTGAATCTTCTGAGGGATTTCTCGGCGGACGTTCTCAAGCTTGATAAATCGTTCATTGACGGGCATACCGATACAAAGCGTGACAGTGTAGTCGTATCGAATGTGGCAAAAATGGCCAGGGAACTGGACATGAGCGTGATTACGGAAGGCGTCGAGAGCTGGGAACAGGTTGAGTTTTTGAAGAGCGTCAACATCAACATGGTTCAGGGCTTTTTATTTGACAAACCACTCCCGAAGGAAGCATTTGAGCAGAGATTGCGCAACAAGCATTATGATTGACTGTATACAAATCACAAACGAGCCCGGAGAGTCGGCAAGGTAAGCTTCTCTCCGGGCTTTCTTTCTCGACCGGCTTCTCGATCATCCCGACCGTATAGATGCCGGGGCCTCGAAAAAGCAGGGGTTATTTGTCTATTCAGTCCACCCCTGTCATTCCAACGCCAGTGTCGCAACACTGGCGCGGAAATCCGCTCCCCGGTATCATAGCCGATGGTTACAGGCAAGAGGCGCTTCGCCGCGTTTTTCCTTCACTCCTGAGCTTGGATTCCGCCGTTTCGGTATTCATTGTGCAGCCGCGCCCCTTCAAAAAGCTTCTCAGATACATGCATTGTATCTGAGGGGTTCTCCGTTTCGCGCCCTCCGGTCAGGTTTCCCGCTGACCGGAGGGCGCATGTTGTTTTGCTGTGGGGTGGGTTTGTACCAGACCAGCGCCTGGCCAA